>NZ_KV804201.1:70097-143081 GCF_001811305.1 Streptococcus sp. HMSC056C01
AGTTTGCTCTTTGATTTTCATTGAGTATAAGATGGTATTTTTTCATATGTCTATAACCAATGTTAAATGTAAGAGCAAAACTCTGAACAAAATACAAATAATTATATGTATTTATTATAAAAAGAATCACCACCTTATCTAGAAGGCTCTAGACAAGGCAGTGATCGCTCTTTTTAGGAATGAATACACGAAATCAATCTATCTTATGATTTTTTGCTTTTCAAGAATTCGTCGTATTGTTTTTGCATTTCATCCAATACTTTTTGGTAAGCACCTTCAGATTTAAGTTTTTCCATCAATTCTGGAATAGCTTTTTCTGGGTCTACAGTACCAGTGTTGATAGCTGTATCGAATTGTTGCATAGTGTTAGTGATAGCTGAGATTTCAGATTTCACATTGTCAGTGTTAAAGATGAATCCAAGCGCTGGAGATTCTTTTGCAGTTTCCAAGTCTTTCTTAGATTGTGCAATTTGCTCATCTGTTACGTTTTCGTTGATGTAAAGAATCCAGTTGTTACCAGTGTTCCATCCTGACATGTGAGTGTTTCCTTTGTATCCATCAAGGACTTTAACACGATTTTCTTTACCTGCAACTTTCTCCCAGTTCTTGCCTTCTGGTCCATAAACAAGTCCGTTCAAGAGTTCTGGGTTAGTGTTCAAGAGGTTCAACACTTCCATTGCTTTTTCTTTGTTCTTAGAGTTGTTAGAAATTACAAAGTTAGCAACTTGAGTTGTTTGGTTTTTCTTGATGAAGTTAGTAAATGGTTTGATTTGGATGTTTCTGTTAGCAACACGAGAAAGCAAGCTGCTACCGTAGTCAGCTGGTCCTACTGTTTCTTCGCGAGCAAACCAAGTATCTTGAGTAAGGTCATATGAAGTTTCGCTTGTTGCTACGTCTTTTGGAATGTATCCTGCTTCATAGAATTTGTGAAGAGTCTTCAAGTGTTCTACGAAACGAGGCACTTCGTAACGGTTAACGATCTTAGTAGTGTCGCCTTCAAGGTCGATGACGAATGGAAGTCCATTTGCAACTGGGTAGTCAAAGTTTTCTGATGGAATAAAGTTTTTACCAACAGCGAATGGCATTACATCTGGAGCTTTTTCTTTGATTTGTTTCAAGACTGGTTCAAGTGTTTCGTATGAAGTTACACCTGAGATATCGATTCCATATTTTTCAAGAAGTGGGCCGTTGAAAGCAAAGTTTTGTGAAGATGCAACGTTAGCTGCAACTGGAACTGCATAGATTTTACCGTTTACAGTGTTACCTTTGATGTAAGCTGGGTCAAGAGCTTTGTAAAGGTCAGCTCCTTCTTTCTTGTACAATTCTGTCAAGTCAGCATAAGCACCTTTTTGAGCGTTTACGACATAGTTATCTGCAAAGGCGATATCATAGTTTTCACCTGATGAAGTGATAACTGACATTTTCTTGCTGTAGTCACCCCAACCAAGGTATTGGATATCCAATTTAGCGCCAACTTTTTCTCCGATGATTTTGTTTGCATTTTCTAGCAATTCATCCAAGTTATCTGGTTTGTCACCGATTTGGTACATTTTGATAACAGTTGTATCACCTGATGACGATGATTCAGCAGCTTTTTGGTTGTTTCCTTTAAGGTTTCCACAAGCAGCAAGGCTAGCAGCTAAAGCGACAAGGCTAGCAGATGCAAAAGCATATTTTTTCCAGTTTTTCATTATAAAAACTCCTTTTTTTATTTTTAAAGTTATTAACAAATTGAGATTGTTGATTTTCCTTTGCCAGAAAAATCAGAGTTAGAGAAGAAACATTGTTTCTTAGACTTCCTTACTCTTTAACACCACCGATAGTCAAACCTTTTACAAAGTAGCGTTGGAAGAATGGGTAGAGGATCGCAATCGGAACAGTCGCAACTACGACCATGGCCATACGACCTGTTTCTTTTGGTAGGGCAACCGCAAGTTGTCCTGACATACCAACTGACTTAGCAATGTAATCCATGTTGTTTTGAATTTGCATGAGCAAATATTGCAATGGATACAAGTTGTCACTCTTGATGTAAAGAAGGGCGTTAAACCAGTCATTCCAGAATCCAAGCGCTGTCAATAGTGTAATCGTTGCGATACCTGGTAGTGAGAGCGGTAAACAGATTTGGAAGAAGATACGAGCTTCACTAGCTCCATCGATACGAGCTGATTCGAGGATTGCTTCTGGGATGGTTTTCTTGAAGAAGGAACGCATCAACATGATGTTGAATGGTGATAGAAGCATTGGAACAATCAAGGCCCAAATAGTATCACCAAGGTGAAGCAATTGAGTCACCACGATATAGCCTGGTACCAAACCAGCATTGAACAACATACTAAGAAGAGCGAAGATTGTAAAGAATTTACGATACTTAAATGTTGAACGTGAGATGGCATAGGCGTAAGTTGTAGTGATAAAGACGTTTGTCAATGTACCGACAACTGTCACAAATACTGAGATAAAGAGCGCTTGTAAAATCTTATCTTTGAACTGAGCCAAAAACTCAAAACCATCTAATCCAAATTGTGATGGGAAGAAGCTATATCCATATTGAACGATACTCTTCTCATCTGTAATCGAGATAATGATGACAAAGATGAAAGGCAAGATACAAGAGAAGGCCAGCAAACCAGAAATGATACTAAAGAAGATATCTGCTTTCTTGCTGAAGGAGTGTATGCCAACATTATCAATTTTTTCTTTTTGAATTTTTTTTGCCATATGCTCCTCCTTTCTAGAATAGTGCTGAGTTAGGATCAACACGTCTTGCAAGTAAGTTTGATAGGATAACCAGAATCAAACCGACGACTGACTGATAGAGACCGGCTGCTGAAGCCATACCGATGTCTGCTGTCTGTGTCAAACCATTAAAGACATAGACGTCCAATACGTTTGTTACGCTATAGAGCTGACCAGCGTTGTGAGGGATTTGATAGAAGAGACCGAAGTCTGCACGGAAGATGTTTCCGACTGCAAGGATGGTCAATACTGTCACAAGTGGTGTCAACTGAGGGATGGTTACGTTGCGAATACGTTGCCATTTGCTAGCACCGTCCACTGTCGCTGCTTCGTAGTAAGTTGGGTCAATACCCATGATTGTAGCGTAGTACATAACACTACTGTATCCGAAGCCTTTCCAGATACCTAGGAAAAGGAGGAGGTAAGGCCAGATACTGATGTCTGCGTAGAAGTTAATCCCTTTCATTCCGAGAGCTTCTAAGGTGTGATTGATAAGCCCTTTATCGATATTTAGGAAAGCATCTGTAAAGAAACTGATGATAACCCAAGATAGGAAGTAAGGGAACAACATAGATGTTTGGTAGATTTTAACCATTTGCTTAGAGCGAAGTTCACTAAGGATAATAGCGATACCAACTGACACGATCAAACCGATAAAGATAAATCCAAGGTTGTAAAGGACAGTGTTTCGAGTGATGACAAAGGCATCTTTGGAACTAAACAAGAATTTAAAGTTATCTAGTCCGACCCATTTACTATTTATAATACTGTGAACGAATCCTTCACCAGTCATATGGTAGTCTTTGAAGGCAACCACATTTCCAAATACTGGGATGTAGAAGAATAAAATCAACCATAATGTCCCTGGTAAAACCATTAAGAGAAATATCCAATTATCTCTCAAAGTTTTTGAAAACTTGTTCATAATTTCCTCCCTTTTTATTTTTCTAAAACTTGATAATCTCATAATTTTTAGATTTGATAACGTTTACAAAAATAGTATACTCTTATTTTAAGGATAGTTTAAACTACTAATTATAGAAAAAACTCCACAAATTATTTTATGTGGAGAACTTTTTTTATAATAAGAAGTGTGTTTCACGAGAAACTTTCTTCCTGAATAGAGTTTTTCTAGGTCGTATAAATGGTCGAAGCTGTCGCAATGGTGTGCCACTGGTTGGCTGTCGTTGCTGCGAAGTCCTTATCTCCGTAGAAATCATTAAATGGCAAGATGTCTACTTCTAGTTCTTCGATGCGGTCAATTTGACCAGCAAGATAAGCCTCGATACGACTTTCTGCTCGCTTGATCCGCTGCAAGAGTCCAC
Organism: Streptococcus sp. HMSC056C01; assembly: GCF_001811305.1. Lineage (NCBI taxonomy): Bacteria > Bacillati > Bacillota > Bacilli > Lactobacillales > Streptococcaceae > Streptococcus > Streptococcus sp. HMSC056C01. The sequence goes on from NZ_KV804201.1 coordinate 74,162, forward strand.
CCATACGGATGTCCACTGTATCCAAGCCAAAGACCTTGTTCTCTTTTAGCCATTGTTGGCTAAAGAGCTTGTGGAAGTTTTCAATCTGGCTTCGGAGTTTTGGTAATTCTTCTCTGGCAATTTGTTTCAAGCTGTCTTTATCATCTGCTTGATAGGCTTGGCGAATGCGTCGTCCCACATCAACCTTGCTGCTTAAAATCTGGTTCAACTGAGCCTGAGTTTCGAAAAGATACGCGTAAACTCCAGCTTTTTCTTTAATGTCAGAAAGAGTCTCAGCTGCCTGGGCAAAGTGAGGCTTGTCCTGTTCAGGTGTCATGTGCTGATCAAGAATTGGGCAAAGAACATCCTGATAAAAGGTATAGCGGTTAGGGTTGATACCACTAAGATTTCCTGGTAGGTCTGGCAAAAGATTAGCAAGGTCAAGTTGCATGAAGTCCTCAACCGATAGACCAGTATTAGTTTTGAAGTGTGCAGATAAGCGCTCTAAATCATTGCGATAGCTGAGTTCCGCCCAGATTTGTAGACTTGGCAGAATAGAGAACTGGGCTGTTTCACCACCATTATCTCCCCAACCAGTCACAATGACTTCTTTAATCTGATTGGCACGGCAGGCTTTATTAGCCTCAATAGCTACTAGACGGCTGAAATGGTTGTGAGGCGTAAAACCGATCCATTTCCAAGCCCCACCTGCAAAGGCGATATCTTGGCTAATCTTGTGGTGATTGCGGAAGTTACGGTTGTATTTTTCTTCGCTATCCTGATAATAATCCCAGTAAACCAAGGTCACACGGTCTTTAAGACGATCTAAGTAAATACGAGTTTCTTCTGGAATTTCCACATCACGGTCGTACTGTCCATCTGCTGACATTAGCTTGAAGAACATATCGCTCCACATCTGACAATGGAAACCATACTTATCTGCGATATCTAGCACACGCTCCAAGTGTTGGCACATAAGGAGGCTACGATCAACAACGCCATTTAGGATGAGGTAGCGTCCCAAACCAACCAAATGGGCTTCGTCCATACCGATATTGACCTTGCGAGTTTGCAGTTTAGACAGAGTCGCAAACATGCCGTCAATCAGATCGTAGACTTTTTCTTCGCCGATAAGGAGGATGTCCTCTACATCACGAAGTTGCTGGACTTCTTTGACACCCCATTTGACAAAGGCTGACAAGTGAGCCAAGGTCTGAATACAAGGAACAAAAGTCATATCAAACTGTTGGGCGTAGGCTTCAATTTCCTGTAACTCTTCAGCTGAGTATGCTCCACGGAAATAGCCAAAGTATGGTTGCCCCTCGATTTGATAAGTGTCTTCCATGTAGAGCTCAAAGGTTGAATAACCCATCAGAGCTAAGACTTCAATCATCTGCTTGGCAGATGCGACATTGAGCACGGCATTGCGCGAACAGTCAGCCATATAGGCTAAATCTTCGTAAGCAGCCTGTTCTTCAATCTCTACTTTGTCTCCTTCTGTTAAAGCTGTTGCTAGCACAGACAAGGCACGGTAGAGTTGATGAGGTTTACGGTAGGTCAGTTGATACTGCCCATTCTCACCCTTGATAGAGATAGAAGCTTGGTCAGACTGAGCAACTGCCACTTCTACATCCGGTAGAGAAATGTGATTTTTTAAGACTTCGATAGCTTGGGCTTGTTTGGGACTAAGTCCTGTAAAACTTACCATTGGTTTTCCTCCTGTAACCAGTTGACAAGGGCACCGTATAGATTGGCATCTGCATGATAGGTGCAAGCTTGAATGACTGGAGCGATAGTATATTCTTCATATCTTTCCACAAAGGCGTCTACTGCTTTTTGAACGCCTTTGATAAAATCTGGGTTCTGACTGATAGAACCACCTAGGCTAATGACATCTGGGTCGATTAAGTACTGGATATTGAGCAGGCCTTGAGCTAGGTTACGGTTCATGCGTTCAATGGCTTCTTGGCAGAGGGCATTTCCTGCTGCAGCCTCTTGGTAAATCTTACGGCCATCCCAGTCAGACTGACCTGATTTCTCAATCACATAACGAACCATGTTTCCCGTAGAAGCTAGTAGCGACCAGTTGTTGAGCTTTTCTGCAGGCTCGATGGTTGTCATGTAGCCAAACTCACCGCCCAAGCCATGACGACCTCGGTGAAGTTTTCCATTGATAATCATGGCTCCACCGATTCCTGTGCCAATCACGACACAGGCTGCATTTTCAATCTCAGGATGAGCTAGCAATTCACTGAGCCCAACACAGTTGGCATCATTTTCTAGGTGGACAGGAAGCTTATGATGAGCAAGGGCCTCATACCAAGAAAAACCATGGATGTAAGGAATGGCGCTAATTCCCTCAATCACTCCTGTTTTTTGGTTAACTGCACCTGGCACACTCATAGCAATCCCACGATAGTCTTGTTCTGACAAACGTTGGTCCAACCAAGCAAGCAACTCTTCTAGAGTCTCTGGGGTTGGTGTGCTGTTCTTATCTAAAATCTTTCCATCAGGAGTTAGACTAGCAAACTTAATGCCAGTTCCTCCAATATCAATGGTTGCAAGGGTCATGGCTTTCACCTGTAAAAAGGAGCGAATCAGCAGTTGGTTCTTACTTTTTCGCTCCTCCTTTCTGTTTATGTTTTCTTTTTGAAATTAAATTTCTTCTTTTTTAATCAATTCTGTACGAATTTCTTGTGGCGCCAATAGTCCTGAATGAACTGGATATGGTCGTTCCAATAAGTCAAGAATGGTTTGTTGTTTGTCAGACACGCGAACATTTTCTTGACTCATATTGTAATAACGAAGGACGTAGCCTTCTTCATTTTCGGCAACTTTAAAGGCTGTTGGGCAGACTTGTGGCAAGTTCAGTGCCGCATGATTGAAGAGACTACCTGTTGCTGCGACGCTACCTTCTTGTTTTGCAACTTGAAGAGCTGTAAATGGCACCTGGAAGGCTTTGGCGCGACGGAAGGCTGAGAAACGTTCGCCTGCTTGATGGCATTCTACTGCAAACTCAACTTCGATATCGCGCAAGCACTGGGCTTCTGGCGTTGGGAAGTAGCCCCAGTCACCTAGCTCACCTGAAGCACGGAGAAGAGTTACAGCCATGGTGTCGTCTCCAAGGATTTCGTATTCGTGCAATCCTTTATTGGATACGGTCACTCCTTTTACATCATCATACAAACTGACAAAGGCTTGTTGGTGTTGTGGATTTTCAGGATTTTCCCAAGAAGCTGCCGGTTTATTTGGTCTTGTCACAACTTCATAGATGCTTTCAGAATCATTACTTGGGCGTGTGTTATGAGTTTTGACCAAGAGACGAATGCGGTGGTCTTTGGCTGTATTGGTAAAGCGAGTCTTGAAACGAATCTGTGGATTGTCCACAAAGACAGTCATCTCTGTTTCAAGAGGAATGGTTGTCAACTCTTCTGAACGACCTGCGTCTCGTTTCATGAATTCGATGATTCCTCTTTGTTCAGCATCCAATTTTTCATCTGCACTGACTGGGATAGTCAAGTCGTGTTTGAGCAAGACCTTAGCATAGCGAGCATTGTTTTCTAGAACTTCATAACCTTTCAGTTGCGCAAAGATTGGCTCTGTTCCTTTTGGTTGGAAGTAAATGTACTCGTTACCGATATCACCACGGTCCTCAAATTGGATGAAATCTTCATAAGCTTCGTTTGTAGTCTTGTCGTAGACTGTAATTCCTTGGTCTACACTCACAGTTACGAATGGTGTATCAATGACTCCATTTTGGTAAATACCATCACGGTGATTTACTTGACCTTCAACCAATTGGAAGCTTGCCCAAGAAAGAGGAGCAAGGTGAACTGGGATTGTCACGCGCACTTGACGTGCAATATATGGCTGACGGAATTTATCCTTTGGCAAAGTATAGCCAAAACTTGCTCCCAAGTCTTCAATCTTGGCTTCAATGACATGACCATCCAAATCTTCAACGTGATAATCTGGCAAGGTCACAGCTGCCATCTTCTTGTAGCCTTCAGTCGGATGCAATTCTTTGAAATCACAAGTGACAACATCCACTACAACACTAACCGTATCAACCTTGTCATGTAAAGCTGTGTTGACAACGGTAAAGAGGTGGTCACTTTGCGCTTCTTGAGTTGCTATTTTGTGTTTCCATTCATTGAGAAGGTTTGTTTTGACAAAGTTTCCGACTTGATTGACCTTGGCAAAGCGAGTTTCCATTTCACGGTGTACTTCATCAATACTACATCCACAGATGCTATCGTGTGGTGCATTTTGCAAAAGTACTTTCCAAGCATAAGTTAATTGATTCTTGTGGTTATGTCCACCTGTGAGAATAGTCAACGGTTCCACGATCTGCTCTAACAGGTTGCTGTTTTCTTGGAAGGCTTGTTTGAGATAAACGCGTGAAGAAGAGGTGTTAGCAAGAGTGTACCAACCATCTGTTTCTTGGCTAGTCAACTCACCTGTAACTGTTGATAGGTGTTCAGGAAGTGCACTTTCCACTGCTTGAACGTATTCATCAAAGGAGCTGTGAATAAAGGTCACGTCTGGGAAGAGTTCATTGGCCACACGAATAGCTTCACTAATATTTCTCTGTACTGGTTGGTGGTCACAACCATTCATCATCAACCATTGGTTAGTAGAAGCATAGTCACGTACGTCTGCCAATTTTTGTTTCCAGAAGGTCAAGGCTTCATCTTTATCCACTGGAATTTCGTTCCCGTTACTGTACCAGTTAGCAAAGAGAATACCAAGCACACGGCTACCATCAGCACCCTGCCAGTACATCTCAGAAAATTGAGAGGTGAATTGCTCATCTTCGAGAACTTGGTTGTCAAATCCGATTGGTTTAACACCGCGACCAAAGGCTGCTACGTGAATGCCTGATTTTTGAAGAATTTGAGGAGCTTGCCCCATATTTCCAAAGGTATCTGGGAAGTAACCAATCTGCGTAGATTTGCCCCATTTAGCACATTCAGCTTGTCCAATCAAGGTATTGCGGACGTTAGCTTCGCTGGAGATCAAATAATCATCCTGCAAGATATAGAAAGGACCAATCTTGAGCTTGCCTTCGTCGATATAGCGCTGAACCTTGTCACGGTTTTCAGGGCGAATTTCTAAATAGTCATCAAGGACAATGGTTTGTCCATCCAAATGGAAACTCTTGAACTCAGGGTCATTTTCAAAAAGATCAAAAAGATTGTCAAAAAGTTCCACCAATTGCATACGATGACTTTCAAAAGGTAAGTACCACTCACGATCCCAGTGGCTGTGAGAGATAATATGTACAACAACATTTTCCATGAGTAAAACCTCATTCTAACTTAAATTTAAAAATATATTTGTGATTCTGTACAAGAATCTGTCGAGCAAAAGCTCATTAGCGGATATCCAAGTAATCCAAGACTAATTCGCAGAACATCATGTTGGCCCATGAGAACCATTCGCGTGAGTAGAGTGTCGGGTCGTCTACGTGGAAGCTTTCGTGCATCACACCTGTTCCACCATCACAGGCAACCAACTGATCTAGCAAGAATTTCTTCTCTGCCTTATCCGTCGTTGTCAATCCTTGGATAGATAGAGCAATCGGCCAGATATAACGGTAGAAGGTATGTGAACTTCCGAGTCCACTTGCGTACTCTCCTTGGTAGAAATATGGATTTTCAGGGCTCAGGATAGTGCGACGAGTTGCTTGATACACTTCATCGTTAACATCACAGTAACCCAGATACGGAGCCGCCAATAAGCTTGGCACGTTTGGATCATCCATGATACTAGCATTTCCTAAACCGTCTACCTCAAAGGCATAGATTTTCTCGCCCTTACTGTTTGTAGTGTAGGAGTAGTTCTCAATTCCTTCTTGAATCTCAGCTTGGAGTCGTTTGGCATCAGCAATGATGCTCTTGCTATCAGCTAGATTCAATTCTGCAAAGATTTCTTGGACATAACCTAAGACAACCACTGCAAACATATTTGATGGAATCAAGTAGCTGTACTGACAGCAGTCATCACTTGGACGGAAGGCTGACCAAGTCATCCCTGTTACGGCGAAGTCTGGCCCAAAACCATCATTTACCAAGGTATCTTCCTTGCGATCAGTATCACGGACAAAGCGATAAGGAGAGTTCTTGTGGTCTTGTTCTACCGTCCACAGATGAAGAATTTCCTTGGTCGCTGTAACAAAGGTTTCATCAAATTGGCTAGTTTCACCAGTTTCTTTCCACAGAAGATATGCTAACTGCAAGGGGTAGCAAAGCGAATCCACTTCATACTTGCGCTCCCAAATCCAGCCATTGAGGTCTGTATGATCTGTCTCGTGGTGACCCTTCCAGTTCTCCTCAATATTGAAAGAATTAGCATAGGGATCTTTGAGAATCAAAGTCATCTGGCGTTTGACCAAACCTGCAATAGTCTGACGTAAACGAGGGTCTCTTTTTGCCACATGAAGGTATGGTCTAAGCTGAGCAGTCGAGTCCCGAAGCCACATAGCTGGGATATCCCCCGTCAGCACAAAGGTCGAGCCATCTTCTAAGATTTCAACTGTATTGTCTAAAGTGTCTGTGTAACAACGTTCAAAGACATCCACCCATTCCGGATGATCTTTAGCACGCTCTGCTACCTCATCTAGCCACTCTCTGACAATTTCTTTTGAATAAACCATAAACTATTTTGCCTCTTTCAAACAAATTTTCATTTTCAGTATATAGCTTTTAGTCCAGAAAATATATACACAAATGTTAGTCATTATTCTACAAAATTGTTATATTTGAAAGTCATTTTCTAAAAGTATCCTTTTTCTGATATAATGTAGAAAACTACTGAAGGAACTACTATGAAACCTATACTTGAAACCATTGATACGCGTTTTGGAACAGCCAGTAAACACGCTTTTTCGCGAGGAAACACCCTACCCTACACAGGTGTTCCTTTTGGGATGAATTACTTTGTACCCCAGACTAGTGACCAGGAAGGATCTTGGTTCTTTGATCCCCATCTTCCTATCTTTCAGGGTATTCGACTAACCCACCAACCTAGCCCTTGGATTGGCGATTACTCCTGGCTCTTGCTGACACCAATTACAGGAGAAATCAGCGGCGATACTCTCTTTCATCGTCAATCTTCTTATAATCTTGAATGTGCTATTTTTAATCCTCATTTTCTAAAGATTTTTTCTGAGCGTTACCAGATTGAAACGCAACTAAGTCCTACTTGCTATGGTGCTTCCCTTCAGATAAGACAAGGACAAGGAAAGAACCTCTCCCTCTATCTTCATGCCGCAGATGAACTGACAGTCGAACAAGTCCATAAGCGTACTCTGGCCCTGAGACAAGCAGGAGAAACCGAAACCAATAAAAGTCCCCTAGCCATGTTCACTGCCCTCACATTTTCAGTAGAAATCTTATCTATCAAGCAAGAGGGACAGGACTGGCGTATTGACTTGGCTGGAGCGGAAGCTCAGGTTCAACTGGCGACTTCCTTTATTTCCAAAGAACAAGCCCTCTTTAATCTTCCTAAACAAGATTTTGAAGAAACGAAAATAAACGCTAAAGCGAGTTGGGAAGATCTTCTAGATCGTTTTGATGTCGTGGAAACTGGACCAGTAGATCGAACATTTTTTGATCACTGCCTCTACAGACTTTTCCTCTTCCCACAAACCTTCTATGAGGTAAATGAGCAAGGCGAGACTATTCATATAGACCTTGCTTCAGGAACGATCAAGCCTGGTCTACTCTTTACCAATAATGGTTTTTGGGATACCTTCCGTACTTCATTCCCACTCTTTGCCTTGATTATTTCGGAATACTATCGCCAATTTCTTGAGGGCTTCCTCAATAGCTATCGTGATACTGGATATCTGCCTAAGTGGCTTGCCCCTGACGAAAGAGGAATGATGCCTGGAACCCTGATTGATGGCCTTATTGCAGATAGTGCTTGCAAAGACATGGCGCCTGAGCTTGAGGATGAATTTCTCAAAGCCATGATTGAAACTGCTACTAAGGCAGATCCAAAAGCTATCAACGGGCGACACGGCCTGGCCCAATATCAAGAACTTGGCTACCTATCCACAGATTATCATGAAAGTGTCAGTCACACACTAGACTATGCTTACAGTGATTTTTGTATCTCTACTTGTGCAGCAAGATTAGGTCAAGAAGAAATAGCCCAAACTTATGCTCAATATGCTAAGAATTATCAGAACCTCTTTGACTCTGAAACAGGCTACATGAGGGCGCGTGATGTAGATGGCAACTTCCGTCCTGACTTTTCTCCTTATAGTTGGGGGCGGGACTATGCCGAATGCTCAGCTATTCAAGCCAGTCTCGGCGTCTTGCACGATATTTCTGGACTTGGTCAACTAATGGGTGGAAAAGAAGCCTTTAGCAACTATCTCTTAAAAACTTGTCAAAGTCTCCCACTCTTTGAAACGACGGGTTATGGATATGAAATCCATGAGATGAGCGAAATGGCAACAGCGCCATTTGGGCAACTAGCCATTTCAAACCAACCAAGCTTTCACATCCCTTATCTCTTCCGCTATAGCAATTATCCTCAATACACCAGTCTCTTAATCAAGACTCTCCGTCAAAAAGCCTTTCGAGCTGGCTGGGATGCTTATCCAGGAGATGAGGATAACGGTAGTTTATCGGCTTGGTATGTCTGGTCTGCTCTTGGGCTTTACCCAACTTGCCCAGGAAAAGCAAGCTATGATCTTGGGATTCCACTCTTTGGCCACCTTCGTATCTATCTGACAGAAAAAAATCAGTGGTTGGATATTCGTACACAACAAAATCATGAACACTTCCACTTTGTAAAAAACTGTCATCTTGACGGAAAAGAGAAACAAAGCATCAGCCATCAGGAACTGCTCAATGCCAAGACTCTTGACTTTACCCTCAGCTGGTTACCAAATCACTAATAGTTCAAATCCCTTTGTCATGTACAAGGGGATTTTCTGATTTATACCAAATCCTCCACAAAGTTATCCACAGATTGTGTATAACTTTCAATTAACTTTCAAATCAATTTCATGTACTTACAAACGATTTCTCTCAACTATTTTTTTGACATCCTAAACTAAAACACCCTCAATATCCTGTTCTATCAGTCTTTATAACCGACTAGCTTAGTACCCAACTCATACATTCTATCTCTTTTTTCTAAACTAACATTTGGAAAACAATTTTTTATTTCACAAAGTTATCCACAGATTGTGTATAACTTTTACTCAAGTACAAACTCCAGCTGATAAATTCCCCCTACATTTTTTATAGGAAATTTCGGATTTTGTTAGGCGCTTTCAAAAAAACATGATATACTGAAACTAATAGAAAAGGAGACATTATGAAAAAAGATCAACACCAACTTAATTGGCTGATGGTTTCTCTGATTGCCTTCAACATGGTTTGGGGGCTAGGAAACGTCGTCAACAACTATTCTCAACAGGGAATTTCAGTCGTCGTATCTTGGATTTTAATCCTCGCACTCTACTTTATCCCCTATTCCCTCATCGTTGGACAACTAGGTTCTACCTTTAAGGAAAGCGGAAGCGGTGTTAGTGACTGGGTTGAAAAAACATCAACCAAACGTCTCGCCTACTTTGCTGCTTGGACCTACTGGGTTGTGCATATCCCTTATCTCGCACAAAAACCTCAAGGAATTCTAATTCCACTTGGTTGGGCCTTACAAGGTAACGGACAATTCCTTAAACAAATCGACATCCACTGGATCGTTATTCTCTGCTTGCTAATCTTTGGACTTTTCCTCTACCTTTCTACAAAGGGATTGGCAACTCTAAAAGTCATTGGTAGCTTGGCAGGAAGTGCTATGTTGATTATGTCTTTACTCTTCGTGCTTTTGGCTGTCGGTCTGCCTTTCATCAAGCCAGATATTCAGTTTGCGACACCACACATGGATCAACTAAGCACCTATATTCCAAACTTTGATTTTTCTTATTTTACAACGATTTCACTACTGGTCTTTGCAGTTGGTGGTTGTGAAAAAATTTCCCCTTATGTGAATCAAACTCGCAACCCTGCAAAAGAATTTCCAAAAGGTATGATTGTCATGGCCATCATGGTGGGGCTCTCTGCTATCCTCGGATCAGTTGCCATGGGAATGCTATTTGATGGCAATAACATCCCTGAAGACCTCATGCGTAATGGCGCTTATCAAGCCTTCCAAATGTTAGGAAATTCTTGGGGAGTTGGAAACCTCTTTGTCGTGATCTACGCTCTTACAAACATGGTCGGACAAATCGCTGCGCTTGCCTTCTCTATTGACGCACCATTGCAAATCCTTCTCAATAACGCTGATGAAAACTATATCCCAAGCTGGCTTCGTAAACGTACTGAAAAAGGTGTCCTCATTAACGGCTACCTTCTTACAGGTATCCTCGTTAGCCTTATCATCATCCTTCCAATTTTTGGTATTCAGGAAATTGACGGACTTGTAAAATGGATGACCAACCTCAATTCTATCGTAATGCCAATGCGTTACCTCTGGGTATTCCTTGCCTACATGATGCTTAACCGTGCTTGGAAGACATACAAAAATGCCGAATACAAGTTTGTGAACAATCCTAAACTTGGCTTTGTTATCGGTACTTGGTGCTTCCTCTTTACAGCCTTTGCTTGTATCCTTGGTATGGTTCCAAAAATTAACTACGCTGAGAATCCAACAGCTTGGCAATTCTCTCTACTTACAAACATCTTGACTCCAATTATTCTGATTGGATTAGGTGTGATTCTACCAGTACTTGCCAAAAAAGAACAAAAGAAACAAATCAAATAATGCTACTATTAGTTAGATAAAATCGATTTTATCTTTGCTTACAAAAATTTTCTCAGCAAAAATCCCCTTAAACGTTACTGTTCAAGGGGATTTCTTTTTGTTTAATAGTCTATTTTCTACTTGGCCTCATACCAAGTTGCGCCTTCATTTTCATCAGCAATGAGGGGCACACTGAGTTGAATAGCTTCTTCCATGGTTTGCTTGACGAGTTTTTTGATGGCAGCTAATTCTGACTTAGGCACTTCAAGAACGATTTCATCATGTACTTGTAGAAGCATCTTAGTCTGATAACCACCCTCTACCAAGGCTTTATCTAGCTGAATCATAGCGATTTTGAGAATATCTGCAGCTGATCCTTGGATAGGTGAGTTGATGGCTGTACGTTCCGCAAAACCACGAATGTTAAAGTTGCGCGAATTGATATCTGGCAACTCACGACGACGTTTGAAGAGGGTCTCTACATAACCCTTATCACGCGCCTCACGTACCACTTCATCCATGTAGTTTTTGATTCCTGGGAAGCGTTCAAAGTAGGTATCAATGTAGGCCTTAGCCTCTTTACGGCTGATACCTAGATTATTCGATAAACCAAAATCTGAAATTCCGTAAACCACTCCAAAGTTAACCGCCTTGGCATTACGACGGTCGTTTGGAGTCACATCCTCAGGACGTTCAATTCCAAAAACCCGCATGGCTGTTGAAGTATGGATGTCAGCCCCCTCTTGAAAGGCCTTAATCAAGTGCTCATCTTTAGAAATATGGGCCAAAACTCGTAGCTCAATCTGTGAGTAGTCCGAGCTGAGAAGGACACTATCCTCCCATTCTGGCACGAAAGCCTTACGGATAAGTCGCCCTTGCTCCAAACGAACAGGAATATTTTGCAAGTTTGGATCCACACTAGACAGACGCCCTGTCTGAGTCAAATCTTGTACATAGCGCGTGTGAATCTTGCCATCAGCTAAAATCCAGTCCTGTAAACCAATCACATAAGTGGATTGAATCTTAGCAATCTGACGGTAATCGAGAATTTTCTTGACGATTGGTGCAATAGGAGCTAGACGCTCCAATACATCCACGGCTGTCGAGTAGCCCGTCTTGGTTTTCTTGGTATATTCGAGAGGGAGACCTAGTTTTTCAAAAAGAAGGACACCCAACTGTTTAGGTGAATTGATATTAAATTCCTCACCTGCTAGGTCATAAATCTCTTGCGTCAGCTTTTCAATGACAAGCTCATTTTCGGCCTGCATCTCAAGCAAGGTCTCTTTTTTAACTTTAATTCCAGCGATTTCCATCTTAGCAAGGACAAAGGCTAGAGGTTGCTCCATATCATAAAGAAGGTCAAGTTGTCCGTTTTCGCTTAATTTTTCAAGTAAAATAGGCTCTGTCTCAACCAATACAGCAACCTTACGAGCCAAGTGCTCCAAGAATTTTTCTCGCTCTGGAATAGCTTTCTTAACGCCCTTACCATAGAAGGTTTCATCATCGACCAAGTATGTTTGACCGTAGAGACTAGCAATGGTTGAGATTTCATTATTCTCGACTGTTGATAGGAGATATTTTGCTAAGCGGCTGTCAAAAGCAGGAGCCTGCAAATTCAAACCAAAGCGATTTAAGAGAACTTTTGCTTTCTTAAAATCATACACTTTCAGAGCTGTTTTTTCTAGAAAATCCTTAAGAATCGGCTCCTGCAAGAGTTCCAGCTTTTCTGTAGCATAGAGTTTGTCTCCGCACGACCAAGCAAAACCAATCAAGTCATCTGTATGGTAGTTTTCTCCAAAGAGTTCAAAGTGGAAGATGGAGTCCGCGCTTAGCATATCTTGACTGACTTGGTCAACAATAGTAAAGTCCAAACTCTCAGCCACATCAGCTGATGATACATTTAAAGCCTGCTTGAGTCGTTTGAAGCCCATCTCATCGTAGAATTTCCCAAGATTTTCCACATCTGGACCGCTATAAACCAAATCATCCAGTCCGATCTCAATCGGCGCTTTCGTGTCGATGGTAGCCAGTGTTTTAGATAGGAAGGCTTGTTCCTTGTCGTTAATGAGATTTTCCTTCATCTTAGAAGCCTTCATCCCATCGATATTTTCATAAATACCTTCGAGCGAGCCATGTTCTAGCAAAAGCTTGATCCCAGTCTTTTCACCAATCTTAGTTACACCAGGGATATTATCTGACTTATCTCCCATGAGGGCTTTAAGATCAATGAACTGAGTTGGTGTGATGCCCATCTTTTCCATGAGATATTCTGGTGTAAATGCCTCAAACTCAGCTACACCTTTCTTAGAAATCTCAACCACTGTATGTTCATCTGTCAACTGGATCAAGTCCTTGTCTCCACTGACGATCGTCACATCAAAAGAATCCTTCTCAGCCAAACGACCAAGAGTCCCGATGATATCATCTGCTTCATACTGGGCTAACTCATAATGACGAATCCCAAGATGATCTAGCAACTCACGAATAAAAGGGAATTGCTCACGAAACTCATCCGGAGTTTTGGCACGACCACCCTTGTAGTCTGCATACATCTCGGTACGGAAAGTCGTTTTACCCGCATCAAAAGCAACCAAGATATGACTCGGTTGAACACGCTCCAACAGGTGATTTAGCATCAAATGAAAACCGTAGATTGCATTGGTATGTAGTCCATTGTCATTTTTAAAACGATCCAGTTGCTGGTAAAGTGCAAAAAATGCTCGGAAAGCAACTGAAGAGCCGTCAATCAATAATAATTTTTTCTTGTCCATACACCCATTATAAAGGAAAGCAGGGAAAAATACCATTAGGAAGAGCCCAAATGCTGAATAACACTTATGAGACTGGTTTTTCTACTCGAACTCCATCAGCATCAACTTGAAATCCATCGATAGTCGTATTTACTGCCAATTCTCCAGATGCATTTACATAGTAATGTTTTCCTGAAACCTGGAACCACTGACTGGTTTTCATAGCTCCAGAACTTTCCAGATAATACCAAATACCTTTATCCTTTAACCAACCTGTCTGCATTTCACCAGATGACTTCAAGTAATACCAATTCGAACCTTCTTTTAACCAGCCTGTCGTCATTCTACCATCAGCTTGCAAATGATACCAATTCCCATTAATCTTCTTCCAACCGACTGCTTTTTGACCATTGTCATAGTAGTACCAACTTGTTCCCTCTTTTGCCCAACCATTTTTAGAGCTACCTGTTTTAGTTAAGGGGATATAACGTCTGTTTCCACTTCGTGAAATATAACTAATCCATTTATAGCCTTCTTTTTCAAAGGTTTGATCATAATGAACACTCATTCCAGCTTCGTAGTAATCAATGACAGTAGCTGTCAGTGTCGGCTGATCCATAATAGCTGCTTTTTCCGTAAAGTAATGTGTCCCACTAGAAGCTAGTAGAGACTGATGATGCCCTACACTAGCATTCCCAACATCTTTAAAGTGAATAAAACCAGTCATAGAACTCGCTTTTACAATTCTACGATGATACGTTTCTGTATAATCGTAATTGTACTCCTCAATTTCAATCATGTCTCCAATCACGTTAGATACCCAAGCTACGTGACCATATTGCCCTCTTGTACTCCAAGCAATCGCACCAATTGCTGGTTGCTGGTCCACACGATAGCCTTCTTTTTGGGCTCGATAACCCCATTGATTAGCATTCCCATAAGCAGCTGGTAGCTCAAAACCATTGACGCTACTTAAACGAAAAGCAGCAAAAGAGGTACACTGTCCTGAGTACATGCGCCACTTATCAATTTTTTGACTTCCATTTTTATAATAATAGGGATAATCATCTCCACGTGCCTGTGATCCATTGTTTGCCTGGTTGGCATGAACAGTTCCTCCACCAAATAAAAAAGCTCCTGCTAGTAATAGTGAAGCTGATCCTACAGCTGTCTTTCTGAGAAAAATTCCCTTTTTATGTCCTGCTTTAGTAAATGTCATTCATTCTCCTTCAAATAATTAGATTTTTGAGGTTGACCTCATCTATATCATTCGAAAGAAAATAAAAAAAGTGAGAAATCTTCTCACTTTCATGATTATCCTTAATCCAAATAATGAATTAAGTTCTTTTCTGTCAAAATATCTGAATAGGTGAAAGATTCAACATAGACATTAGCCTGTTTGTCTCCTTCAACATTTCCAAACTCAACGATGAAGAGCGATGGATAAACCTCAATTAGTTTTCCCAAACGATTCTTTTGACGTTTACGACCATTTTCTAAGGTCATTTCCACCACTTGTCCCTCATGCGCCTTAATCTCTTCTTTGATTTTTTTCATTTTAGCCACATCTGTAAATGCGTCTGTCATCTTGGTTCCTCCATCTTAGAAATACTTGAAAATTTATTATATTCTTTTTGGAAAATCAATTCTACCGTTCCGCGAGCACCGCTACGGTTTTTCTCGATAATCACTTCTACTTTATTATTTGGAATGCCTTCCTCCTCTTCACCACCGCGCTCATAATAGTCATCACGATAGAGAAAGGCTACGATATCAGCATCCTGCTCAATAGATCCAGATTCACGAATATCAGACAAAACTGGTCTCTTATCTTGACGTTGCTCTACACCACGAGAAAGCTGACTAAGAGCTATAACTGGAACTTTGAGTTCTTTTGCTAAGATTTTCAACTGACGGGAAATCTCAGATACTTCTTGTTGACGATTTTCTCGACCAGTCCCTGTGATCAGCTGAAGATAGTCAATCAAAATCAAGCCTAGATTACCTGTTTCTTGAGCTAGTTTACGGGAACGAGAGCGAATTTCTGTGATCCGAATCCCTGGTGTATCATCAATGTAGATACTTGCATTAGCCAGATTACCCTGAGCAATCGTATACTTGCGCCATTCTTCCTCAGTCAATTGACCTGTACGGATAGAATGCGACTCTACCAACCCTTCCGCAGCCAGCATACGATCGACCAAACTTTCAGCACCCATTTCCAGAGAGAAAATAGCAACTGTCTTGTCTAGTTTGGTTCCGATATTTTGCGCAATATTCAAAGCAAAGGCTGTCTTACCAACCGCAGGACGAGCTGCCAAAATAATCAATTCTTCCTCATGCAGACCTGTCGTCATGTGATCTAAATCTCGATAACCTGTCGCAATACCCGTGATATCTGAAGTCTGTTGCGAACGAGCTTCTAAATTCCCAAAGTTGATATTCAATACATCGCGAATATTTTTAAAGCCATTTCGATTGGCATTCTCACTAACGTCAATCAAGCCTTTTTCTGCACGAGCAATAATTTCGTCAGCAGGTTGAGAAGCTTCATAGGCTAGGTTTACAGACTCTGTCAACTTAGCAATTAGACGTCTAAGCATAGCCTTTTCTGCTACAATTTTAGCATAGTATTCCGCATTGGCAGAGGTTGGCACCGAATTGACAATCTCAACCAGATAAGACAAGCCTCCGATAGTTTGTAAATCACCCTGGCTATCTAGTATCGTCCGAACTGTGGTTGCGTCAATAGCATCTCCACGATCAGACAAATCAACCATAGCTTGAAAAATCAAACGGTGAGCATACTTAAAGAAGTCCTGTGAATCGATATATTCTCGGACAAAAACGAGTTTAGTCTCATCAATAAAAATGGCTCCTAAAACAGATTGTTCTGCCAGTATATCTTGAGGCTGAACACGCAGTTCTTCAACTTCTGCCATCAGACTTTCCTTCCTTTTACAATATTGTCAACCAATCGTAAATTAAGCTTCCTTGACACGAAGATTGATTACACTTGTTACATCTTGATAAATCTTAACCGGAACATCAATCAAACCAACTGCTCGGATTGGTGATTGAACTTGAATGTGGCGTTTATCAATTTTAATACCAAATTGTTTTTGCAATTCTTCTGCAATCTTCTTGTTAGTAATTGACCCAAAAGTTCGTCCGTCTGGACCAACTTTTTCGACAAACTCAACGATTGTTTCTTCTGCTTCCAGTTTTGCTTTAATTTCCTTCGCTTCTGCAAGCATCTCTGCATGTGCTTTTTCTTCTGATTTTTGCTTACCACGCAACTCACCAATGGCTTGAGCTGTAGCTTCCTTAGCAAGGTTTTTCTTAATTAAAAAGTTTTGTGCATATCCAGTTGGCACTTCCTTAATTTCACCTTTTTTCCCTTTACCTTTAACATCTGCTAAAAAGATTACTTTCATTCTTCTGACTCCTTTTCTTTTGTTTCATTAAAAATAACTGTTTTCAGTTTATCTCCTGCTTCTTGCAGGCTCATATCTGTCAAACGTGCCGCAGCTAAGTTAAAGTGACCACCGCCACCTAACTCTTCCATAATTCGCTGGACATTGATCTTACTTCTGCTTCGCGCAGAAATGGAGATTGCTCCTTGACTATTCTTAGCAACTACAAAGCTGGCCTCTATACCAGACATGGCAAGCATAGCATCAGCAGCCTTACTAATAACAACCGTATCGTACTCTTTATCCTCCAAAGCTTGAGCAACCAGGATTGATGGCTGTACCATTTGCCCCTGCAAAATGAGTTCATTTACCAATCGATATTCTTCAAAATCAGTGGCCGAAATTTCCTGAATGACAATGCTATCACTCCCTCTCGTTCTGAGATAACTTGCAACATCAAAAGTTCGACTAGTTACCCGAGAGGTGAAATTTTTAGTATCCAACATCATTCCCCCCATAAGAACACTAGCCTGAATGCGACTCAAACGTTTCTTATTAGAGTTTTGAAATTGAATCAACTCCGTAACCAGCTCGCTGGCACTGCTAGCACCGCTCTCAATATAGGTAATGACCGCATTATCTGGAAAATCTTGGTCCCGACGGTGATGGTCAATAACAATCGTCTGGGTAAACAAGTCATAAAACTCTTTGGATAGGGTTAAAGCTGTCTTGGAATGGTCAACCATCACAAGCAAAGAACGTTTGGTAACCATTGTCATAGCCTGTCCTAAAGGAAGAAGTTTTGAAACACCCTCCTCTTCCAAATAGTTGATAGCTCGAGCAATGTCTGGAGACATCTGTGTAGGATCATAAACCACATAACTATCTTCTAGAACATTACTCGAAAACAACTGCATCCCAACCGCTGAGCCAAGAGCATCCATATCCAGATTCTTATGACCAACAACAAAAACTCGATCAACACTTTTAAGTTTGTCTGAGATAGCTGTCATCATGGCACGAGTTCGTGTCCGAGTTCGTTTAACAGATGCTGCTGAACCGCCTCCAAAGTAGATTGGATTTTTGGTTTCATCATTCTCTTTTACAACTACTTGGTCACCACCACGAACTTCGGCTAAGTTGAGATTGAGGAGAGCAACCTTCCCAATCTGGTCATGATTCCCATCACCATAGGAAACTCCTATACTCATCGTTAGTGGTAAATTCCGTTGCTTAGCTTCCTCACGAAAGGTATCAATTACAGAAAACTTATCCTGCATCAAGTGATCAAGTACAGTGTAGTCAGTAAATAGATAAAACCGATCCATACTCACTCTACGAGAAAACATGGCATGTTTCCCAGCAAATTCTGAAACAAAATTTGCAACAAAGCTATTAATATGACTAATGTCTGATTCAGACGTTTCATTTTCCAAATCATCATAGTTATCAACTGAGATAATCCCGATTACCGGTCTACTTGTCACAAGCTCAGCAGTCGCCTCATACTCACCAGAAACATCAAAAAAGTATAAGACACCTGAATTTCTATCTAAATGCACTGCATAACGTTTCTCCCCAATAATGGCATAAGCCCCTGGAGTAGAAATCGAACTCTTTAAAATCTTTTGAAATTGAGGAAAATCAATTTCTCCATCCTCAGTTGTTAAAATTAATTCCGCATAGGGATTGAACCATTCAATCTCACTGCTGTTCATGTTTAATTTAACAACTCCGACAGGCATTTGCTCTAGGAGGGCACTCAAACTGTCCGTAGCCTGATGATTGACATACTGGATTTGCTCGATATCCGTTTTTTTGTAATATTTTTTCTGGAAATTAAATAGCAGAACATAGAATACGATAAATAAAAATAGACTTGCTATAGTGATCAGATTATCCTTTACTAACACAATCAAAATGGTCATAATCGTAAAGGTTACTATAGCAATCAGATACATAAAAAAGGGATTTATTTCATTTTTTTTCATTACAAACCTCTTGCGCATTATTATACCATAAATGTAGCCAAAATGCGACTTTTAAAGAGGAAACACTATTTTCAAATAATAGTAAAACATCCAAACTAAAAAGTGGTTTACACTAGTGTAAACCACTTTCAAAGACTAATTTTTTTGATTATTTAACTTCTAGAAGACCAATATCTCCATCTTCACGACGATAAATAACATTTGTTGTTTCATCTTCAACATCTACATAGATAAAGAAATCATGTCCCAATAAATCCATCTGTAAGATAGCTTCTTCCAAATCCATTGGTTTCAAATCAATTTGTTTTGAACGAACAACTTTTGGTTGTGATACATCTAAGTCCTCAACTAAAACATCTGTAAAGAGTTGACTTGTAGATACTTTATTTCTGTTCTTACGTTCAATTTTAGTTTTGTTTTTACGAATCTGACGCTCAATCTTATCTGTCACCAAATCAATAGAGCCGTACATATCTTGAGAAATATCTTCTGCACGAAGAGTAATAGATCCAAGCGGAATAGTTACTTCTACTTTAGCAGTCTTTTCACGGTAAACTTTCAAGTTAACACGTGCATCCAATTCTTGGTCTGCTTGGAAGTATTTTTCGATCTTTTCGAGTTTAGAAACTACATAATCACGAATTGCTTCTGTTACTTCTAGGTTTTCACCACGGATACTATATTTAATCATATAAGTACCTTCTTTCTAAACATATTTGTTTTTCTAACTATATTATAACGCTTTCATATTTTTTTTGCAAACTTTTTCCTTATCTTGCGAGGGAAAAAGTTTTAATATTCTGACAACCAGCCTCTAATAGCATACTTTTAAGACGATTCAAGGTAGTTCCAGTTGTATAAATATCATCAAAGAGTAAGATATTTTCTGGGGGCTTCACGCCATCTTTCAATAAAAATGGAAACTCTGTAAGTAAACGATCAGATCGATTTTTTGAAGAACTAGCCTCCACTTCTTTTTTAACCAAAATATCCAGATATGTTAACCCTGTCTCCTTTATCAAACCTTCAACTTGATTAAATCCTCTGCTTTTTAAACGCTGGTAACTCAGAGGAACAATCACAATATGATAGTCCTTATACTTCTTTAACTCTTTTTGCAATATCTCAGAAAATATCTTTCTAAGAAGATAATCACCATCAAATTTATAGCGACTAAAATATTCTTTCATAGCCTGATTATAGGAATAAAGAGCCACATGATCAACCTTTACACCTTTTTTACACCAAAATTGACAATCTTGACAGATGATTGACATTCCTTTTTTAAAACAAGTAGGACAATGATTACCACCAATGCTCTCGAAAGACGAAATACAGGATTCACAAACTAGTTCCTCCTCCTTTTTAAAACAGAGCAGGTTAGTAAAAGTTATCTCTGTTTGCAAGCTTTTACCACACAATAAACACTTCATACTCCTGCCTCCTGATTCATTTGCTTAATCTCCTTTATGGCTTTCTTAATGGACAGATTGAATCCGTCATGGAAAAATATCAGTTCTCCAGTAGGACGATCCATGCTTCTTCCAACTCGCCCACCAATTTGTACTAAACTTGACTTGGTAAAGAGTTGATGATTGGCTTCCACCACAAAAACATCTACACGAGGGAAGGTAACTCCACGCTCTAATATAGTTGTGCTTATTAATATCGTTAACTCTCCATCTCGAAAGGCCTGTACCTGCTCTAATCGGTCTTCCGTAATTGAGGATACAAAGCCTATTTTCTCATTCGGAAACTTCTCCTGCAAAATTTCTTTTAACTTTTCTCCCTTTTTAATCTCAGAGGCAAAGATTAGTAAGGGATAGGCCGTCTTTCTCTGTTTCTCAATGTAAAGTTTTAATTTTGGAGGTAAGTCATTTTTTTCTAAATATCTATTAAAATGCGATAACCAGATTGGCTTGGGAACAATGAGAGGATTTCCATGAAAACGACGAGGTAAACTAAGACGCTTTAACTCCCCTTGTTTAACTTTTCTATCTAACTCGTCAGTTGACGTTGCTGTTAAAAATATTCTCAATCCATTTTCCTTTACACAATTGTTGACAGCATGGTAAAGTACTGGGTTATCAACATAAGGAAAGGCGTCCACTTCATCCACAATCAATAAATCAAAAGCTTGATAAAATTTTAATAGTTGGTGAGTGGTTGCTACAACTAAAGGTGTACGAAAATAGGGATCTGACTCCCCATGTAGTAGCGCAATCTCACATGCAAAATCATTTTGTAATCGTTTATGGAGCTCTAGGCAAACATCAATTCGTGGACTGGCCAAACAAACAGCTCCACCTTGATCAATCACCTTGGCAACAACTTGGTAGATCATCTCAGTCTTACCAGCTCCTGTCACTGCATGTACCAAGGTAGCCTCCCTCTTATCTACCGCCTGAAGGAGTCCTTGTGATACCCGCTCTTGAAATGGAGTCAGTTGACCTGACCATTTTAGTACATCTTGCTGTGGAAACCTTTCTTGCGGAAAATAATAGAGATTTTGATCACTTCTTATTCGCTTCATAATCAAGCATTCTCGGCAATAAAAAGCACCAATAGGCAAATGCCATTCTTCTTCTATCTGACTACCACAACGCTGACAATATTGTTGACCCTTTTCTTTTTTCATGGATGGAATTTGTTTTGCTTGTTGTCTCTCCTCATGACTTAATTCTTGCTCGGTAAAAAGGCGACCGAGATAATTTGGATTTACTTTCATATTTCTTTATTCGTAAAATGTAGAACTTTACGCTATTTTTTAGTACAATAAAAATATGGAATACAGAACTATAAAAGAGGACGGACAAGTCCAAGAAGAAATCAAAAAATCACGCTTTATCTGTCATGCCAAACGTGTCTATAGTGAGGAAGAGGCTCGTGATTTTATCACAACTATTAAAAAAGAACACTATAAAGCTACCCACAACTGCTCTGCTTTTATTGTCGGTGAGCGTAGTGAAATCAAGCGAACTAGTGATGATGGAGAACCTAGTGGGACTGCTGGCGTTCCTATGCTAGGAGTTCTGGAGAATCACAACCTTACTAATGTCTGTGTTGTAGTTACTCGTTATTTTGGTGGTATCAAACTAGGGGCTGGTGGTTTGATTCGCGCTTATGCTGGTAGTGTTGCCCTAGCAGTTAAGGAAATTGGCATTATTGAAATCAAAGAGCAAGCAGGGATACAGATTCACATGACCTATGCCCAGTATCAAGAATATGGGAATTTTCTTAAAGAGCATAATCTCATAGAATTAGAGACAAACTTTACAGATCAAGTTGACACTATGATTTTCATTGATAAAGAAAAGAAAGACGGTATCAAGGCTGATCTCATTGAATTTTTCAATGGAAAAGTTACTCTAACCGACAAAGGTTTACGTGAAGTTGAAGCACCTGTAAACCTATCGTAAAGAAAGGAAATATCATATGGCTTTTGGAAGATTAATTCAGGGACTCGCTGGAAACTTCAGTGAGCAAAGTAAAGTAGCTCTTACCAAGGAGTTTGGACAATATTTATTAGAAAATGAAGAAATTCAAAGCGGATATAAACTCATTCGTGATTCAATTATCTTTACTAATATCCGAATCATCTTTACAGATAAACAAGGGGCAACCGGACGGAAGATGTCTATCAAATCAATTTTCCTCATGAACATCGTCAATGTTGAAATGGAAACTGCTGGACTTGGGATTGATGATAGCGAGATTACGATTACTTATTTAGAAAATGCCTTTTTAAAATCTCACAATGAGCATTTTAATTCTCACAAATTTGAATTTCCAAAGAAAACTGATATTGTACCTCTTTACACCTATCTATTTGACTTAGCTTATCATAATCGTTTGAATATGAATGGTTTGAATCACTGATATAAAAAAATCCTATCACTCCGATAGGATTTCTATATTTTACAAAAGTTAAAGTTAGCGTTATACTAGTAGCATCTTATATAAAGAGGTGCTAATATGGCAATTTATAACAATATCACAGAACTCATCGGTAGAACACCGATTGTTAAATTAAATAACATTGTACCAGAAGGTGCAGCAGATGTTTATGTAAAACTTGAAGCTTTTAACCCAGGATCGTCAGTTAAGGACCGTATCGCCCTAAGCATGATTGAAAAAGCAGAACAAGAAGGTAAATTGAAACCAGGTTCTACCATTGTAGAAGCAACTAGTGGGAACACTGGTATTGGTCTCTCATGGGTTGGTGCCGCTAAAGGTTACAAAGTTGTTATCGTTATGCCTGAAACAATGAGCGTGGAACGTCGTAAAATTATCCAAGCTTATGGAGCTGAACTAGTCCTCACTCCTGGTAGCGAAGGAATGAAAGGTGCGATTGCAAAAGCGCAGGAAATTGCTGCTGAGCGTGATGGTTTCCTACCATTACAGTTTAATAACCAAGCTAACCCAGAGGTTCACGAAAGAACAACAGGAGCTGAAATTCTAGCTGATTTCGGAGCTGATGGTTTAGACGCCTTTGTTGCTGGTGTTGGTACTGGAGGAACTATTTCTGGTGTTTCTCATGCTCTTAAAACTGCTAACTCAAACATTCAAGTTTTTGCTGTTGAGGCAGACGAGTCAGCTATCTTGTCTGGTGAAAAGCCAGGTCCTCACAAAATTCAAGGTATCTCTGCTGGATTCATTCCAGATACACTTGATACAAAAGCTTACGATGGTGTCGTTCGTGTAACATCAGATAATGCTCTTGCACTTGGCCGTGAAATCGGTGGAAAAGAAGGATTCTTAGTCGGTATTTCTTCTGCAGCAGCTATCTATGCAGCAATTGAAGTCGCTAAAAAACTTGGAGCAGGTAAAAAAGTCCTTGCGCTTGCACCAGATAACGGAGAACGTTACCTATCTACAGCACTCTATGAATTCGAAGTGTAGTCTCCTAAATACACTAAGCCCTTGTATAGGGCTTTTTGTTTACCTTTTAAAATAAAAAAAGGATTCCTATGAATCCCCTCTAACAAAAGAAAAGGAAGCAAATTAGCTTCCTTACTTTTTTAGTTATTCAAGGCTGCTGCCATTGTAGCTGCAACTTCTGCTTCAAAGTCGTTTGCAGCTTTTTCGATACCTTCACCAACTTCAAAGCGAGCGAACTCAACTACTGAAGCGTTAACTGATTCAAGGTAAGCTTCAACTGTCTTGCTGTCATCCATGATGTAAACTTGTGCAAGAAGTGTGTATGCTTGGTCAACTTTAGTGTTGTCAAGCAAGAAACGATCCATTTTACCTGGGATGATTTTATCCCAGATTTTTTCTGGTTTGCCTTCTGCAGCCAACTCAGCTTTAATATCAGCTTCAGCTTGAGCAATCACTTCATCAGTCAATTGAGCTTTAGATCCGTATGCCAAGTGTGGAAGAGCTGGTTTGTTAACCATAGCACGGCTTTCGTTTTCTTGGTCAATTACGTGATTCAATTGAGCCAACTCATCTTTAACAAATTGCTCATCCAATTCTTTGTATGAAAGAACTGTTGGTTTCATCGCAGCAATATGCATTGAGATTTGTTTAGCAAGTGCTTCGTCTCCACCTTCGATTACAGAGATAACACCGATACGTCCACCGTTGTGTTGGTATGCTCCGAAGTGTTGTGCATCTGTTTTTTCAATCAAAGCAAAGCGACGGAATGAGATTTTTTCTCCGATAGTTGCTGTTGCAGACACATAAGCCGCTTCAAGAGTTTCACCTGAAGGCATTGTCAAAGCAAGAGCTTCTTCGTTGTTAGCTGGTTTTCCTTCTGCAATCGCTTTAGCTGTTGCGTTTACCAACTCAACAAATTGAGCGTTTTTCGCAACGAAGTCAGTTTCAGCATTTACTTCAACAACTGCTGCAACGTTACCGTCAACATAAACACCAGTCAAACCTTCTGCAGCAACACGGTCAGCTTTCTTAGCTGCTTTTGCCATACCTTTTTCGCGAAGCAATTCGATCGCTTTTTCGATATCGCCTTCAACTTCAACCAATGCTTTTTTAGCGTCCATAACACCAGCACCAGATTTTTCACGCAACTCTTTAACAAGTTTAGCTGTAATTTCTGCCATTTTGATTCTCCTATATTTTTTAAAAATAGGAGAGCCGGGCTAAGCCCCGCCCTCCTAGGTAATTACTATTTATATGAATTAAGCGTTGTCGCCTTCTACAACTTCAACGATTTCTTCGATTGAGTCTGCTTGAGCTTCTGAAGCTGCAAATTCTGCTTCAACTGCTGCAACAGCATCTTCACCTTGGCGACCTTCGATGATAGCATCTGCCAATTTAGCTGTAATCAACTTAACTGCGCGGATAGCGTCATCGTTAGCTGGGATGATTACATCGATATCGTCTGGATCTGTGTTTGTGTCAACCATCGCTACAACTGGGATTCCCAATTTTTTAGCTTCTTTAACAGCGATTTGCTCTTTATGTGGGTCAACTACGTACATTACATCTGGAATACGAGGCATATCTTCGATACCACCCAAGAATTTTTCAAGACGTGCACGTTGTTTGTTAAGAAGTGCAACTTCTTTCTTAGGAAGAACTTCAAAAGTTCCATCTTCTTCCATACGTTTGATTTCTTTCAAACGAGCGATACGTTTTTGGATTGTTCCCCAGTTTGTAAGAGTTCCACCCAACCAACGGTGGTTGATGAAGTATTGACCTGAACGTACTGCTTCTTCAGCAACTGCGTCAGCTGCTTGCTTCTTAGTACCAACAAACAATACAACTGCATCGTTAGCTGCAGCATCACGCATGAAGTCGTATGCTTGGTCAGCGTATTTTACAGTTTGTTGCAAGTCGATAACGTGGATTCCGTTACGCTCAGTGAAGATGTACTTAGCCATCTTAGGGTTCCAGCGACGAGTTTGGTGACCAAAGTGTACACCAGCCTCAAGAAGTTGTTTCATTGAAATTACTGCCATGAGTATTTCTCCTTTTTGTTTTTTTCCTCTTCTTGATTTCAGCTTGCAAAACGACCCGAAGGCAACAGCTTCACAATTCATCAAGAATGAGTATTATCGTTTACACGACAAGTTACATTGTATCATAGTTGAGCCTTTTTTTCAAGTAATTTTGCTAGTTTTTCCTTCATAACCTAACTCCCCAACTGAAATTTTAAAAAAATTTATTAACTTTAAATAAAAAAACATCCCAACATAAATTGTTACTGCTAAATGTGCAATAACCGCTTATGTTGAGATTCAGATAAATACAAAATATTTCGAGTTGATAACTTAAATATTTTGATATGAAAAAATCTACTTTATATTTTTTATAGCAAGTATCATATCTCCATACTCAATGTTAGCAAAAAAACAATTACTAAAGATTAAACTTGACAATAAGTTTTTGACTTTCTACTTGCTACTTCGAAGTTTCTTACGGATTTTATAGGCTATATTAAACAAGAAATACAATGAGCTAGTTGGGAAATTAAACTCACCAGCAAATTCCTCGATAGTGGGATTAAACTTAGATTTAAAATTAAATAACCCACCCTCTAAATTATTTTCAATTCCACCCATATTATGAGTCTCTGCTCCACGGTCAAATGAATGCTGAGCAGTCTCAAACCATGTAGGAATAGCAGGTTGATAATGTCTAAATTCCTCATTCATTCCAGCATATAAGTTTTCAGAAGTTTTCCCAAATTCAATGGTTAAAGTTCCAGACAATGGAACAACACTGTCTCCTCTATCAATATGGCTCTTAAGAAAAGAAATTTCTTCCTCTAATCGTTTTCTCTCTTGCTGATTCTCTTTTATTTTGCCTTCTTTCGTTTTATCAGTAAATTTCTGCGCTATTTTAAGATTCTTTTCGAGTTGCTGCTCAACTTCTTTCAGTCTATTAGGTAAATCTAAGTAGCTCAGTGTGATAAAAGAGTGATCAGGATAAGTAGTCAGTAACTTCTGATAATAATCTTTGCCTCGTAAACTGATATTCTTACGAGACTCTGTTTTCTTCATTAAAAATGAAAATTCATCTAATAAGTCGAGTCCACCGAATTTCACTTCCAATCCTTTATTTCTTGCAGTTCGGATTGCCTGTCTAGTAGACTTGGATAGTTGATCTAGCGAGAAGTTTTCTTTATGAATATTAGCTTGAAAACGAGGTTGTATGTTTTCTGCCATATCCTTTGTCAAACCTGTCCAATGAACTTTGTTTTTTTTGCAATTCCTCAACAATTTCAAAAGTTTTAGAATTTTGAATAGTTTCTTGGTCGATAAGACTTCGACTGATAAACAAACTTGGATCAAATTTAACCATTATTGCATGGCTTTTTTTAGCAAGTTTTTTCAATGTTAAAAGCACAAATTTCAGAAGTTCTTTATCTTCATAATTAATAACTGGGCCTCTTGGAATATAGAACATGGAAAATCCTAATGGAAGAGGCTGAATTAAGATGTTCGCTACTCCAACTAGTTGATTCTCTTTATAAAATCCAACTCTCTCATTCCCCCAAGTATCCTTTATCTTGGCCCAATCACTACTCTGCAATAAATTCCCTTGAGGATGATTTTCTAAAAATAAATCCCACTCTTGAACATCAACATTCATTTTATAAGTAAACATAATTCCAGTACCAACTCTCTTAAAATCTTATTATTATTTCGTTAGATAAACATATTTATTCTAGCTACATATCTGATAATTTTCATCCCATCTTTCATTCCATAATGACAAAAACATTCTGATGAAAATTTTTTATTAATACTATACAAAGGGTGAGATTCATAAAACCTCACCCTAAATTTAATAATAATTAATATGTTAGTTTGGATAAATGTATCTTACTGTACCACGTGATGCTGTAGGATTAAACCATCCACGATAATTTCCGATTGGTTGAGTTCCGCTACCATCATAGTTACATTCTGAAACTTGAATACGCGTTGTTGATTCAACAGCTGTAACAACCGCTACGTGTCCATATCCACCATCATCCCAACAAGCAATCGCACCAACTTGTGGTGTAGAACCTGTACGGAAACCTGCTGCTGCTGCACTAGTAGCCCACTGACCACCATTACCCCAATAATCACCAGCCCATGGAGCCAAAGTCTTAGCACCCCATGTACATTGACCTGTAGGGTAACTTGAAGCATTTGAACTATAAGTTGGTCGTTGACTTACAGTAGTTGCTGCAGGTGTGTAGCTTGATTCATCATCTGATGATGAAGATGATGAAGAACTTGAAGTTGCTTGTACTTGTGCTGCAAAAGTTGTGTTAGCTGAAGCTGCAAGTGATTGTTGTTGACTTGCTTGTTTAGCTTTATAAGCTGCCTCTGCCTCTGCTGCTGCTTTAGCTTCTGCCTCTGCTGCTGCTTTTTTCTCTAGCAAGCTAGCTTTTTCGTTTTCTGCTGTAGCTTTTTCAGCTGCAAGATTTAACTCAGCTACTTTCAATTCTGCTTGTTTTGTTGTCAAAGCTTGAGCATCGTCAGCAAGTGTTTGTTGGTTAGCAATGACTGTATTGATTGCTTCGTTGTTTGCAACTTGTTTTTCAGAGATAGCTTTCTTATCTTCTTTTTGTTGCTGCAACATTTTATTGTTTGCTGATACGATTTCACTCATAGCTGCTACACGAGAAATAGCTTCTGTAATTGAGTCAGAGTTAATAATCGTATTGATGTAACTTGTAGCAGTTCCGTTTGTTTGTGCACTACGAGCTTGGTTTTCAAGCGATTCGTTACGTGCTACGATGTTTTTTGAAAGCTCTGCGATTTCACCTTCAAGTTTTTTAGATTCTTCTTGAAGTTTTTCGTTTTCAGATTGTAATTTTTCTTGCTCTGATTGAATAGCTGAAACTTTAGTTTGAATTTTGTCTACTTGTTTTTGAGCTTCTTTCTGTTGAGCTGTCAAGTTACTAATTTTACTATCTTGAGCAGCAATCTTTTCATCTGTTGTATTTGCTTTAACACTTGAAAGAACAGCTCCTTGTGAGACCAATACTGTACTTAACAAAAGTGATGCTAGGATTTTTTTCTTCATAAGTGTAAATACTCCTTCTTTTAAGACAATACTAGTATATCAAAAAAAGGCCTAATAAATATTACGCCTTTATTACAGTTTTGTTTCTTTCTTATAGATATATTTTTTCAAAAATAAACTGGAAAACTAACATCCAGAGACAGTTTAATATCATTGACGGAACTAGACCATAAACGATAAAGACTGTTATATTTTCAGCAGTTAAGCCAATCATTTGCGCTAGAAGAAAACTACCAAATTCAAAAGAGAAAGTCATCATTAAAATAGCTAATAGTCGAGTCCATCTATTTGACAAAATAACTGAGTTGCTTTTATACACTATTGCTCCAATAATCACAAATAGAAGACTAGCGATTCCAATCAAATGGAAGAAATAAATATCGTATATAAGCCCTAGAACTAGACAATAAGCTAAAAACAGATACTCAGATACTTCTATTGTTTCAAACAACAAGAAGATGAATATAAAGTGGCTCACAATTTGAAAATGTGGAAAAAAACTATTTACAAATTGCCCTAAATGACTGTCTATTAAGACAACTATAGGCAAGAGTAAAAACATCCCTATCTGCTTCAACAGTCTCATAATGGA
Organism: Streptococcus sp. HMSC056C01; assembly: GCF_001811305.1. Classification (NCBI taxonomy): domain Bacteria; kingdom Bacillati; phylum Bacillota; class Bacilli; order Lactobacillales; family Streptococcaceae; genus Streptococcus; species Streptococcus sp. HMSC056C01. Next base: position 103,647 of record NZ_KV804201.1, read on the forward strand.
TTCCCCACTAACTCTACGACTTTTAGGTTCATTGGATCGGCATGGAGTTTAACCATAACTTCTCTTGTGAGATAGTCACTACTATGGGTAACTGATACAACCTCCCCTACTGGAATATCTGTTGTTTTAAAGTTGCCCAGACCTCCTGTAACTACCTTGTCTCCTTGGCTGATATCACTACTACTATTTAACTGGCTTATTTTAAGCAAGTCTTTTTCTTTGTCGTACCCAATGATAATGCCATATATACTAGTAGAACCGTGTTGGATTTTAACGGATATTTTCTCCGTATTTTCCGCATTGGTCAATAAGTTGACCACAGTAGAGTTATCTTCAACCTTTCCCACGCTTCCAATCAGTCCTCCACCAGCAATCACAAGCATATTACTGGTCACACCTTGTTGAGAACCTGCATCAATTGTCAACTCTTGTTTCCAAGTTGCAGGAGTTCTCATGATGACGTCAGAAGCAATTAACTTGGTTGCATTCAATTTTGACTTCATATCCAATAACTGACGTAGTTGCTCATTTTCTTCCTTGAGACTGTCTGCTTCATTCGTTTCCTTCTTCATCTGATAGAGTTCTTTTTTGAGAGTTTCATTCTCGTTATAGGTTCTGGTCAAACGACCTAAATCAGATTTTACGGAAGAAAGCCATTGAAAAGGCTTTTGCACTATTCTATCGACTAATGAAATTCCATCTCCAGCTTTTGTTACAACTGCACTTGATTGTGTTGTCACTAAAAAAACGGATACTACTAATACAACGACAAATAGAACAATGATATATTTTGATTTTTTAAAACGGTTCATACCTCTACCTTATATTACATTCTAAGATTTTAGCAAAAATAGAATTGCACCCAATACACAAACAAATAATAGCGCTATACTATCTCTGTTCATCCAATTTAACTGTCGATACTGACTGCGTCCATTTCCACCTTGATAGCCTCTAGCTTCCATGGCTGTAGCAAGAGAATCCGCTCGTTTCAAACTCGTAGCGAATAAAGGAATCAAAATAGGAATCATAGCCTTAACTTTTTGGATTACATTTCCTTCTCCAAAATCAACACCACGCGCCTTTTGAGCATTCATAATGCGAATCGTATCATCCATCAAGGTTGGTACAAATCGCAAACTCATAGACAACATGAGCCCAATCTCATGAACTGGAACCTTAAATCTTTTTAAAGGTCCAAGCAAGGATTCAACTGCTGTTGCCAAACTTAGTGGCATAGTCGTCAAGGTTAGCAAAGTTGAGAAAAAAATAATCAACACAAAGCGACAAAAAATGATTCCAGCCTGCTCAATACCATAGCTTGTGATTTTTATAAATCCCATCTCGAACAAGACGTGACCACCAGAGATAAAGAACAGTTGAAAAAGGGTTGTAAAAGCAATCAGAAAAAACATAGATCGCAAACCTTTTATAAAAAAAGATAAGGGAACTTCTGATAAAACAACAAATATGCCTGTTGCAATGAAGAGTATGAGATTTGTAATTGGATTATTGGCCCAAAAAGCGATAATGATCAATAAAATCATTGCTACTAACTTACTACGAGGATCTAGACGATGAATAATCGAATTTCCTGGTATGTATCGACCTAAAATCATATTATCCATTGATAAACTCCTTAAACTCCTCTATCGTTATCGGCAATTGTTCGAAAGAAATTCCTCTGTCAACTAGCCTTTGAGCAAATCGTGTGATTTTAGGAACACCCAATTGGATTTTTTCCATAAATTCGACATTTTGAAAGACCAGACTTGGCTTCCCACCCTTAACTAGTTTCCCTTTTTCCATCACATAAACTTGGTCAGCAAATTCGGCCACATCATCCATAAGGTGGGTTACTAGAACAATTGTTATGCCATCTTGATGAAGCTTTTTAAACAAGGCCATCAACTCTTTCCGACCAATTGGGTCCAAACCAGCTGTTGGCTCGTCTAAGACCAAAATACTAGGCTCCATCGCCAAAATTCCAGCAATAGCAACCCGTCTCATTTGTCCACCTGAGAGTTCAAATGGACTTCGTTCAAAGAGTGATTCATCGATTCCTACTAAAGCTAGTTTTTCACGCGCGATAGCTTCTGCCTCTTCTACAGAAACTCCAAAATTTTGAGGTCCAAAAGCCACATCTTTTAGGACAGTTTCCTCAAAAATTTGATTCTCTGCAAACTGAAATACCAACCCAACTTGTTTACGAATTTGACGAATTTGCTTATTGACGGATGTTGATGTAATCAATGTATCAAAAACACGAACACTTCCCTCTGTAGGAACCAACAAACCATTCAAAAGTTGAAGGATTGTAGACTTTCCGCTTCCTGTATGCCCAATAATCGCAGTATAAGAGCCATCCTCTATTGACAAACTGACATCTGACAACGCGGATGAAGCAAAGGGTGTTCCTTCCTGATACGTATAACTAACATTGTCTAGAATAATTCCCATAAAGCCTCCTCAAGCTCCTCCTCGGTCAGGTAGTGCTCTGGTAATTTTAAGCCATTATCACGCAGTGATTGTTTTAATTGGTTGACAAAGGGTTGATCTAAGCCAATTTGATCTAAATCCAATCTAGAAAATAATTCTCTAGGAGTACTTGTTGACTCGACTTCTCCTTTTTTCATTACCAAAACACGGTCACTCATAGCAACCTCATCTAAATCATGCGTAATGGAGATGACTGTCATCTGATGGTCTTTGCGAATCTTCTGGACTATCTTAATCAACTCTAATCGTCCCTCAGGGTCCAACATACTTGTAGCCTCATCCAAGATTAAAATATCTGGTCGCAGAGCAACAACCCCTGCAATAGCTACTCTCTGTTTCTGACCTCCTGACAAGCGAGCTGGTTCCTTTTTAGCAAATTCAGCCATCCCAACCAATGATAAAGCCTCAGAAACACGTTTCTTCATCTCTTCAAGTGGGATTCCTTGATTTTCCAGTCCAAAAGCAACGTCGTCTTCAACAGTTGTTCCTACGAATTGGTTATCAGGATTTTGAAAGACCATACCAATCTTACGTCTTTTTTCCCAGACATTTTCTGGAGTTAGGCAATCACCGTCTATCCAAATTTCTCCAGATTCCGCTTCTAGCAAACCGTCAATCAAGCGAACAGTTGTTGATTTTCCACTACCATTATGACCAACGATAGACAACCATTCTCCACGTTTCACGTGAAACGAAATGTTATGAACATCATAGTGTTCTTGATCTGCCTGGTATCGAAATGACAGATTCTTAATTTCAATAATCGATTCCATATCTAGCGAAAGGTTCCTTTAAACAAATATGCACTTCCCTTGAAATAATCATAACCAGAATAAACTGTGAAGAACAAGGCAATATAAAGAGTTATCTGACCAAGCACATTCCAGTGAAGCAACAAGAAGATAATCGCAAACATCTGACTAAATGTCTTTATTTTCCCAGGCATTGCAGCAGCTAGAACAGTCCCGCCTGTTTCGACTAAGAGCAGGCGCAACCCGGTAACTGCAAGTTCTCGACAAATAATAACTGCTACCACCCAAGCTGGTGCCATATTTAGCCCAACTAGCATAATAAAGGCTGACATAACTAACAACTTATCTGCCATTGGATCTGCAAATTTCCCAAAATTGCTAACTACCTGCCATTTTCTAGCCAAATATCCATCCAAATAGTCCGTGATGCTAGCAATAGCAAAAATAATTGCTGCTGTTATATGTAATACCGGAGACGGTCCAAATGATAGAAGAAGAACAAAAATGGGAATAAATAAAATTCTACCAATCGTTAGTATGTTAGGAATATTCTCTTTTTTCATATTATCCTTCCTTAATTTGAACTCATTGTCAGTTTAATCCAGCCAGTTTCCCCAGCCAATTTTGAAGTATCGATTTCCTGATTATCGATTTTCACTGTTACTCCTTTAACAACTCCCAATGTAATTGTTACAGGATTGTCTTTCGAAATCGTTGTTTTAGCTGTTTTATTATTAGGTTCGAGAGTCACTCCTCCTGCCAAGTCAGTATTCGAAACACTGATCCAGCTCGTTACATCGGTAACAGAGAATTGAAGCTCAACTGAATCTTTAGAAGTTTTGTATTCTGCTGCTATCGTATCTCCCTGACCAGAAATGATCACAGAAGAGGCATCACTCGAACTTGATGAACTAGTAAATTGGCTACTACTTGATGGCTCACTACTGGAAGTACTTGTTGAACTCACCACACTATAACTTGCTGTAGCTGGCGTAGTTGGTTGGGTTTGAATGTAATTCCACACATAGTAGGTTACAAAAATTAAAATTGATAAAGACAAGAGAACAAAGTAAAACAGCGGGAGAAATGAATTCTTCTTGCGATTAGAACGTCTACGTCCTGAAAGCTCAATCTCATCAACATCTACTTCTTCATAGGTAATCATACTACCTGAATCATAGGCATCTAGAACAATATGTTCATCTAATTCAACTGCCCAAGCATATTTTCTCAAAAAAGATCGAGCATAAAAAGTACTCGGTAGTTTGTCAAAATCATCTGTTTCCAGTGCCTCCAACAAATCCAGTTGAATATCCGTCTTTCTGTGTAATTCCTCCAAGCTCAGTCCTTGGTTAATTCTAGCAAGGCGTAAGACCTCGCCAATTGTTTTTTTTCTCATACTTAACATTCCTTCTTTCTAGTGTATTTTCTAGCGATTATATCGGAAAAATTGTACAATCAACCATGTCGCTATTATCTATCAAATCATGTCCTGCTTCTAGAACATTCTCTAGAGTAATTTCCTGCAAAAGTTTAGGAAGGTCAAACAGGGTCGAACCTGTCTTAGTTGGATGATACTGAGTGGCAATATATTCTAAGAAATCCATACTATGAAGAAATTCTCCATACATCTCAGTTTTTACAATATCCAAGTGATCCTCAGTGACATCCTCATCTTTCATAAAATTACGAATAGCTTTACGAAATTGATGAGAAAGTGCCACAGGTTCCTTTGTATCCATTGTTAATATCACAAAATGGAAACGATGATCCACTTCTATTTCTAGAGACAAGGAAGCATCCAGTTTACCAGACTCATATAATCTTTGAAATCTTTGTGAAGTCCAACCAAACATCATTGTAAACAACAATTTCAATAAAAGATGATAACGATATTGATCTCGATTTCCGATTTCTTTATTCCCTCTAATACCGATCGCTAATTTTGGAGAAGCAACGTCCATCCGTAAACTTTCAGTAGTCTTTACATGATGTAAAGATATTTGTTCTCTTTTAAACTCATATTTTTTTTCTTGCAGATAAGATTTCTTAGCAAAATAATCTTCAAGAAGTTCAAGTTTAAAATTACCGACCAAAAAGATATTACTATTGACAGGTCTGTAAAACTCTTTAAAGTTCTCTTTTAAATCCTCCAAACAAATAGCATCAATAGAGTTTTCACTACCAACAATATCTGAAGCTAAAGGACTTTCTGGATAGAGATTTGCCAAAGTCTTGAAAAATAGACAAGAATCCGGATCATCCTGATACATCTCTCTTTCCTGCTGAATGATATCCTTTTCGCGCTCCACAGATTCTTCAGTCATATTGAAAGTAGTGACAAGTTCTTCTAGCAAATCTAAACACTCTAGAACATTTTCAGAAGTCGAGAAAAGATAGTTAGTGTTCGTAAAGCTCGTAAAGGCATTACTTTCAGCACCCAACTCTGTAAAAGCTGCCATAACATCTCCAGAATCTTCTCTTTCAAAAAGCTTATGTTCTAAGAAATGAGCGATTCCTTGTGGATATTGTTGTAAGTCATTACCATCCACTGTAAACCTTGTGTCAACAGAACCAACTTGGACACTTACAACGCCATAAACCTCGTTAAAGTCCTTTTTAGGTAGTAAAGTAACTGTCAAACCATTTTCTAAGCTAGTTTGATACAAAGTTTCTTTTACAGCAGGATAATATTTCTTTTGAAAAGTAGGTCTGGTCATTCTGCTCCTTCCATAAAATAAATAGCCTGCAACTTAAAACTGTTTGCTGCTTCACAAATTGCTTCTCTATCAACTTGTTCAAGCTTATCGATTAAAATTTTTGTGTCAAGATTCGCCTTCCCAAAAAAAGTTGACAGATAATATTTATCGACAATAGAATCTTGATTATCCTGAGCTAGTAGTAAAGATCTACGAATCATTTGTTTGGTCTGATCAATCTCCTTATCTGTAAACTTGCCATTTTTTATGTCAAGCAACTGATGATTCATCAATTTTCTTACCTTGTTTCGATTTTGCCGATCAATTCCAGCAAACAATCGTAAAAATCCACTAAAGAGATCCAAATGACTTGATACCGTATAGGCCAGTCCTTCTTTTTCTCTCACTTGGGTAAATAGTTTCGAATGAGGAAAGGCTCCTAAAAGACCATTGACAAGAAGCACTGCCATCTGTTCTTCATCACCATATGCCACTGAACTATGGTAGCCCATCTCTAAAACAGACTGTCCTAATCTCTTTCTAACAATACCTTCTCTAAAAATATTAGAATAGGGTTGCTGATATTGAATGTTTACAGCTGATTTACGACCTGTTAAAGGAAATTTATGTAAAAACTCTAAAACTTCAATTTCATTAAAATCACCCAAGAAGAAAATATCTATTTGGTCTTCTTTTAGCATTTTTTGATAGCTTGAAAAACATGTTTTTGAAGTCTCTTCTGAAATTCTAGAAATCAAATCTTTAGGAACTAGCTTCATTGATTCTTCTTGGAAAAACAATTGATCTAACTCTTTATGAGCAAAGAAGAATGGGTCTTCTAATTCTGATTCCAGCCTTGATAAGATCTGTTTTTTCTCGATGTCAAAAGCATTTTTCTCAAATTCATCCTCATCCGACAATGGTGTAAACAGAACCTGATGCAGTAATTCTAAAATTTGAGAAGTTAATACGTTTTTCTTACTTAAAAATTCATCACGCACATAGGTAATATTCAAATCCACAAGATGACTTTGTCCTCTTCGATAGGCGTGCGCTGACAAATCAGTTCCATACAAGGTTGCTAAACGTTTTCTAAACAGTTGAGCAGTTGGATAACTTTGGTTGGCAGTTTCAAGCATACTGGCACTTAACATGCGACTTGAAATTGAATCCAAAGACAATGGAGCTGTGAAACGCACAGTAATTTTATTAGTTTTAAATTTTTTTGATTGGATAAAATGCACTGTAATTCCAGGTACTAACTCCATCTCTTACCTCCTTCTACATAGAGTTCTATTATACCATGAAAAGAGAAAATTTTCTTGTTCTCTTTACCCCTTTTAGAATTAAAATCGCTTTCATTTCTAACGAATTTACCTCTGCCATTTCAAGGTAAAATATGGTATAATACCAAAGATTGAGGTGAACTATGGAATACAAATTATTTGAAGAATTTATCACTCTCCAAGCTCTCTTGAAAGAACTTGGTATTATACACAGTGGCGGAGCTATTAAATCCTTTTTAGCTGAGCATCATGTCTACTTTAATGGGGGATTAGAAAATCGTCGTGGGAAAAAAGTAAGAATCGGAGACTCTATCGACATTCCTGACATGAAAATCCAAATCATTCTGACGCAACCGAGCTTAGAAGAACAGGAAGAATATCTCCAAGAAAAACTTGAGAAAGAACGTGTGGCTAAACTTGTCAAAGAAATGAATAAGACGGTCAAAAAAAAGCCAACAAAAAAGACCCCGAAAGCTAAAACAAAAACTGCACCACGTTTCCCAGGTAGATAAGTATGTGGCTAAAAAACTTATCCATCAAGCAATTTAGAAACTATCAGAATACCGAAATTGAATTTAATCCTAAATTAAATGTATTTGTGGGTCGAAATGCTCAAGGCAAAACTAATCTTCTGGAAAGTATTTACTTTTTAGCTTTAACTAGAAGTCATCGGACAAAGACAGACAAGAATTTAATCCGATTTGAAGAAGAGCAGCTTCAAGTTTCTGGAATTCTTCAAAAACGAACGGCTACTGTACCACTTGAGATTGACTTGACTCCAAAAGGTCGGATTACTAAGGTCAATCACTTAAAGCAAGCTCGGCTATCTGACTATATTGGACACATGAATGTTGTTCTATTTGCACCCGAAGATTTACAACTTGTCAAAGGAGCACCTGCTATCCGACGTAAGTTTATAGATATGGAGCTAGGGCAAATCAAACCCATATACTTGTCAGACTTGTCAAGCTACAACCATGTGCTCAAACAAAGAAATACCTACTTAAAGTCAGCAAATCATATCGACGAAACATTTTTATCTGTTCTCGATGACCAGCTAGTCGACTACGGTTGTCGAGTGATGATTCACAGAGCAGAATTTATCAAAAAAATGGAGTCTTTTGGTCGTGAAAAGCACTTTGATATCTCAGACCAATTGGAAGAGTTGTCAATACGTTATCAACCATCTGTAAACTTCACTGGCAAGGAACATCTAGCAGAATCTTTCTATACAGCACTTCAAAAAAGTAGAGCAAGAGATTTATTTAAAAAGAATACTGGAGTTGGTCCTCATCGGGATGATATGATTTTCTTGATCAACAGTATAGATGCGAGTTTTGGCAGTCAAGGACAGCATCGTAGCCTTGTCCTCTCTATCAAACTAGCTGAAATCGAGTTGATGGAAAACATCACCAAGGAAGCGCCTATTCTTTTACTTGACGATGTTATGAGTGAACTTGACAATAATCGTCAACTTAAATTATTAGAGACTATCTCTCATAACATTCAAACCTTTATTACTACCACTAGTTTAGAGCATCTTCAAAACTTGCCTGATAATCTCAGTGTATTTACAGTAAAAGATGGTCAATTATCTGTAAACTAATATTTACAACATTGTAAATAAAAAATCTCCTGTTCAACAGGAGATTTTTTATTACATTGAGTAGTTTGGTGCTTCATTTGTGATTTGCACGTCGTGTGGATGGCTTTCTTTTAGACCAGCACCTGACATTTCGATAAATTGAGCATTGTCATGCAATTCTTTAAGGTTAGCAGCACCACAGTAACCCATACCAGAACGGATACCACCAATCATTTGGAAGACAATATCAGCTGCTGCACCTTTATAAGCAACACGACCTTCAATTCCTTCTGGAACAAGTTTGTTTGCTTCATTGACAGAACCTTGGAAGTAACGGTCGCTTGAACCCTTCTTCATAGCAGCGATTGAACCCATACCGCGGTATGTCTTGAACTTACGTCCTTGGAAAATTTCAGTTTCACCTGGAGCTTCATCTGTTCCCGCAAACATTGATCCAAGCATTACTGCATTTCCACCAGCAGCAAGAGCTTTTACAATATCTCCAGAATACTTGATTCCACCATCAGCGATGATTGTTTTGCCATATTCACGCGCAACTGCTGCCGCATCATAGATAGCTGTAACTTGTGGAACTCCGACACCTGCGATAACACGAGTTGTACAGATTGAACCTGGCCCAATACCAACTTTAACAACGTCAACTCCTGCGTCATAAAGGGCACGAGCTCCTTCAGCAGTAGCGATATTTCCGGCAATCAATGTACGGTCTGGGAAGTGCGCACGGATTTCAGCGATTTTACGGAGAACCCCTGCAGAGTGACCATGAGCAGTATCGATGACAATTGCATCTGCTCCCGCTTCAAAGAGGGCTTCTGCACGTTCAAATGTGTCAGAAGTAACACCTACCGCACCTGCAACTAGAAGGCGACCAAACTCATCTTTTGCTGCATTTGGGAATTCAATTACTTTTTCAATATCTTTGATTGTGATCAAGCCAGAAAGACGACCTTCTTCATCAACCAAAGGTAGTTTTTCAATACGGTGTTCTTGAAGAATGCTCTCAGCTGTTTTTAAATCTGTACCAACTGGTGCAGTAACCAAGTTTTCGCTAGTCATGTGTTTTGAAATTGGTTGGTTGTAGTCAGAAATAAAGCGAAGATCGCGATTTGTTAGGATACCAACCAATTTACGATTTTCAAGAGTTTCAACCACTGGAACACCACTGATACGGTAACGTCCCATGAGTTCATCTGCTTCTGCAATTGTATGCTCTGGAGTCAAGAAGAATGGATCAATGATAACACCATTTTCAGAACGTTTTACCTTACGAACTTCATCTGCTTGTTGAGCAATTGACATATTTTTATGGATAACTCCAAGACCACCTGCACGAGCAATAGCAATAGCCATTTGGCTTTCTGTTACAGTATCCATGGCTGCTGTAATAATTGGGATATTTAAAGTCAAATTATCTGCCAATTTTGTTGTTAAATCCGCATCATTAGGCAATACATGACTCTCTGCTGGAATAAGCAATACATCATCAAAGGTAAAACCTTTTTTCAAAAATTTAGTGTCCCAATTAGACATTGAAGTTTCCTCTTTTCTTTCTTTTTGAGCTTGACGCTTTTTGTATTGTATCTATCATACCATTCTATGAAAATTTGTCAATTATATTGATAATAGATAATGTAAAAAACTATCCCTTTAATTTTAAAGAAGAGATAGTTTTAGAGTTCGTATTTTATCTATTAATGAAAGTAATTTAGACCCATTGCCGATTTTACTTCTGATAGCGTTTGGCCAGCAACTTCTCGAGCTTTTTCACTACCTTTTTGTAACATATTATACACTTCACCCATATCTTTAGCATATTCTAGGCGACGTTCACGGATTGGACCAAGTTCACGTTCTAGGATTTCAAGTAGATACCGTTTTGTCTTAACATCACCTAGACCTCCACGTTGATAATGCTCTTTCATGTCAGCAATTTCTTGAGAATCTTCAGGACGTCCGAATACGTCTAAGTAATGGAAAACCATATTTCCTTCAATCTTACCTGGATCCTCAACACGAATGTGATCTGGATCTGTATACATACTCATTACTTTCTTACGCAAAGTATCTGCATCATCTGACAAGTAGATACCATTATTAAGCGATTTAGACATTTTGGCATTTCCATCAAGACCAGGTAAGCGACCTGCTCCTTCATTTTCAGGATAAATTCCTTCCGGTTCTACTAAAACATCACAATTATAGGCATGATTGAATGAACGCACAATCTCACGCGTTTGTTCAATCATCGGTTTTTGGTCTGTACCTACAGGAACATAGTTAGCCTTAAAAGCTGTGATATCTGCTGCTTGAGCAATTGGATAAACTAAAAATCCAGTTGGAATACTTTCTCCAAATCCTTTCTGAGCAATTTCTGTCTTTACAGTAGGATTACGCTCCAGACGAGCCAAAGACACTAGATTCATGTAATACATAGACAACTCTGCCAATTCTGGAATTTGACTTTGAATGAAAATCGTTGATTTGTTAGGATCCAATCCCACTGCAAGATAGTCCAAAGCAACATTCCCAATAGACTCTACAATAGTTTGTGGATCTTTTGCATGGTCAGTTAAAGCTTGCTGGTCAGCCAAAAAAACAAACATGTCATATTTATCTTCTTGCTGTAATAAGACACGATTTTTTAAGCTACCAACGTAGTGCCCAATATGTAATTTCCCCGTTGGACGATCTCCTGTTAAAATAATGGGTTTATTCATCTTATTCTCCTTTGATATGGTCCTTTCAATTATAGCATTTTTTTGATAAAAAGACAGGTAATTTTTTTTATCAAATAATTACGATTTCAACTCCTTAACTGTAAATTATCTGTAAACTCCCTTTACAAATAATTGACAGATAAAAATTTGAATATTTGCTGATTTTCTAGTAGAATTAGAGTATTACATATAATAGGAGAAAAAAATTGCTAACAGTATCTGATGTTTCACTACGTTTTAGTGATCGCAAACTTTTTGATGAGGTCAACATCAAATTTACAGAAGGAAACACATATGGTTTAATTGGTGCTAACGGTGCAGGTAAATCAACATTTTTAAAAATCTTAGCTGGGGATATTGAACCTACAACTGGTCATGTTTCTCTTGGACCTGATGAACGTCTTTCTGTGCTTCGTCAAAATCACTTTGACTATGAGGATGAACGTGTTATTGATGTTGTTATCATGGGTAATGAAAAACTATACAACATCATGAAAGAAAAAGATGCTATCTATATGAAAGCAGACTTTACTGATGAAGATGGAGTTCGTGCAGCTGAGCTTGAAGGAGAATTTGCTGAACTAGGTGGTTGGGAAGCTGAGAGTGAAGCTTCACAACTCTTGCAAAACTTGAATATCCCTGAAGATCTTCATTACCAAAATATGAGTGAACTCGCAAATGGAGACAAAGTGAAAGTACTCCTTGCTAAAGCTCTATTTGGTAAACCAGATGTCCTTCTTTTGGATGAGCCGACCAACGGTTTGGATATCCAATCTATTACTTGGTTAGAAGATTTCTTGATTGATTTTGATAACACCGTTATTGTTGTGTCCCATGACCGTCACTTCTTAAATAAAGTATGTACTCACATGGCCGACCTTGACTTTGGAAAAATCAAACTCTATGTCGGAAACTACGACTTCTGGAAAGAATCTTCTGAGCTTGCTGCTAAATTGCTAGCAGACCGTAATGCTAAAGCAGAAGAAAAAATTAAGCAACTCCAAGAATTCGTTGCTCGTTTCTCTGCTAATGCTTCTAAATCAAGACAAGCAACATCACGTAAGAAAATGCTTGATAAGATTGAACTTGAAGAAATTGTGCCATCTAGTCGTAAATATCCATTTATCAACTTTAAAGCTGAACGTGAAATCGGAAACGATCTCTTGACAGTAGAAAATCTATCTGTCAAGATTGATGGCGAAACTATTCTTGACAACATCAGCTTTATCTTGCGTCCAGGTGACAAGACAGCTCTTATCGGTCAAAACGACATTCAAACAACTGCATTGATTCGTGCTATTATGGGTGATATTGACTATGAGGGAACTGTCAAGTGGGGGGTTACAACTAGTCGCTCTTACTTACCAAAAGACAATTCAGCTGATTTTGCTGGGAGTGAATCTATCCTTGACTGGCTCCGTCAATTTGCAAGTAAAGAAGAAGATGACAATACCTTCTTGCGTGGTTTCCTTGGCCGTATGCTCTTCTCTGGAGATGAGGTTAACAAACCTGTAAACGTCTTGTCAGGAGGAGAAAAGGTGCGCGTGATGCTATCGAAACTCATGCTTTTGAAATCAAATGTTCTAGTACTTGACGATCCTACTAATCACTTAGATTTGGAATCTATTTCAAGTTTGAACGATGGATTGAAAAATTTCAAAGAATCAATCATCTTCGCCAGTCATGACCATGAATTCATTCAAACATTGGCTAACCACATTATTGTCCTATCTAAAAACGGTGTAATCGACCGTATTGATGAAACCTATGATGAATTCTTAGAAAATGCTGAAGTACAAGCAAAAGTTAAAGAACTTTGGAAAGACTAAATAATACTTTAAAACTCAGTTGGATTAACCAACTGAGTTTTCTATCATTCTATGAGGTAACATGAAAACATTTTTTAGAAACTATTGGACCTATTTTATTTCTTTCATCATTCCCCTAGTAATTATGTTCGGAGTCTATCTTTCTCAATGTATCTACTGGAACAGTGATACTTCACCTTTATTAGGGGATGGATTTCATCAATATGTTATTTTTGATCTTAATCTTCGTAATATTTTACATGGGAGTGATAGTCTATTTTATACTTTTACCAGTGGTCTAGGTCTCAATTTTTATGCCTTGTCCAGTTATTATCTTGGTAGTTTTCTATCACCTCTTGTTTATTTTTTTGATGTATCAAGCATGCCAGACGCAGTTTATCTATCAACCTTGTTGAAATTTGGTTTGATAGGTCTGTCAACCTTTTTTAGCTTGAGTAAACTATTTAAAAATATACCAGCCCCACTTAGATTAGCTCTATCTACCTCATATGCTTTAATGAGCTTTACAGTTAGTCAACTTGAGATTAAAACCTGGTTAGATGTTTTTATTTTAATTCCCTTAATTTTAACTGGTTTACATCTACTCGTAGCGGAAAAAAAACGGATTCTATACTTTACAAGTTTGTCAATATTATTTATCCAAAACTACTATTTTGGTTATATGACTGCCCTGTTTTTGGTAGTTTGGTATTTTTGCCAACTTTCCTGGGATTTTAAAAGTCGCAAGTATTCTTTCCTTGATTTTTTCCTAACATCCTTACTCGCTGGTTTAATAAGTTTCATCATGACACTCCCAACCTTGTTTGATTTAAGAACTCATGGTGAAAAACTAACCGCTATTACAAAAATAAAAACAGATGCCAGTTGGTATCTAGATCTATTCGCTAAACAATTCATTGGTGCTTTCGATACAACTAAATATGGTTCCATCCCAATGATTTTTGTTGGCCTCCTTCCTTTTATCTTAACAATTGTATTCTTTACATTAAAATCAATTAAGTTTCACGTGAAACTATGCTATGCAACTCTACTCATTATCATCATTGCTAGTTTTTATCTAGAAGCCTTAGATTTATTTTGGCAAGGAATGCACGCACCAAATATGTTTCTTCATCGCTATGCTTGGATTTTCTCTACTCTCTTGATTTATATTTCAGCAGAAGTTTTAAATAGATTTAAGGATATTAAATTATGGAATATTTTATTCTCAATGACCTTCCTTTTATTTGGCTATCTGGCAACCATTTATTTTAAAAATCATTATTCATTTCTAACTAAATTAAATATACTCTTAACGATTGAATTCTTAGTGGTATACTTACTGTTATTATTAGCACTTATTAAAAAACTGATTTCTCTAAAAATCTTTTCAATCCTTATTTTGATCTTTACAATAAGTGAAATTAGTTTTAATGCTTCATCTCAACTAAATGGAATTACGAAAGAATGGGGATTTGCTTCTCGTAGTACCTATGATAAAGATATTCCAAGTATGGAAGCTATTTTGGAGTATACCAAACAGCAACCAGATACATTTACACGAACTGAAAAGTTACAAACTCAAACTGGAAACGATAGCATGAAATTTAACTACAATGGCATCTCACAATTTTCATCTGTTCGTAATCGTTCTGCAAGTACAACGTTAGATAAGTTGGGTTTTAAATCTTCAGGTACCAACCTTAATCTTCGTTATGCAAATAATACTATCATTGCAGATAGTTTATTTGGAATCAGCTACAATATTTCTGAAACCTATCCAGATAAATATGGTTTTCATCCAAGCTATCAAAAAGATAATCTAACCCTTTATAAAAATCAATTCGCTCTCCCAATTGCTTTTGCTACACAGTCTCTTTACAAAGATGTCACTTTTAACGACCATACTCTTGATAACCAAACTCAATTTTTAAATCAAATTGCTGGCTTAAATGAAGAGTACTTTTATCCGATAAATCATCATACAGACTCTGGTGACAACGTTGTCAATCTAAACGGAACTGATACTGAAGATGCAACTACCAGCTACAGCATTGAAGTACCAGATAATAGTCAGGTTTACCTTTCCATGACCAAGCTAAATTTTTCAAACGATAAGAAAAAGCAAGTTGACATCATTGTCAACGGTGAAAAAAAATCCTTTACCACAGATAATGCTTTTACATTTTTTAATCTTGGATATGCAGAACATAAACAAACTTTTGATATCCAGGTTAAGTTCCCAGGAAATGCTCAAGTATCATTTGAATCTCCAACTTTCTATCGCTTAGATACTAAGAAATATACGGAGGCTATACGCAAAATAAAAGAAAATCCAGTAGAAGTGAGCTCTTATAAAAACAAGGTCACTGTAAATTATAAGGTAAAGAATGATACATCAATCTTTTTCACAATTCCTTACGACCGAGGATGGTCTGCTTACCAAAATGGTAAAAAATTACAAATTCAACAGGCACAAACTGGATTTATGAAAATTGATGTTCCTGAAGGTGAAGGAACTATTACCCTTTCCTTTATACCAAAAGGATTTGTTGTTGGTGCAAGTTGTTCTCTTATAGCTATTATTGTCTTTATTTTTTATGATATTCAAAGAAAAAAATATTCTAGATAAAAAAACAATCGACCGAATTGGTCGATTGTTTTTAGTCTTCTTCAGCTTTTTTAGGTTGATAGGCTAGCATTCCTAAAGCAACAAAAATCATTATTGTAAAGATAAGGAAAATAATCTGACTATGAATATTACCTGTCATAGAAATGGTTTGTCGAAAACCTGAAACTGAATAACTCATAGGTAACCATGGATTAATAGTTTTAAAGAATTGATTCGTCAAAGCTAAAGGATAAGTTCCTGCACTTGATGCTAATTGAAGGAGTAATAAAATTAAAGAGAAGAAGGCGCCTAGGCGAGAATTCCAGGTTGTCAATGCTGTTACCATCGCCATGAAAGCAAGGCTGGTTAAAATGATCAAAGCTAAAGTTTTGAATTCGTGAACTGCAGTAAGTCCAATTAAATGTACTCCACCATAAACTAATACTCCTGCCAAACCAGCAATGATACCGTTAATTTCAAAGCGAGACTTAAACCAAGCCCAGCGACTTTCTGGATGGCGCCCAGAAGGCAATTTAGCAAAAATCATATTAGTAGAAATAGCCGCAACAAAGAGAGCAACTGATATCATATATGGAGCCATGGCAATTCCATTAACTGCTACTTGATCCGTATCAGTTTTTGAAAGACTCAAAGGATCAGCCAGTAAGTCTGCATTTTTTGGTTCAGTTGAAGCCTTATTCAATTGTTTATCAGCATCTGTCAACCCTTGATTTAATTGACTTGAACCATCACTTAATTTTCCGAGTCCTGATTGTAAAATTTCAGATCCTTGAGCAAGTTGATCTGCTCCACTAGCTATTTTTTCAGAACCATTAGCCAGTTGATTTGCTCCTGAAACTAGCTGGTCTGATTTATCAGCTAATTGTTGAGAACCCGCTTGTAATTGATTAAATCCAGCAGTTAAATCTGATGTTTTATTGTTTACTTGGTTGACACCTGATGCAAGTTTATCAATTCCTGTTGTTAATTCTGGCCCATTCGCTGCTAATTTAGCAGTAGCACCTGTCAATGTAGAAGATTTTTCTGTCAACTGATTAGAGCCTTGTAGCAACTTATTGAAACTTCCTGTCAAGTTCGAATTTTTCGAACTCAACTGACTTGCTCCTAAAGCTACTTGGTCTACAGATTTTGTATAGCTGTCAATACCAGATGCAAGAGTTTGACTAGCTGGCAATAACTGACCATCAATTGCTGTTTGAACCTGTGTTAATCCACTTGACAAACTTGTCAATGTTGAAGAAGCAGTTGGTAATAATTGACTTGAATGATTCTTTAATTGAGTTAAACTATTTGTTTGAGTGGTTACATTTTCTAAAGAAGATTGTAACGTTTGAACTGTAGTTAAAATTGTTCGTGCTGACTCACTGGCAGAAGATGATGGATTAGAAACCACAGAAGTTATCTCTGCCTGTTGGTCAGGAGTTAAGCTTTGATAAGCACTAGTAGATTGAATAGCTGATAAAGTAGTTTCTTTTTCAGATTGATTTGAAGTAATGATGCTCTGTGCTGAATTTGCAATCGTTGATAGACTACTAGAAAGCTGGTTTGTTACTTGTGTTATCTCTCCACTATCTGCTGTTTGAATATTTTGAATAGCTTGATTAAATTGCTCTAAACTAGTTGCTAATTGTTTAATCTGATCTTTCTGTTGGTTTGCCCCATCTAATTGAGTAGAAAGTTCTTGAATACCTTGATTAAGTTGTGTTAGTCCTGTACGTAGAGTCTCTGATTTAGTAGAAATCTGATTTGCACCTGATGATAGACTTTGAACTCCATTTGTATAAGTATCAATACCAAGTGAAAATTGATTTAATCCTGAATTAAGTTGAGAAACACCACCTGTATAGGCTTGTGTGCCTGCATCAAGTTGAGTCAATCCTGATACCAGTGCCGGTGTCTGTGAATTCAGTTGGTTTAATCCATTATCAATTTGTGAAATAGCACTGGTATATTGATTTAAACCAGTATTAAAATTACCAAGACCAAGATTTAACTGATTTACACCAGCTGTATAGGTTCCTAAACCTGTAGATAATTGATCAGCACCATTAGAAAATGTGAGACTCGATTGAGCTAGGGTTTGAAGATTGGTTGTTAAGGTTTGACTCCCATCCGAAAGTTGATTCGAACCATCAGCCAACTGTAAACTTGCATTTGCCGCTTGAGATAAACCAAGTTTTAAATCACCCATCTTCTCAAATAAAGCTTTGGTATAAGATTGAGTAACATTAGTAGCCACAGTCTGTTTGATTTGTGTCATGGCAGAATCACTCATCTTGCTTGCAATAAAACTATGACCACTTGATGTCTGATAGTCAATCTTCATCTGTTCAGGATGATTTGTAAGGATAGAAGAAGCTTTCTCAGAAAGATTACTTGGCAACGTTACAACCATATAATAATCTCCATCCCGCAGTCCTCTTTCTCCCTCACCTTCATCTACAAAATGAAAATCCAGGCTATTACTATCTTTTAAATTAGACACCATGTCTTCACCAATAGTGAGTTTTTCATCATTATAAGTAGCAGCTTGATCCTTATTAACAATTGCTACAGGTAACTCCGAAAGTTTACCATATGGATCCCACATTGATGATAAGAAAATGATATTGTAAAGAGCTGGAATTAAGGAAATTCCTATCATGACAATAATAAATGTCGGTTTTTTAAAGATTGCTTTCCATTCTTTAAACATATTGTCTCCTTTTTTAAACTACTTGTCTAAATTTTTGATATAATAGATTATACATAAAAAAATTAAAAAGACAAGATAAAAAAACTATTTTTGAACACATTGTCTAAAAATGTTCATCTGGAGGGAACATGCAAGAGAGTAATAAACGATTAAAAACCAAGCGCATTATCGAAAATGCTATGGTAGAATTATTGATGGAACAACCATTCGATCAGATTACAACTGTTAAATTAGCACAAAAAGCTGGAATTAGCCGCTCCAGTTTCTATACTCATTACAAAGATAAATACGATATGATTGAACATTACCAAAGTAAACTATTTCATACCTTCGAATATATCTTTCAAAAACATGCTAATCACAAACGAGATGCCATTCTAGAAGTATTTGAATACTTAGAATCAGAACCACTTCTAGCAGCTCTTTTATCTGAAAATGGAACCAAGGAAATTCAAAATTTCTTGAGAAATAAACTTCACATCCTACTGAGCACAGACCTTCAAAAACGTTTTATGCAACTCAAACTAAATGAAGTAGAATTAGAATACAGTAGCGTCTACCTAACAAATGCTCTCTTTGGAGTCTGTCAAACCTGGATTGCCCACGGAAAAAAAGAAAGTCCACAAGAAATCACGGACTTTTTAATGAAAATGTTAGGGGATACAAATTAATAAAAAGCTCTATAATAGTTATAGAGAATCAACCCCCTATGGATATTATGGAGCCTATTTTGTTGTTCTTATTAGGCTAATACTAATGCAATACAATTTCCTTAGTTTTATTTTCGGACACAAATCATTATCTATCCGTATGTTAGGTATGCCTCCCCTCATTACATCGGACAAAGAATCAAAAAAAGGAACACCAAATTAGTGTTCCTTTCATCCGACTCCGCCAGTAGGACTCGAACCTACGACATCATGATTAACAGTCATGCGCTACTACCAACTGAGCTATGGCGGATTAAATAGTCCGTACGGAATTAGAACCCGTGTTACCGCTATGAAAAGACGATTTCTTAACCAACGGACCCTCTACCTGTAGCAGATATAACCATTATATCAATTTATCAAAAATTGTCAATTACTTTTTTTGGTTTTTAGCCATTAGTTCTCTCAATTTTTTAGTTTTTAGGCGAGAGATAGGACAACGATGATCTTCATAAAATACAACTTCCATTTTTTTACGATCAATTTCTCTCACATTACCAATATTGACTAAAAATGACTTGTGAGCTAGATAAAAACGTTGGGGTTCCTTATCCTTTTCTTGAATATCTGTCATTGTTCCATAGAATTCTTTGGCAAAATTCTTACCTACAATTCGTAATTTATGAGAAGTTCCAGTTGTCTCAATGTAGAGAATATCATGATAAGGAATACAAAGATCATTTCCTTTATAACTATAATCAAAATAATCAACGACTGATTGGTTTTCAAGTAAAGTAGTCTTAGTGTAAAGCACACAGTCGGCAACTCTATTTTTAAAAACTTGATCACTGGTTTCTTTATCAATGAAATCCAATGCTGAAACTTTGTATTTATAAGTCAAAGTAGCAAATTCAGATCGACTTGTAATAAAAACAATAATGGCATAAGGATTGCGATGACGAATAAATTGAGCAACCTCAAATCCTTTTCTCTCAATCCCATTGATATCAATATCTAGAAAATACAGCTGATTGACTTCATCATGCTCTACATATTCCATAAACTCTCTTACTTTTCCTGTTGTTTTATAGGAGATAGGAATATTTGTTTCCTTAGAAATTTTATTTAGAGTTGTTTCCAACCTTACTTGGTGTTCTATAATATCTTCTAAAATCAATACTTTCATATCAGTTCCCTCTTAAATCTAATTACTTGTTTAAATACATCATTATCAATTTCTGTTTCTAAAATAACATTGTCATATTTTCCTAAAATTTCTTTAACATTATTGAGTCCAAGTCCTCTATGTCTTCCTTTAGTTGAAAATCCTAATTCAAATAAATCTTCGGATTTTACCTTTCTTTTTTTACAAGAGTTTTGGATGACAACTAAGGTTTCAAGATCCAACTTGATGATAGCTACCTCTAGTTGTTTCTGATAGCTTTCAACTGCCCCTTCAACAGCATTATTGAGCAGAACGCTCATCACGCGCACCAAATCTAACAGTTCCATAGACAAAGGGGTAATGATATCTTTTACCTCTAATGTGTACTCTACATCATTAGTTTTCGCATTGACAATAGATTGAGCAATCAAACTACGAAGTGCTGAATCCTCAATATTGTTCAAATCGAAATAGGTATACTTGTCTGAACGTAATTTTTGATTCGCCTTTACAAGTACTTCACTGTAAACTCTGTCAATTTCTTGTAAATCTTTACTTTCAATCGCCATTCTTAAGCTGACAAGCATACCTGTATAATCATGGCGAAAACCACGAATTTCATTATATAAGGTAACAATCTCATCTGTGTAAGTTTGTAAATGTTTTTGCTCAAACTTCTTTTGTTCCAATTCGATTTCTTTTTCTATCTGAACTTTGTGAGAATTCATGGAAAAGAAGGTCAAAAGTAGACAAACAAAAACAATAGAAGATAAAATACTTCCAAAACTGTTTAAATTGGGAAAAGTACTCACAATATCTGAAATAAATAAGAGGATATGTAAGGTGAAGAAAGCAACTAGCACATTTTTTAAAAATGGATAGAGGTAGTCTTTATCAAAATAGGTCATTTCCAAGTGGAAATAAGTAATGATTTTTTTGATTGCAAAATAAGTTAATGATAGAACTACAAAAAAGAAGAGTTCTTCATGCTGTATTACTAATTGATCTCCTATTATAGATGATAAAGTTACAGATATAAATGTATGGCTACTATTATATAGTAATGACAGTAGTATACTGATAAATCCTGCTTGATACTTATCGTATTTTTTAAAAATTTTTAGATATGCGTAGAGAAAAATAGGAAATAAAAATTTTTCAAATCCTAATCCAGATAAGGAAATAAAATCAAAGCAAAATTCAGCTAAAAGTTGGAATAAAAATAGATAAATTCCAAACCAATATCTTTCTTTTCTTGCTATCTTACAAATTATTCCATAACTAATTGTTAGAATATAGATATGAAGAAAAATTGTTCCTAATATAACTAAATTCATTATAGCTCCCTATCTTACCACTATTTTATATTATTTTGAAAATAATTTTTTTATAATATGAGGTAATCTTATATCCCCACCTCTGATTTCCTGCAGTTCTTTTTCGTTCAATTCTTGGAAATCTTTCATTTGAGCAAAATCTGTATTCTTTTTCATAATATAAACTCCTATAATGTTTTTCTTGTAAATTAACTTACAAAAATATTATATAAAATCTACGATACCTATAGAGAATTATTTCTCAAATGCTCAAATTTTATTCTGAAATGTCAAATTTTTACAAAAAAAGCTGGGGTTTTTTCCCAGCTTACGATTTAACACTGATCCCAGCAGGATTCGAACCTGCGACCGTTCGCTTAGAAGGCGAATGCTCTATCCAGCTGAGCTATGAGACCTTACTAATCTATCTTATCAAAAAAAGCTAGCTTAGTCAATCATCTATTTATGATAGGGAGAGCCCTGTTGAATCGAAAACGCTCTATAAATTTGTTCTACTAAGACTAATCTCATTAGTTGATGAGGAAGCGTCAATCTCCCAAAACTAACAGAGAGATTGGCTCTTTTTTTCACCTCTGGAGATAGTCCTAAACTCCCACCAATGATAAAAGTGATTGTCGAAAATCCATTGATAGAAGCCCTTTCAAGCTGCTTACTGAACTCTTCAGAAGAAAAAGTTGTTCCTTCAATAGCTAAAACAACTACAAAATCACGTTCCCCTACTTTAGCAAGAATGCGGTTCCCTTCCAACTCCAAAATCTTTTGATTTTCAGATTCGCTGGCCCGATCTTGTGTTTTTTCATCAGCCAACTCAATAATTTCTAGATTAGCAAATCGTGAAATTCTCTTGGAGTATTCTGCTATGCCATCTTTGAGATATTTTTCTTTCAGTTTTCCAACTGTTACCACTTTAATTTTCATTCTTCTATTCTAACATATTCACACTCAATTTCACATCTTATTCACAGATAAGATTTTGAAAAACTTCAATAAATTCACAGGTTTTCGAAAGTTATCCACAAGTTGTGAAAAACTTTTTGTTTTTAAGCTTGGATTAAGCTAGCTATTTTATACTTTCATTGATAAAAAAACATGGAGGCTTCTATGAAAAACTTAAAAACTAGTTCCAAAAAATGGGGACAACTTTTAGTAGTCATTCTCATTAGCTTTTTTAGTGGTATTTTAGGTACTTTTACCACATTGCAGCTCAGTCAAAAACAAAATAGTGGTACGACAACTACAACGACTGTCAGCAAAACAGCTGTAAAAAATGAAAATTCAACTACACAAGCAGTTGATAAAGTTAAAGATGCTGTTGTATCTGTCATTACTTACTCATCAAACTCTCAAAATAGTTTACTCGGATCTGATGAAACTGATACAGATACCAATGCTGAACAAGTATACAGCGAAGGTTCTGGTGTCATTTATAAAAAGGAAGGGGATACTGCTTACCTTGTAACCAATACTCACGTTATTAATGGTGCTAAAAAAGTTGATATTCGTTTAGCAGATGGCACAAAAGTCCCTGGTGAAATTGTGGGTTCTGATACTTATTCAGATATTGCCGTTGTAAAAATTGCTGCAGATAAGGTCACAACAGTAGCCGAATTTGGTGATTCTAGTCAACTAACAGTTGGAGAAACAGCTATTGCAATCGGAAGTCCTCTAGGTTCTGAATATGCCAATACTGTGACACAGGGGATTGTATCAAGTTTAAATAGAAATGTATCTCTAAAATCTGAAGACGGACAAGCTATCTCAACCAATGCTATCCAAACAGATACAGCTATTAACCCTGGGAACTCAGGTGGTCCTTTGATTAATATCCAAGGCCAAGTTATCGGTATTACATCAAGTAAGATTGCCTCTAATGGTGGAACATCTGTCGAAGGTCTTGGTTTTGCCATTCCTGCAAACGATGTAATTAATATTATCAAGCAGTTGGAAAAAGATGGAAAAGTAACTCGACCTGCTCTTGGAATCCACATGGTTAACTTATCAAATCTTAGTACAACTGATCTTCAAAAACTAAAACTTCCTGGAAATGTTACTTCTGGTGTAGCTGTTCGTTCTGTTCAAAAAAATATGCCTGCCAATGGACATCTGCAACAATATGACGTCATTACAAAAATAGATGATAAAGCTATTTCTTCCACTACTGAATTGCAAAGTGCTTTATATAGTCATTCTATTGGAGACAGTATGACTGTTACTTACTACCGTGATGGTAAGGAAGAAACAACAACTATTAAATTAGATAAAAGTACTAGTGATTTAGATAAGTAGTTTACAGATATGTAAAGTTGCTTTACAGAATATCTAAGTTGTGTTAATGTAGAATTATGGAAGAATTTAAAATTGTTCAAATAAAAGATATTCAAAAAAATCCCTATCAACCTCGTAAGGAATTTTCAGAAGAAAAAATTCAAGAACTGGCACAATCTATTAAGGAAAACGGCTTGATTCAGCCTATTATCGTTAGAAAATCTCCAGTACTTGGATATGAAATTCTAGCTGGAGAAAGACGGTATCGTGCTTTAATAGCTGCTGGACTTTCAGAAGTTCCAGTCATTGTTAAGCAACTTTCTGATCAAGATATGATGCTTCATTCTATCATTGAGAATCTCCAACGAGAAAATTTAAATCCTATCGAGGAAGCTAAAGCATATCAATCCTTAATTGATAAAGGTTTTACCCACACAGAAATTGCTGAAAAAATGGGGAAATCTCGACCTTATATTACAAACCTAGTTCGATTGTTAGGATTACCTAAACATATCCTGACAGAAGTTGAAAGTGGTAGACTTTCTCAAGCTCATGCTAGACTCCTCATTCAATTATCAAGTGATAAACAAGATAAACTCTTGAATCGTATTCAAACTGAAAATCTCTCTGTTCGACAAGTTGAACAAATACTACAAAAAACGAAGAAGAGCAGCAAAAAAGAAAAAGACCACTTTGTCAAAGAAGAAGAGCAAAAATTGAAAAAAATACTCGGATTAGATGTTCAGATTAAGCTACAAAAAAAAGATAGTGGTAAAATTTCAATTTCCTTCCATAACCAAGATGAATACCAACAATTTATTAACAGCCTGAAATAAGGCTGTTATTTTAGTATTCTTAACGAACATAGTTATCCACTGCATTTTAGTTTTTAAAAGCCCAGTATTTCAGAATTTTTCTTAGTTATCCACAAAATGTGGATAACATTTAAAAACATTGTTAATTGTTTTCCACAACTTGTGGAAAAATAATCTTATCTATGGTAAAATGATTCTATCAATAAACCTTTTAAATTCTATAGTAAAGGAGGAGGAAATCATTGAAGGAAAAACAATTTTGGAATCGTCTTTTAGAACTTGCACATGATAAATTAACTCAGTCAGTTTATGATTTCTATATTTTAGACGCAAAACTGGTTAAAGTTGAAGAAAATACTGCAACGATTTTCTTACCCCGCGATGAAATGCAGATATTCTGGGAACGAAATATCAATGGAATGCTTTTAGCAGCAGGTTTTGAAATCTATGATACTGAAATAAAAGCTCATTATATCTTCACGAAAGTTGAAGAAGCGAGCTCACAAGTAGCTTTCGAGTCTGAACCTGGCAACGATTATCAACCAAGTCAATCCACTATTCCATATTCTGAAACTGGACTCAAGGAAAAGTATACTTTCGATAATTTTGTTCAAGGGGATGGTAATGTTTGGGCTAAGTCTGCTGCTTTGGCTGTTTCTGAAGATCCAGGATTAACTTACAATCCTCTATTTATCTACGGAGGGCCTGGACTTGGAAAAACTCACCTGTTAAATGCCCTTGGAAATGAAATTCTAAAAAAGAGCCCAAATGCGCGTGTAAAATACATACCTGCTGAAAGTTTTATTAATGAATTTCTAGAGCATTTGAGACTTAATGATATGGAAAAATTCAAGAAAACTTACCGTAGTTTAGACCTCCTACTCATTGATGATATTCAATCACTTAGTGGAAAGAAAGTACAAACTCAGGAAGAGTTTTTCAATACATTTAACGCCCTTCACAATAATAATAAACAGATTGTTTTGACGAGTGACCGTAGGCCTGAACATTTAGAGAGTCTACCTGAACGTCTGGTCACGCGCTTCTCGTGGGGATTAACGACAGATATCACACCACCTGATTTTGAAACACGTATTGCGATTTTACAGAGTAAGACTGAACAGCTCAATTATCATTTTCAGAATGATACACTCGAATACTTAGCTGGACAATTTGACTCTAACGTGCGAGAACTCGAGGGGGCACTAAACGACATCAGCCTAATGGCCAAAGTCAAAAAGATTAACGATATCACAGTTGACATCGCCGCTGAAGCTATTCGTGCTCGTAAACAGGACGTTAGCAAAATGATTGTGATTCCAATTGATAAAATACAAACAGAAGTTGGAAACTTCTATGGTGTTAGTGTCAAGGAAATGAAGGGAACCAGACGTGTTCAAAATATTGTTTTAGCTCGTCAAGTTGCTATGTACCTAGCCAGAGAAATGACTGATAATAGCCTTCCTAAGATTGGAAAAGAGTTTGGTGGCAAAGACCACACAACGGTCATTCACGCTCATGGAAAAATCAAATCTATGCTTGAAACAGATGACAATTTACGTATAGAAATTGAAAACATCAAAAAGAAAATCAAATAACTTGTGGATAACTTTTTTAAAAAACTCTTATTTATCCACATCTTTTAAACAAGGCTATGTCCTTGAGTTTTCTTGATTACAAGTATTTTTCCACAGATTTCACACGCTCTATTATTACTATTATCCTTCTA
Organism: Streptococcus sp. HMSC056C01; assembly: GCF_001811305.1. Classification (NCBI taxonomy): domain Bacteria; kingdom Bacillati; phylum Bacillota; class Bacilli; order Lactobacillales; family Streptococcaceae; genus Streptococcus; species Streptococcus sp. HMSC056C01. The sequence goes on from NZ_KV804201.1 coordinate 130,302, forward strand.
ATAATAAAAAGAATAAAGGAGAATCCATGATTCATTTTTCAATTAATAAAAACTTATTTTTGCAAGCCTTAAATACAACAAAGAGAGCTATTAGCTCAAAAAATGCTATTCCTATTTTATCAACTGTAAAAATTGATGTTACCAATGAAGGAATTACCTTGATTGGATCAAATGGTCAAATCTCAATCGAAAATTTCATTTCGCAAAAAAATGAAAATGCAGGTCTCTTGATTAATTCTTTAGGTTCAGTTCTCTTAGAAGCCTCTTTCTTTATCAACGTTGTTTCAAGTCTTCCAGATGTAACACTTGATTTTAAAGAGATTGAACAAAAGCAAATTGTCTTAACAAGTGGTAAATCAGAAATTACCCTAAAGGGAAAGGATAGCGAGCAGTATCCACGTATCCAAGAAATTTCTGCAAGTAATCCTCTAGTTCTTGAAACAAAACTTCTTAAAAAGATTATCAATGAAACTGCTTTTGCAGCTAGCACCCAAGAAAGTCGTCCTATTTTGACAGGTGTCCACTTTGTTTTAAGCAACCACAAAGAATTAAAAACAGTTGCAACAGACTCTCACCGTCTCAGTCAGAAGAAATTGACTCTTGAAAAAAATAGTGATGATTTTGATGTTGTCATCCCAAGTCGTTCTCTACGCGAATTTTCAGCTGTTTTTACGGATGATATCGAAACAGTAGAGATTTTCTTCGCCAATAATCAAATTCTCTTTAGAAGTGAAAATATTAGCTTCTACACACGTCTCTTAGAAGGAAATTATCCAGATACAGATCGTTTGATTCCAACAGATTTCAATACAACAGTTACCTTTGACGTTGCTAAACTACGTCAATCTATGGAACGTGCTCGCCTCTTATCAAGTGCGACACAAAATGGTACTGTTAAATTAGAAATCAAAGAAGGAATTGTAAGTGCCCATGTTCACTCTCCAGAAGTAGGGAAAGTAAATGAAGAAATTGATGCTGAAAATGTAAGTGGTGCTGATTTGACAATTAGTTTCAACCCAACTTATTTGATTGAAGCATTAAAAGCTTTGAATAGCGAAAAAGTTACAATCAGCTTTATTTCAGCAGTTCGTCCATTTACTCTGGTTCCAGCTGATACAGATGAAGATTTCATGCAGCTCATCACGCCAGTTCGTACAAATTAATGGAAAGAGGTTGAGCCTAGCTCGCCTCTTTTATGATATAATCGAAAAAGAAAAAGGAGACTAACTATGTATCAAGTTGGAAATTTTATTGAAATGAAAAAACCACATGCTTGTACGATTAAGTCAACAGGCAAAAAGGCAAATCGCTGGGAAATTACTCGTGTTGGTGCAGATATCAAAATAAAATGTAGTAATTGTGACCACGTAGTCATGATGAGTCGCTATGATTTTGAAAGAAAAATGAGTAAAATCATCGACTAAGAACCCTAGTTAGAGGGTTAGCAAGTTTTCCCTTTTTGTGTTATAATATTGAAGATTGAAATGTGAACGGAGAATGAGAAACTATGGCTTTAACAGCAGGTATCGTTGGTTTACCAAACGTTGGTAAATCAACCCTATTTAATGCAATTACAAAAGCAGGAGCAGAGGCTGCAAACTATCCTTTTGCGACCATTGATCCAAACGTTGGAATGGTAGAAGTTCCAGATGAACGCCTCCAAAAATTGACGGAAATGATTACTCCTAAAAAGACAGTTCCAACAACCTTTGAATTTACAGATATTGCAGGGATTGTAAAAGGAGCATCAAGAGGAGAAGGTCTTGGGAATAAATTCTTGGCCAACATCCGTGAAGTTGATGCGATTGTTCATGTGGTTCGTGCCTTTGATGATGAAAATGTCATGCGTGAGCAAGGTCGTGAAGATGCCTTTGTGGATCCGCTAGCAGATATTGATACCATTAACCTAGAGTTGATTCTTGCTGACTTAGAATCAGTTAATAAACGCTATGCGCGTGTAGAAAAAATGGCGCGTACGCAAAAAGATAAGGAATCAGTTGCAGAATTTAACGTTCTTCAAAAGATTAAACCAGTTCTTGAAGACGGTAAATCAGCACGTACCATTGAATTTACAGATGAAGAGCAAAAGGTTGTCAAAGGTCTTTTCCTCTTGACCACTAAACCAGTTCTTTATGTAGCGAATGTGGATGAGGATGTTGTTGGAGACCCAGACTCTATTGATTATGTGAAACAAATTCGAGAATTTGCAGCGACAGAAAATGCAGAGGTAGTCGTTATTTCTGCGCGTGCTGAGGAAGAAATTTCTGAGTTAGACGAAGAAGACAAGCAAGAGTTTCTTGAAGCACTTGGGTTGACAGAATCAGGCGTTGACAAGTTGACTCGCGCAGCTTATCACTTGCTTGGACTTGGAACTTACTTCACAGCTGGTGAAAAAGAGGTTCGTGCTTGGACCTTTAAACGTGGCATGAAAGCTCCTCAAGCTGCTGGTATCATTCACTCAGACTTTGAAAAAGGATTTATTCGTGCAGTGACCATGTCTTATGACGATTTGGTAAAATATGGCTCTGAAAAGGCTGTAAAAGAAGCTGGACGTTTGCGTGAAGAGGGAAAAGAATATGTCGTGCAAGATGGCGATATTATGGAATTCCGCTTTAACGTTTAATCAGTATTTAAAATAATGTCAATTAGGTTGGAAAAAAATTCCAACCCTTTTGACTTTTGAAAGGAAATATAAATGACAAAATTACTTGTAGGATTGGGAAATCCAGGGGATAAATATTTTGAAACTAAACATAATGTTGGTTTTATGTTGATTGACCAACTAGCAAAAAAACAGAATGTATCATTTACACACGATAAAATATTCCAAGCTGAATTAGCTTCATTTTTCCTTAATGGTGAAAAAATTTATCTAGTGAAACCAACAACTTTTATGAATGAAAGTGGGAAAGCAGTTCATGCTTTATTAACCTATTATGGTTTAGATATTGAAGATTTACTGATTATTTACGATGATCTTGACATGGAAGTAGGAAAAATTCGACTTCGCGCTAAAGGATCAGCTGGCGGTCATAATGGTATCAAGTCAATTATCCAACATATTGGTACACAGGTTTTCAATCGAGTAAAGATTGGTATAGGTAGACCTAAAAAAGGAATGTCTGTTGTTCACCATGTTTTGAGTAAGTTTGATCAAGAAGATTATATTGGTATTTTACAATCTATTGACAAGGTTGACGATGCTGTAAATTATTATTTACAAGAAAAAAACTTTGAAAAGACGATGCAGAAATATAATGGGTAAGGAAATGGCATTAATCGATTTCTTTTTAGAGAATAAACAAATCCTATCTTGGCATGAGAACCTACCACAGAAACAAAGACAATTATTGCTAGGTCTTTCTGGATCAGCAAAATCTTTAGCTATTGCTAGTAGTCTGAAGAGTCAGGATAAGGTTTTAGTGATGACTTCTACATATGGAGAGGCTGAGCGTCTGGTCAATGATCTAATCTCTATACTAGGTTCGGATCTGGTTTATCCATTTCTAGTAGATGATTCACCAATGGTCGAATTTTTGGTATCATCTCAGGAAAAGATTTTTTCTCGGGTTGAAGCTCTGCGGTTTCTACGAGATAAGTCTCAAAGAGGGATTTTAGTTTGTAACGTCGCAGCTAGTCGGGTATTCTTACCAAATCCTCAAGTTTTTGATAATAGTATCTTAGAACTTCAAGTGGGCCAGGAATGCGAACAAAGAGAATTAAAAAATCACTTAATTTCTCTTGGTTATAAGAAAGTTACACAAGTTCAAAGTCAGGGAGAATTTAGCCTTCGTGGAGATATTCTAGATATCTTTGAAACCTCACAAGTATCTCCTTACCGAATAGAATTTTTTGGTGATGAAATTGATGGTATAAGAGAATTTGATACTGAAACTCAGCTTTCTAAAGACAGTCAGTCTAAAGTACTGATATATCCAGCAAGTGATATTTTACTAACTTTTGAAGATTATCATCGTGGCCTGAAATTTTTAGAACATGAGATTGATAAGGCACTTTCTCCAACTTTAAAGTCTTACTTAGAAGAAGTTTTTAGTTGCACGAAAGAGCAAGTTCTTCATACAGATATTCGCAAGTTTTTGTCTGTATTTTATAAAAAACAATGGACATTGATAGACTATTTGAATCAAGTTCCTGTTATATTTGATGATTTTCAAAAAATCATGAACCAGTACGATGCTTTTGATAAGGAAACAGCTAGCTACTTTACAGATGATTTACATAATAGTAAATCAGTGTCAAATTTACAATATTTTGCTGATGTAGAAAGTCAGTTTAAAAAATATGTACCAGCGACTTTCTTTTCAAATTTTCAAAAAGGGCTTGGAAATTTGAAATTTAATAATCTGTACCAGTTCAATCAATATCCTATGCAAGAGTTCTTTAATCAGTTTTCTTTTCTGAAAGAAGAAATTGAACGTTACAAAAAATTAAAGTATACGATTATTCTTCAAGCAAGTAGCAAAACTGAACTAAAGAAACTGTCAACGATTCTTGATGAATACGATATTAAATTTGATAATAGTAATGAAAGTAAAATCTGTAAAGGAACTGTCAATCTTGTTGAAGGAAATCTGCGACATGGCTTTCATTTTGTAGATGAAAATCTTGTATTTATCACTGAATATGAAATTTTTAAAAAGAAGATTAAACGCAAGTATCGAAGACAAAATATCAGTAACGCTGAACGATTAAAGGATTATAATGAACTCCAAAAAGGAGATTATGTTGTTCATCAAATTCATGGTATTGGTCAATATTTAGGGATTGAAACGATTGAAATCAAAGGAATTCATCGAGACTACGTAAGTGTCCTATATCAAAATGGAGACCGTATTTCCATCCCTGTAGAGCAGATACAGACTCTTTCTAAGTATGTCTCTAGTGATGGTAAGGCTCCAAAGTTAAACAAATTAAACGATGGACGTTTTAAAAAAGCCAAGCAAAAAGTAAAGAGTCAAGTTGAAGATATTGCAGATGACTTGATTAAGTTATATGCCGAGAGAAGTCAACTTAAAGGATATGCATTTTCAAAAGATGATGAAGATCAGGTTGCTTTTGACGAAGCATTCCCATATGTAGAGACTGAGGACCAACTTCGAAGTATCGAAGAGATCAAGAAAGATATGCAGGCTTCTCAACCGATGGACCGACTTTTAGTTGGAGATGTTGGATTTGGTAAGACAGAAGTAGCTATGCGAGCTGCATTTAAGGCTGTCAATGATCATAAACAGGTTGTTGTTTTAGTACCAACTACCGTTCTTGCTCAGCAACATTACAGTAATTTTAAGGAAAGATTTGAACAATTTGCTGTCAATGTAGATGTTTTGAGTCGTTTTAGAAGTAAGAAAGAGCAGACTGAGACACTTAAAAAATTGAAAAAAGGTCAAGTAGATATTTTGATAGGGACCCATAGAGTTTTATCTAAAGATGTTGAGTTTGCAGATTTGGGGTTGATGATTATTGATGAAGAACAACGTTTTGGTGTTAAGCATAAGGAAGCTCTCAAGGAATTAAAAAAGAAGGTTGATGTCTTAACCTTGACAGCGACACCAATTCCTCGAACTCTTCATATGTCTATGCTAGGTATCCGAGATTTATCTGTCATCGAAACACCTCCAACTAATCGATATCCTGTTCAAACCTATGTTCTTGAACAGAATGATCGTGTCATTCGTGATGCTGTATTGAGAGAAATGGATCGTGGTGGTCAAGTTTACTATCTTTACAACAAAGTTGACACGATTGAAAAGAAGGTTTCAGAGTTACAAGAGTTGATTCCAGAAGCTTCAATTGGTTTTGTTCATGGACAAATGAGTGAAATTCGCTTAGAAAATACACTTCTTGATTTCATTGAAGGTGAATATGATATTTTAGTAACTACAACAATCATCGAGACAGGAGTAGATATTCCAAATGCTAATACCTTGTTTATAGAAAATTCAGATCATATGGGATTGTCAACCTTGTATCAATTAAGAGGTCGGGTTGGTCGTAGTAATCGAATTGCATATGCTTATCTCATGTATCGTCCAGATAAAACCTTGACAGAAGTTTCTGAGAAAAGATTAGAGGCCATCAAAGGTTTTACTGAACTAGGTTCTGGTTTCAAAATCGCTATGCGTGATTTATCCATTCGTGGAGCTGGGAATCTTTTAGGAAGTTCACAGTCTGGTTTTATTGATTCTGTTGGGTTTGAGTTGTATTCTCAGTTACTAGAAGAAGCAATTGCTAAGAAAAATGGAACTGACAAGAAACGTGAAAAAGGAAATGCTGAGTTAATTCTACAAATTGACGCTTATCTTCCGGATGAGTACATTTCAGATGAACGGCATAAAATTGAAATTTACAAGAGAATTCGTCAAATTGACAATCGTGTCAACTACGAAGAATTACAAGATGAGTTGATCGACCGTTTTGGAGAATATCCAGATGTGGTTGCTTACCTTTTAGAAATTGGATTAGCTAAAGCATATCTTGATAAAGTGTTTGTCAATCGTGTTGAAAGAAGAAATAATAAGCTTGTTATTCAATTTGAAAAAATTTCGCAACAACTATTTTTAACACAAGATTATTTCCAGGCTCTATCTCAGACAAGTTTGAAGGCCAATATTTCAGAAAATCAAGGTTTAATTGAAGTTGTATTTGATATTCGAAATAAAAAAGATTATGAAATTTTAGAAGGTCTTTTAACTTTTGGAGAATCATTAGCAAACATAAAAGAATCAAAAGAGTCACATTAGGAGTTATCTTTTTTCTTCTATAAAAGGTAGAAAAATGGTACAATAATAATTTGAGGTAATAAAAATGAGATTAGATAAATATTTAAAAGTATCAAGAATTATTAAGCGTCGTACAGTGGCTAAAGAAGTTGCAGATAAGGGACGTATCAAGGTAAATGGTATTCTTGCCAAGAGCTCTACAGATTTAAAAATCAACGATCAAGTCGAAATTCGTTTTGGAAATAAATTGTTGCTCGTAAAAGTGTTAGAAATGAAAGATAGCACTAAAAAAGAAGATGCTGCAGGTATGTATGAAATTATCAGCGAAACAAGGGTAGAAAACGATGTATAAAAAAATTGTGCAAATGAATAATTCTTTTATTCAAAATGAACACCAACGTCGTAAATACTTGATGGAAGAACGACAAAGACGAAATCGTTTTATGGGCTGGGTTTTGATTTTGATTATGTTGTTGTTCATCCTACCAACCTATAATTTGACTCAAAGTTATCAGCAACTACTCGAACGTCGCCAACAGTTAGCCAATCTGAAAAAACAGTATCAAGAATTGAGCGATGAAAAAGATAAAGAATCAAATCTTGCAACCAAATTAAAGGACGAAACATACGCAGCCAAGTATTTGCGTGCAAAATATTACTATTCAAAATCATGGGAAGAAGTTTATACTATTCCGGACTTACTTCCTAGGTAATGTAAAATGGAAAATTTATTAGATATTATTGAACAATTTTTAAGTCAGTCAGATGAAAAATTAGAAGAGTTAGCTCAAAAAAATCATCTGTTACGGTTACAGGAAGAAGAGGAAAAAAAGAATGCGTAAATTTTTAGTGATATTGCTACTTCCTATTTTTTTAAAAAGTGTCCAAGTAGTAAGCACTGAGAATCCAGTTATCATTCCAAAACAAGAAGTTTATTCCTTAACCCACGCTTCGTATCATTTTTACTATCAAGATGTTATAGAATCTCCAAAATTTTATGGTGAAACATCTGTTTATTCTACAGAAGATTTGATTAAAGAATCAGGAAAAGTCAATGCAGATACAAAATTATCTGTTTTAGAATGGAAATTAAATAAACAAGGACAGCCTGTCTTTAAATTGTCTAATAATCAGTTTGTGATGGCCGATAAACGACTTTTATACGATAGTTCAAATGTCAACAATTTTTCTAAACGAGTGTGGTTAGAACCTGAATTTATTGTCTATAATAGCCCTTATGATAAACAAGAATTAAAATCTACTTTGGTACCCTATCAAGATGTTGAAGTAGATATGTCTATTTTTGCTGGTGGGCATGAATTTTTACATATCAAACAAACTGGTTGGATTTCGACGGATGATATTTCCGATGATGATAATCGTATTCAGAAAGTACAAGAGTTGCTATCTGCAAATTATCAAAATGAACAGTTCTCTATTTATATTAAACAATTGAGTACAGGTAAGGAAGCTGGGATTAATGAAGATCAAAAAATGTACGCTGCTAGTGTTATGAAATTGCCTTATCTTTATTATGTTCAAGAAAAAATCAATCAAGGTGATTACCAACTTGACACGAAATTGAAGTACGTTTCTGAAGTGAATGATTTCCCTGGTTCTTATAAACCTGAAGGAAGCGGAAATCTCCCTAAAACAGCAGACAATAAAGACTACACTCTCAAAGATTTAATCACAAAAACTGCAAAAGAATCTGACAATGTAGCTCATAATATTCTTGGTTATTATATTACGAATAAATCAGATGAAGCCTTTAAAAAAGAGATGGCTACTATCGCAGGTGGGGAATGGGATGTGACAGATAAGTTGGCTTCAGCTAAAATGGCTGGTCAAGTTATGGAATCTATTTATAATCAGAATGGTTTTGTTTTAGAATCCCTATCACAAACAGCTTTTGATAATCAGAGGATTGCTAAGAATATTTCTGCTAAGGTAGCCCATAAAATTGGGGATGCAGATGAATTTAAACACGATGTAGGAATAGTCTATACAGATTCTCCTTTCATTATTGCAATCTTTACCAAAAATTCTGATTATGATACCATTTCTAAAATTGCTAAGGATGTCTATGAGGTCCTAAAATGAGAGACCGAGATTTTTTAAATCATTTTCTAGAAAAAGGTTATTTTAAAGATCATTCACGAGTTGTACTAGCCTTGTCTGGTGGATTGGATTCGATGTTTCTTTTTCATCTCCTTTCAACTTACCAAGAAGAACTTGGGATTGAATTATTTTTAGCTCATGTAAACCATAAACAACGATTAGAATCTGATCATGAAGAATATGAATTAATAAAACTAGCTGAACAAGTTGGAGTTCCAATTTACGTAGCTCATTTTACTGGAGATTTTTCAGAAGCAAATGCTCGTCAATTTCGCTATAAATTTTTTAGGAAAGTAATGGGGAAAACTTCCTCTACAGCCCTTGTAACAGCTCATCATGCAGATGATCAGGCTGAGACGATTTTTATGCGAATGATTAGGGGTGTTAGACTACAACATTTATCAGCTATAAAAGAGAGACAAAAGTTTGATAAGGGAGAATTAATTCGTCCGTTGCTTTCTTTTTATAAGAAGGATTTTCCTGAAGTTGAGCATTTTGAAGATAGGACGAATAAAGAAAATCATTATTTTCGCAATCGAGTTCGTAATATTTACTTACCACAACTGGAAAAAGAAAATATTCAGGTAAAGAGAGCGTTTTTAGAGTTTGGAAAAGAAGTATCTGACTATCAAATTGCTCTGACTGAATTATCTCAAACAGTCAATGTGGAAGATTTAACTCAGTTTTTGTCTTTTAGTGAATCAACACAGCGAGTTTTACTACAACAATACCTTAGTTGTTTTGCTGATTTAAATGTAACAAGAGAACAATTTCAAGAAATTCATCATATTTTAAAAACTAAGAGCCAATATCGCCATAGTATAAAAAATGGTTATGAACTTATAAAAGAATACCAGCACTTTCAAATTGGTAAAATCAGACCAAAGTCTGATGAAAAAAGTAGTGAGTGTGTGTTAAACTATCAAAATCAAGTTTATTATGAAGGTTTTCTATTTTCATTTGGAATCCCCCTAAAAGGAGAAAATGTTCAACAAATAAATGTTTCCCGTGAAACATCGTTGATTATACGGCATCGACAGCCTGGTGATTATTTGATAAAAAATGGTCATCGTAAAAAACTAAGACGACTTTTTATTGATTTAAAAATTCCTAAAGAAAATCGAGAAAAAGCTATTATCATTGAGCAATTTGGAAAAATTTGTTCAGTTTTAGGAATTGAAATCAGTGATTTGAGTAAAAAAATGAAAAATGATATAATGAACACTGTACTTTATATAGAAAAAATAGATAGGTAAAATCATGTTAGAAAAAGATATCAAGAAAATTTTGATTTCACAAGATGAAATTACAGAAGCAGCTAAAAAATTGGGTGCTCAGTTGACAAAAGATTATGAGGGAAAAAATCCGATTTTAGTTGGAATTCTAAAAGGTTCTATTCCTTTTATGGCAGAATTGGTGAAATATATTGATACACATCTTGAAATGGACTTTATGATGGTCTCTAGCTATCATGGTGGGACTGTAAGTAGTGGTGTCATTAATATTAAACAAGACGTAACTCAAGATATTAAAGGTCGACATGTTGTCTTTGTAGAAGATATTATTGATACTGGTCAAACCTTGAAGAGTTTGAGAGATATGTTTACTGCAAGAGAAGCAGCTTCTGTTAAGATTGTCACAATGCTTGATAAACCAGAAGGTCGTACAGTAGAAATCGAAGCAGATTATACATGTTTTACAATTCCAAATGAATTTGTTGTAGGCTACGGTTTAGACTATAATGAAAACTATCGTAACCTTCCTTATGTAGGTGTATTGAAAGAGGAAGTTTACTCAAAATAGAAGGGTAAGTGTTTGAATGCAAAAACAAAATAATGGTTTCATAAAAAATCCATTTCTTTATTTGTTGATGATTTTCTTGCTAGTGACAGGATTCCAGTACTTTTTTGCTGGTAGATCCGCTGGTCATAGTCAACAAATTAAGTACTCAGAATTGGTTCAGGAAATCACTAACGACAATGTAAAAGAAATGACCTACCAACCAAGTGGTAGTGTTATTGAAGTGTATGGTGTCTACAAAACTGCTAAGACAGAGAAACAGGAAACGGGAATTCAATTTTTTACACCCTCTGCTACAAAAGTAGAGAAATTTACAAGTATTGTCCTCCCATCAGATACAACTGTAGCGGATTTGCAAAAGCTAGCAAGTGAACATCAAACACAAATTGAAGTGAAACACGAAAGCTCAAGTGGTATGTGGATTAACATCCTGGTTTCAGTAGTACCATTTGCTATCTTATTCTTCTTCCTCTTCTCTATGATGGGAAATATGGGCGGAAATAGTGGACGTAATCCAATGAGCTTTGGACGTAGTAAAGCTAAAGCTGCTAATAAAGAAGATATCAAAGTTCGCTTCTCAGATGTCGCAGGCGCAGAGGAAGAAAAACAAGAACTTGTTGAAGTTGTTGAATTCTTAAAAGATCCAAAACGATTTACAAAATTGGGTGCCCGGATTCCAGCTGGTGTTCTCTTAGAGGGGCCTCCGGGAACCGGTAAGACATTACTTGCCAAAGCAGTCGCAGGAGAAGCTGGTGTACCATTCTTTAGTATTTCAGGTTCTGACTTTGTAGAAATGTTCGTCGGTGTCGGTGCGAGCCGTGTACGTTCTCTCTTTGAAGATGCAAAAAAAGCAGCACCAGCTATTATCTTCATTGATGAAATTGATGCCGTTGGTCGACAACGTGGTGTCGGTTTAGGTGGAGGTAATGATGAACGAGAACAAACCTTAAACCAACTCTTGATTGAAATGGATGGTTTTGAAGGAAATGAAGGAATTATTGTCATTGCGGCAACAAACCGTTCAGATGTTCTTGATCCGGCTCTACTTCGTCCAGGTCGTTTTGATAGAAAAGTATTAGTTGGTCGTCCAGATGTTAAGGGACGCGAAGCAATTTTGAAAGTCCATGCTAGAAATAAACCTTTAGCTGAAGATGTAGATTTAAAATTGGTAGCACAACAAACTCCAGGTTTTGTTGGTGCCGATTTGGAAAATGTATTGAACGAAGCAGCTTTGGTTGCAGCTCGTCGTAATAAATCAGTGATTGATGCTTCTGATATTGATGAAGCTGAAGATCGTGTTATCGCTGGACCATCTAAGAAAGATAAGACAGTTTCACAAAAAGAACGTGAATTGGTTGCCTACCATGAGGCAGGACATACCATTGTCGGTCTAGTATTGTCAAATGCCCGTGTTGTTCATAAAGTTACCATAGTACCACGTGGACGTGCAGGCGGATATATGATTGCACTTCCTAAGGAAGACCAAATGCTTCTATCTAAAGAAGATATGAAAGAACAATTAGCTGGCTTAATGGGTGGACGTGTAGCTGAAGAGATTATCTTTAACGTCCAAACAACTGGAGCATCTAATGACTTCGAACAAGCTACTCAGATGGCGCGTGCAATGGTTACAGAGTATGGTATGAGTGAAAAACTTGGTCCAGTACAATATGAAGGAAGTCATGCCATGTTTGGTGCACAAAGCCCTCAAAAATCAATTTCAGAACAAACAGCTTATGAAATTGACGAAGAAGTTCGTTCATTATTGAATGAAGCACGAAACAAAGCTGCTGAAATTATCCAGTCAAATCGTGAAACTCACAAGCTGATTGCAGAAGCATTATTGAAATACGAAACACTGGATAGTACACAAATTAAATCTCTATACGAAACAGGAAAGATGCCTGAAACAGTAGAAGAGGAATCACATGCACTATCTTATGATGAAGTAAAATCAAAAATGAGTGAAGAAAATTAATTATCTTAAATACTATAAACAGAGGAGGCACAAGTTTTCTCTGTTTTTTCAAAAAATGATATGTGCTTCATAAAAAACAATTATTGTAAGAAAAAAATTAACCGAAACTCTGGGCAGACGAACGATTTAAAGGCCGCAAAG
>NZ_KV804202.1:0-263 GCF_001811305.1 Streptococcus sp. HMSC056C01
ACGCCACTTTGACTACTCAATTCTGGGGTATACTCTGGCAAAGCTTCAGCTACTGTACCTGGGCCATTGACTCCACCTTCAAATGTTGGTTTAGACGGCTCGACTAAAGATTCGCCTGATACACCGCCTGTGAACTCAGTATGTTCCTGTTTCAGAGTATCAACTGGAAATGCACCACCTTCATACTCTGGTAAGGCTTCGGCTACTGTACCTAGGCCATTAACTCCACCTTCAAATGTTGGTTTTGTTGGCTCAACCAAGGA
>NZ_KV804203.1:0-251 GCF_001811305.1 Streptococcus sp. HMSC056C01
ACTAACCTTCCATACATCTACTTGAGTGCAGGTGTATCCGCTAAACTCTTCCAAGAAACTCTTGTCTTTGCCCATGAATCAGGTGCAAACTTCAATGGTGTTCTTTGTGGACGTGCAACATGGGCTGGATCTGTTGAAGCTTACATCAAAGATGGAGAAGCAGCAGCTCGCGAATGGCTTCGTACAACTGGATTTGAAAACATTGATGAACTTAATAAGGTTCTTCAAACAACAGCTACTTCATGGACTGA
>NZ_KV804204.1:0-438 GCF_001811305.1 Streptococcus sp. HMSC056C01
TTCGTTGCGGTTGTAACATTTTGTTGATTTATAACATCCACTTGACAGATACTATCTTTTTTCATAATATTTTCTCCTAGCCTAATATAGTCCATAGTATGTCAAAACTGTTATTTTCAATCAGGATATATATCCCCAATCCTAAATAAACAACGGCAATAAACCATCTGCTATATTTCTCCAAAATTTCTCCAACAGAAGAGACTTGTGCCAATTTTTGGGCAGAAAAAACCAAGAGATAAATCATGACTAGAAAGGTAAGTAAAGCTACTATCAAATTTGCTAAATTTAAGGTAGTAAAATATGGAACAAAGACACCAATATTGTCAGCACCACAACTTGCAAAAGTAATCATAGCGACTAGAAATATCAGGTTTTTATTATCTTTGCGCAAACCTTCTTTGGCAATAGCTTCTCCATCAGAATCTCCTAAAAGCA
>NZ_KV804205.1:0-4657 GCF_001811305.1 Streptococcus sp. HMSC056C01
TGAAGTAGACGTAGAGTTTCTTTTCTTCTTCCACCAGTTCTGGATGGTGTTCTAAAAGTTCATGGAGACAGATCATTCCCTCTTGGTCCCAATCCTCTTTCTCCCACAGGTGAAGATAGTAATCTTTTCTACATTTATAAACAATTCCTTTTACCTTTGCATAATACTTCTCAAGCATTTGCTTTCCCCCTTTCTCTGCTTGTAGTATAGCAGTGAAAGGGGGAAAGAAGGGCACTAGTTTCTGTCTTGTGCTGTTTTTACTCTCTAATGTTATGGCAGTTGTGAATACTGACAAGTGAGGGTAATAAAAGACAACTGTTTTCTATACGGTTGTCTTTACTTTGTAATTTTAATTGATGAAATGTTCGATTAAAGTTCTGCAATCTGGTTAAGATTTACTTCTGCAACTGTATCATTCCCAAACATTGAGATAATCATCTTAACTTTATTGTTATCAATTTCTGTGATCTTACCTGTGTAATCTGCGAAAGCACCGTCAATAATACGAACAGTTTGACCAACTTCGACATCAATATCAAATTCTTGGACAGTTTGACCCATAGAAACTAAAATATCGCGAATTTCTTGTTCCAAAAGTGGAGTTGGTTTTGATCTATTTCCGTGTGAACCTACGAATCCTGTTACGTTTGGTGTGTTACGCACAACAAACCATGCTTCGTCGGTCATAACCATTTCTACAAGAACATACCCTGGAAAGCGATTTTCTTCGATTTCTTTTTTCTTTCCATTTTTTTCTACTTGCACTGTTTGTGTAGGAATTTCAACACGTAGAATATTTTCTAGCATATTGTATGTTTGTGCACGTTGCAATAGATTTTCTTTTACTTTATTTTCGTAGCCAGAATAAGTTTGTAGCACAAACCATCCTTTATCAAAACTATCCATGTTTTTTCCTTTCCTAACTGAAGAATTTCAGCGACTAGATCTTTTTCTTAGCTTATTTTAAAAAATATTAATAAAACGAATCAATCCGCTAACAATCAATTGGTCAAAAATATAAATCATCACTACAAAGAAAGCAGTGTATTCCATGATAGATTTAAAATCTAACCAACTTTCCTTGCGAGTCGGCCAAGTTGTTTCTTTAAGAAGTTTAAAAATATCCTTAATAAAACGCATCGTTTTCTCCTATCTCGTTTCTCGGTGTGTGGTGTACTTGCCACAGTGTTTACAAAATTTATTTACTTCTAAGCGTGTTGGTTTTGGATTTCCACTAATCTTAATCGAATAGTTTCTAGAACCACAAACCGCACAGGCTAGACTTGCTTTTTTAAGTGCCATAACGCCTCCATCTTACCTATTATAACAAGAATCCTCTGCTTTGACAAGCTTAATTGTTTTTTGTATTCTTAAAACTTTCTATTTAAATTTGCAAATATGGTTTCTTTTAATCTCGCACTGTAATATATAGAAATTGAAAAAACCCAGGAATCATCCTAGGCTTTATGGTTCTTATTTACCAAGGTAGTATTCAGAAACTACGTTCAATTTTTCGTCAAATTCGAATACCAATGGTGGGAAGTTAGGGATTTCCACGTCCATGATTTCGTCGTCTGACAAACCTTTGATGTGTTTTACAAGAGCACGGATTGAGTTACCGTGTGCTCCTACGAATACATTTTTACCATCTTTAAGAGCTGGAGCGATTTTATCTTCCCAGAATGGAAGGGCACGTTCCAAAGTCACTTTCAAGTTTTCAGCATCTGGGATAACTGAGTCGTCAAGTGAAGCGTAACGACGGTCAGTGTGAGCTGAGTGCTCATCGTCGCGATCCATTGCTGGAGGCAATACATCGTATGAACGACGCCAGATGTGAACTTGTTCATCACCAAATTGTTCAGCTGCTTCAGCTTTGTTTTTACCAGTCAAACCACCGTAGTGACGTTCGTTCAAGCGCCATGATTTTTCAACTGGAACCCACAATTGGTCAGATGCTTCAAGAGCCAAGTTAGTTGTTTTGATTGCACGTTTCAATACTGAAGTGTAAGCTTGGTCAAATTCGATACCAGCTTCTTTGATCAATTTACCAGCGTCAATCGCTTGTTGTGTTCCTTTTTCAGACAAATCAACATCAGCCCAACCAGTGAAAAGGTTAGCTTTGTTCCATTCAGACTCACCGTGGCGAGCAAAAACCAATTTTACCATTTGATGGATACTCCTTTTATTTTCCGAGGTTCCCCTCGTTTATCTATTCTATTTTACACAATTTTTCACAAAAAAGCTAGTCAAAATCAATCAAAAAAGAGAAGCGACTTCTTGACTCTTCTCTTTTAGTATAGAACTATCCTTCGATTTGGAAATGTTTCAAGCTTGACAAGTATAGCGCTCCACCAATGATGAGAATAATTCCACCGATCCATCCCAAGAACGGAATCAATGATACTACCGATCCAACGATAAATAAGATAGACGGAGCAAGTGAGATACGTTTGTCATCCTTGTAGTAGACAAGAGTGAGAATTCCTAGGATTAGAGTTGCGATTTTTACTAAAGTAAAAACAAGGAAAACAATTCCCAAAACAACTCCTGCAAAATCTTCATTTTCAGAAATAGCCGCAATCATAACTATAACAACTGGTAAAATTGCCAAAACAGCTCCTGCAATGATCCCAATAATTCCATCAACTTGTGCAAGTGTTTTTGTCTTCATAAATGTCTCCTAAAAATTTTATTTAATCGTTATTTTACCATATTTTAGTTTTTATTTAAAGTTTTTACCAGTCTGGTATGGAATTGTGATTCCTTTACTGGCTCTCTATACGAATCAAACTAGTGATATTTCAAGTTTTATAGTTCTATTTTTTACTTGTTATTTTACATTATGTTCAGTCATTCAAGTAATCCACTTATTTTTTTCATAATCTCATGAAATATTCTCACTCAAATCAGAAACTATATCTAACTTACCTCTAAGTTAGTAGAGAAGTATTTATCATTAGATTTGTTGCTAATCTTTAGTATTACCCATTTATTAGTTTAGGTTATACTCATCATTTATTTTTTGATTATTCTATTATTTTTGAGGTTAACTTTAGTTACAAGTCAGTTTCATTCTCAATCTTGATTATCTTCTAGATTTTCTAACTGTTTATATTTTCTATTTTGGCGGTTTACACCCTTATGTAAGGCTATCTGAGTTAAATATCCGTTTTCTTGTTCTATGCCTTACTCAGATTTAATTTAGTGTTCTTGATCGTTTCTGATAGAACTATACAACTACAGTGGATTGAACCTAGAATAGTACGACAAGGATTCTAAAACGTTTCTATAAATTAATTTGACTTTCCTAGCCTCATTGTTCATATCTTTTTTCAATCCATTATATAATGGATTGAATCTAGAATAGCACACCAAGGATTCTAAAGCGTTTTTAGAAATTAATTTGACTTTCCTAATCTCTTTGTTCACATCTTATTTCAATCCACTATAGTATTAATAAATTGTTGACTAACTTACATTCTGCAATTTTTCCGAGATATCGTTATCAGGAAAAAATTTTATTTATCTGACTTCAAATAGTAAAACGAGTATTTGAAATCATAACCACCATACCAGGGCTATAAGCCCAAATTACCAGCCAGCGTCTAAAGACGTTGGCTTTCACGTTGTTCAAGCCCTATTGCTCTTGACTCGTCACTTGCCTCTTAAAGAGGCTTTAGTATTACTTACCACTATCCCTAAAGGGATCCTCATATTCTTTTACACTCAATTTATCTAGAGCTATATCATGCTGTACTCGTTCTCAAATTTTCATACTCGTGAAGAAATCATCCACTGGATAATTTCTTTAATCTTGAATATATTTCCTTATTGTGACTTCATTAAGCCCTACTGTACTCACATAATAACCTTCCGCCCAGAAATGCCGATTCCCAAACTTATACTTGAGGTTGGCGTGTTTATCAAACATCATGAGTGCACTTTTGCCTTTTAAATACCCCATGAAACTTGAAATACTTATCCTAGGTGGAATACTTACCAACATATGTACATGATCAGGCATTAAATGACCTTCGATAATCTCAACACCTTTATAACTACATAATCGGTGGAATATTTCTCCCAAACTACTTCGATATTGATTATAGATCACTTTTCGTCTATACTTAGGGGTGAACACAATGTGATATTTACACATCCACTTTGTGTGTGATAAACTATGAGACTTTTGTGCCATGGTTTTCTCCTTTCGCTTTACAATTGGCTTGAACACCTTTATTGTATCGCGTTTGGAGTTTTTTTGGTATAACCTTCGACGCGCACCCGCATAGCGGGTGGTTTATGTGTCTCGCATCTCACGGAGCGAGACGGACTAATAGTCACATAATCAAAAAACCGTAAGAAAAAATTCTTACGGTTTTTCTAGCAGTCTGAAAGAATAATCATTCTCAGTTTTGCTATATTTGAGCTTTTTATTTACTCTTCTTCCTCGCGTTTTTTAGCGATGAGGAGTCCTCCTGTCGCTGCTGCAAGGAGTGCTAGAGCAAGTGAAGCGCTAGATTGTTTTGTACCAGTGTTTGGTAATTCTTTAGCACCCGCTTTCTTAGCTGGAGTGTTATCAGAAGCTGGAGTGTTATCAGAAGCTGGAGCTGCATTAGCTGCAACAGTAACTTTAACTGGAACTTCATCCTTAGAA
>NZ_KV804206.1:0-1322 GCF_001811305.1 Streptococcus sp. HMSC056C01
GTTTAGCCCCTACTATGATATTGCCAGAAAACTTCGCTCTCAAATTTCAAGGCTCAGGCTGAAACAGTCCCCCAGACTGTTTCACTCCCAAATGCTAAAATCGTTCTCGACCGCTTTCACATTGTCCAACATCTCAATCGAACTATGAATCGTCTTCGCATCTAAGTCATGAATCATTTTGATCGTAAATCGCACGAATATAAGGCACTAAAACGTTACTGGAAACTCATTCAACAGGATAGCCGCAAACTCAGCGATAAGCGATTTTATCGCCCTACTTTTCGTATGTGCACTTCACGAATAATGAGATTCTCGAAAAGCTCCTTGCATACTCTCAAGAACTTAGATAGCACTATGAACTCTATCAACTATTACTGTTTCATTTCCAAGAGAAACAAACAGATCATTTCTTTGATCTTATTGAAGAAGCAATTTCTTGTGTAAATCCTATTTTTCAAACTGTTTTTAAGACCTTTTGGAAAGATAAGGACAAGATCATGAACGCACTGGAACTGCTATACTAAAATGCAAAACTAGAGGCTACTAATAACCTCATTAAGGTCATCAAACGAAATGCTTTTGGCTTCCGGAACTTTGAAAACTTTAAAACTAGAATCCTAATCGCTTTGAATATTAAAAGGGAGAGAACCAAGTTGGCCCTCTCCAGGTTATAACTTTTCATCAACCCACTACAGTTGACAAAGAGCCGCTTTTGTTTCATTTGACTACACAATAAGAAAACAACTAAAAATTAAAAAGCTAGAGTTCCACAATTGGGAACCTCTAGCTTTTTGTGTCAGATAACTAATTTGTCTCAGATTCTTTTTGATTGGAATAATCAACTAATAAAATTTATTCTTCATCATCACGCTTACGACGTTTAGCTACTAAACCTAATCCTGTTAGACCTGCTACAACTCCGAAGAGAGCATTTGTAGTCGAAGCTATTTCACCAGTATTTGGTAATTGCTTACGAGCCTTAGTAGTATCGGTTTGAGGATCTTGACTAGTTGAAGTAGAATGAGTCGCTGATGTTGAAGCACTTACACTTGTTGATGCCGAATGAGGCATTGATGTTGAGGTGCTTGTGCTTGTTGATGCCGAATGAGGCATTGATGTTGAGGCGCTTGCACTTGTTGAAGTTGAGTGAGACATTGATTGACTAAGACTTACTGATAATGATAGTGATTGTGATACTGATGTACTAATTGAATCAGATGTAATAATACTATCAATATCTAAGCTATCAAGTGACAAGCTTTCTGGCATTCCCTTACTTGTAATAACAGATGTGCTTGCGCTTGTTGAAGCTGATGTGCTTG
>NZ_KV804207.1:0-178447 GCF_001811305.1 Streptococcus sp. HMSC056C01
GCCAGCCTGTCGCCATTGAACCTGAGTCTTTTAGGTAATACCAAGAGCCGTTATCATATAACCAATCAGCTGAAATCATAGCTCCTGATGATTTAAAGGCATACCAGCTACCACCTTGGTATAGCCATGTTTGATTAAACATAACCCCTTCATCATCCATAAAGTACCATGTTCCCTGATCCTTAATCCAAGCATCTTTAACTAGTTGTCCTTGTTTTTGATAGTACCAGTTTTGTTTAGATTTTAGCCAGCTTTCTGCTTTTACAATCGGATAAAGTATTTTGAAGGCTCCTGCTCCCCTGTAGGAATGACTAATAACTCCTGGTTTTTGAAGTTTCAATTCTTCATAGTCGTCTGCCCAAGCAAATACTTTTTGACCATTGACAGTCTCTGGTAAGGTAGCAGTGTAGGTCTTGGTTTGATAGTCCCATTTTGCATCAAGGTAGGTGTGTTGATCATTTGATTCGTCAATACGGAAGTAACCACTCTTTCCACCGTCATTATATACATCATCAACTACTTTAGTGGACCAGGTCTTTGTTTCATTTCCACTCTTGGCTTCTACTTTGATATCTCCTCTGTAGCCATAAGGTACGTAGAAATTCAGGTAACGCCCCTCTGTACCGACCATAGACTTGTCCTTTTCTTGACCTAGAAAATTGACAGTCTGATCTTGACCATTTAAAGTGACTTTCCATTCAATTTTTTCGTTTTTGGGCAAATCTAAGACTTTGATATCTACTTCATGTCCATTTTCAAATCGAAGAATTTTGCCATCTTGATATTGAACACCACCCTTAATGACCCACTCTTCTTCAAGCTCGAAGGCCTTTCCTGAATGAGGAAAAGCTAGTAAAGCTAAACCTGCTAAAGACAAACTAAATAGTGTGATTTTTTTCATGAGATTCCCTCCTGTTTTTATCCATGTTAATTATATCACTATGTTATTTTTTTGCAAGAGATATCCTAAATGTATATAGGAAGAACCTCTGAGATGACTCTCAAAGGTTTAATCATGACTATTTACTATTTTCGACAGCTGCTGTTACAAAAGCAGTGTAGAGTTCTTCTGGGCGGTTTGGACGACTTGAAAGCTCTGGGTGGTACTGACAAGCCACAAAGAATTTGTTTTCTGGAATTTCAACAATTTCGACCAAGCGATTGTCTGGTGAAACGCCTGAAAAGACAAAACCTGCTCCTTCAAACTGTTCACGGAAGGCATTGTTAAACTCATAACGGTGACGGTGACGGCGTTGCACCACCTCTTTGTTATGATAAGCTGCCGCTGCCTTAGAACCACGTTTTAGCTTAGAAGGATAAAGTCCCAAACGAAGGGTACCACCCATGTCCTCAACATCAATCTGATCACGCATGATATCGATGATAGGGTATTTGGTATCAGGATTTAGCTCTGCTGAATTAGCTCCTTCAAGACCTAAGACATTACGGGCAAATTCGATACAGGTCAACTGCATACCCAAGCAGACTCCCAGCATTGGTACATCATTTTCACGCGCATAGCGAATCGCTTCAATCTTGCCTTCTGTTCCACGTTGACCAAAACCACCTGGCACGATGATTCCGTCAGCATCAGATAGGAGTTCTGCCAGATTGTCAGCTGTCACATCGTTAGCATTGACCCAATCAATCTTGACTTCTGCATCATTGGCATAACCAGAGTGTTTCAAAGCTTCAACAACTGAGATGTAGGCATCTTGCAACTCAACATACTTACCAACAAGTGCAATCTTGACTTGTTTTTTGAGGTTCATAACCTTATCAACCATAGCTGACCACTCTGTCATATCTGCTGCAGGTGCATCTATTTTCAAATGGTCACAGACGATTTGATCCATGCCTTGAGCTTGCAGATTAAGTGGGATTTGGTAAAGATGATCCACATCCAAGGACTCAATAACTGCTTCTGGCGCCACATCACAGAACTGGGCTAATTTATTTTTAATCCCTTGTCCTGCTGGTTTTTCTGTACGAATGACCAACATATTTGGCTGGATTCCCAGACCACGTAATTCTTTGACAGAGTGTTGAGTTGGTTTGGTTTTCATTTCACCAGCTGCCTTGAGGTAAGGAAGCAAGGTCGTATGGATATACATGACATTATCTGCACCCACATCTGCCTTCATCTGACGAAGAGCTTCTAAGAATGGAAGGGACTCGATATCGCCGACTGTTCCACCAACCTCTGTAATAATAACGTCAGAGTCAGTCGTTAGGGCAGCACGCTTGATTTTTTCTTTCAAAGCATCTGTAATATGAGGAATAACTTGGACAGTTGCACCCAAATACTCTCCACGGCGTTCCTTACGAAGAACTTCGCTGTAGATTTTACCAGTTGTCACGTTTGAGTATTTGTTGAGGTTGATATCTATAAAACGTTCATAGTGACCCAAGTCCAAATCTGTCTCAGCCCCATCATCAGTTACAAAGACTTCCCCGTGCTGGTAAGGGCTCATGGTTCCTGGGTCGATATTGATATAAGGGTCAAATTTTTGAATGGTCACCTTCAAACCACGGTTTTTTAAAAGACGTCCAAGACTCGCTGCAACGATCCCTTTTCCAATAGACGACACCACACCACCAGTGACAAAAATATATTTCGTAGACATAGATTCCTCTTTCTAAAATGCTCAAGGTCTTGTTCACTAACAGGGGATTGAGAAAACAAGACCTTCATCAATAACTACACCCCAAGAAGCAAAGCTTCCTGGAAAAACAAAAATAGCTCCCTAATAACTAGGGAGCTCCGACCTCTAAAAGAGGTGCCCGAACAATATATTACCTCAAAATGAACCATTTGTCAAATAGAACAAATCGTTGACTTGGCGCATTCCAGCTTACAAAACTAACTCAGACTAATACAAAAAAAGCTGGACTAGGAAATCGAGACTTGATAGACCGATTCCAGCTCCAACTCCTTTTTATTTTTATTCTTCCTCTTCTTCAGAGTCTTCGTCGTCTTCTTCATTAAGATCGACTTCTTCATCTAGATCATCTGGGGCGATTTCATTGATTTCAGCATCGTAGGCTTCCACTTCATTCTTCTCATCATCTGGATTTTCATCATCATAAGAAAGAGCTGGATCTTCTTCGTAGGCGTCTTCATCCTCTGGATCATCTGCACTGTAATCAATAGCATCTGTATCACCATCCATAAAGGCGTTGACACGTTTTTTCTTAGCCTTAGGTGCTACTTCTTCATCATCACTTTCTTCAAGAGCAATGATTTCCTCATCGATTTCATCCACTCCATACCAGGAACGAAGGCCCCATTTGTTATCTCCAAGAGAGATAAAGCTACCGTCAAAGTTCAATTCTGTATAGAACAAAGGCAAAGCTTCACGAATATCGCTATTAGAGGTACCGAGATAGTTTTGGATTTCATTAACCAAATCACTAAAATGCATTTCGTGATCACGACCACGGAGTTCCAAGATGGCACGAGCCACCTCAATCATAGATAGTTCACTTTTTTCTTGCCCAGCAAATACTTCTAATTCCAAAGCGTTTCTCCTCATTTTTTACTACTAACGTCAGAGTGGATAAACTCTGATCTCATTTTATCATGTACTCTTTATTGTACGATAATTTTGCCTAATAGTCAAAGGTTTAGGAGAAATAAATGTGAAATATTTCAGCTAATTAATACTCAATGAAAATCAAAGAGCAAACTAGGAAACTAGCCGCAGGTTGCTCAAAACACTGTTTTGAGGTTGCAGATGGATGCTGACGTGGTTTGAAGAGATTTTCGAAGAGTATAAAAGACCTGGGAGATACACTCACAGGTCCGATACTTTATTTATAACTTAAAGCTCGTTTAAAGGTTTTCCAGATCCCCAAATCATCTGTTTGAAGGACCAAACTAGCATACATGCGTCCGATAAAGATGGTTGCAGTCACCGCAAAAGCAATCGTAATCATAAGTGAAATCCAAGCTTCCAAACCATTTGCATAGCCATTGATAGCTCTAAAAGGCATAAAGAAGGTCGAAATGAAAGGAATATAAGAACCGATTTTCAAAATCAAATTGTCTCCTGCAGCTCCTAGTGCAGTAACGCCAACAAAACCAGCTATTATTAAAATCATCAACGGAGACAAGGCCTTTCCTGCATCTTCGGGACGAGAAACCATGGAACCTAAGAAGGCTGCCAAGACTACATACATGAAGAGACTGACTAAGATAAATAATAAGGTGTTAAGCGAGAAGGCCTCTCCCAAGTGATTTAGAATACCTGAATTAGCCAAGATAGGCATATCCTTAAAGAATAAGATAGCTCCAAGACCACCAACGACATAAATACCAATATGAGTCAAAATCACAAGAAGTAAGGCAATCATGCGTGCGTAGAAATAATGGCTAGCACGAATGCTTGAGAAGACCACTTCCATGATTTTGGTTCCTTTCTCGCTGGCTACTTCTTGAGCAGTGACACTAGCGTAAGTAATCAAAATCATATAGAGGAAGAAACCCAGTCCTGCAGCCGCAAAGGTTTGAACCAACTTTTTATTTTCCTTGGCTTCATCAATCTGTTCTGTAAATTGAACCGTTTGAGCCAAGCGTTTTTCCTGTTCCTGAGACAAATTTGCTTCTGAACGGTTGAGTTGGGATTGGAGTTCATTCAACTTAGCGGTCACTGCTAACTTAATGCCACTCTCTAGTGAAGTTTCACCATGATAGACTGCCTTGAGGACACTGTTCTCCTGGTCAATAGTTAGATAGCCTTTTATTTTTTCATCCTTGATGGCTTCTTGGGCACTCGCTTCATCCTTATAGTCAAAGTTAAGACCATTGGTCGATTTAAGTTCTTCTGTAACAAGAGGAACAGAACTAACTACTGCTACCTTACTATTTTGAGCCAAGGAAGAACCTTGGAGAACACCAATTCCTCCAGATAGACCTAAAAAGAGGAAAGGCGAAACCACCATAAAGAAGAAACTCCACGACTTGACATGTCTTAGATAGGTTTCTTTGATTACAACCCACATATTTCTCATACTTCCACCCCTGATTCTAATTTAAAGATTTCATCGATTGTTGGAGCTTGTTGATCAAAAGTCGCGATATATTGACCTTGAGTCAAGATTGGGAAGAGTTCTCTACCTGCACTTTCATCATCCAAGATCAACTTCCAGCTACCTTGCTTAGTCAAGCTAACCTGTTTAACATGAGGAAGATTTTCCAGTTCTTCCTTGCTTCGGTCACTTGAAACAAAAAGTCGTGTTTTGCCGTATTGATTGCGAACCTCTTGAACCGGTCCATGCAAGACCACACGCCCATCACGAATCATGAGGATATCATCACAAAGTTCTTCGACATTGGTCATGACATGGTCAGAAAAGATAATGGTTGCTCCACGCTCTTTTTCTTTCAAGATAACCTGCTTAAGAAGCTCGGTATTGACTGGATCCAAGCCACTAAAAGGTTCATCTAGGATAATCAAGTCGGGTTCATGAATCAGAGTAATAATCAATTGAATCTTCTGTTGATTTCCTTTTGAGAGACTCTTGATCTTATCCGTCAATTTTCCCTTGACTTCCAATTTTTCCATCCATTGAGGGAGTTTTTCTTTGATTTCCTTGGTGTCCATGCCTTTTAGGGTCGCCAAGTAACGAACTTGTTCAAGGACTGTCAATTTAGGCATAAGACTACGTTCTTCAGGGAGATAACCAATGCGAGCATAAGTCTCCTGACGAATATCTTGACCATCAAGCTCAATCTCCCCTTGATAGTCTAAAAATTTCAAAAGACTGTGAAAAATAGTTGTTTTCCCAGCTCCATTTTTCCCAACCAGCCCCAAAATACGCCCTGGTCGTGCTTGAAAGTCAACACCAAACAAAACTTGCTTAGGCCCAAAACTTTTCTCTAGATTTCTTACTTCGAGCATCATCCACCTCCGAAATTTATTGAACTCATTATACTCCTTTTTGATAGCCTTTACAATGATTTATGTACATTTTTAAATCTTGATTTCAAGAAGGATAGTTTCTGGATAGGAACTTTATTAGCTTATCACCAAGCATTTTAGTCCTCCAGGTTTTAAGTGATAAATTTATTATACTCATTTCTTGATAAATCCGTTGGCTATGTCCTCAAATGTTCATTTTCAGTCCTGAATTGTTACTAGCAATCTTCATCATTCTGCCTAGCTTATCGTGCTATTTTATGGTATATTTTTGATAGACTATAGATTATCATAAGCAAGGAATCTGATATGAAAAAAAGACTTAAACTCGAACCAAACAACAATAACTTAATCATTTGGGAAGCTGAACAACCAAAAGCCATTCTTCAGATTGTACATGGCATGGTAGAATACGTAGAACGATATGAAGAATTTGCTCTAGCCATGAATAACGAAGGCTTTACTGTTATCGGCCATGATCATCTCGGCCACGGTTATACTGCTCAAAATCCAAGTCAACTCGGAGTCTTTCCTGAATCTCCCGAGGAACTCATCGATGATATTGAAAGAGTGACCTCTTTAATTCAAGAAAGCTATCCAGAACTTCCAATCGTCCTTCTAGGGCATTCTATGGGTTCTCTTATGTGTCGCTATTATGTAGCTAAACGAAAACCACCTATCAATGCCTTGATTATCATGGCTACTGGTCAACAACCTCAGTTTCTAACTCGATTTGCTCTCATCCTAACAGAATGCATCCGACTTATAAAAGGGAATAAGCACCGTAGTAAAATCCTGACCTATCTATCAACTGATAGTTTTAATCGAAGTATTAAGAATTCGAAAACATCTGTAGATTGGCTCTCGAAAAATGAAGAATCTAACCAAGCTTATCTGAAGGATCCATTCTGTCAATTCATCCCTACTATTCCCATGTACAGATCCATTTTTTACTTCTCTAATCAAGTAGCTAGTAAGCAGGTAATCGATGAGATTCCAGCTCAACTCCCCATTCTCGTTATTTCAGGACAAGAAGACCCTCTGGGAGAAAATGGTAAAGGTATAGAAAGATTTGTAAAACTCCTAAAGGCTTCACATTCGAAAGTAAGCGTCCGAGTAGTTGAAGAGGCTCGTCACGAAATTCTGAACGAAATCAATCGACAAGATACTTACCACTTCTTAGCTGATTGGATGACCAAAAATATGGATGGCTAACCTAGATATAGCAGTATTACATAGAACTTATTCCCCAAGTTGATTACATCATCAGGCTAAAGCTTGATGATTTTTTGTACTAAAAAATCCATCCTTAGGGATGGATTATAGACTGTTAACGCACCTCTGCATTCACTTTTTCTTCAAGTGATGCTTGAATTTTTTCCATGTAGCGTGCGACTTCTTCATCAGTCAAGCTATCTTCTGGATTTTGGAAGGTCAAGCTATAAGCCATTGACTTCATACCAAGTCCTAGTTTTTCACCTGAGAAGACATCAAAGAGTTTGATAGCTGTCAAACGTTTCACGCCTGCAGATTTGATGGCATCAACCACATCTTGGTGAGTCACTTCTGCTTTGAGGAGAAGGGCGATATCACGGCTGACTGCTGGGAATTTAGTAATTTCCACAAATGGAGCTACTGGTTGAAGAGCTTTCTCGATAGCTGAAAGGTTGAGCTCTGCTACATAAGTTTCTGGAATATCGTAAGCCTTAGCTGTAACAGGATGTACTTGACCGAGGAAACCAAGGACTTGGTCACCGAGTGAAATCAAGGCTGTACGTCCTGGGTGAAGGCTAGCGATTTCAGAGGTTGCTGTATAAGTCACTTCAAGACCCAAGCGAGCAAAGAGGGCTTCCATAATTCCCTTGGCATAGAAGAAGTCAACAGGAACTGCTGCTGTTTGGAAGTCTTTTTCAGCAACCAAGCCTGTCAAGGCAAAGGCAAAGCTATTGATTTCATTTGGCAATTCTTCTTTTGGATTACCGATTTGCTCGAAAACTTTTCCAATCTCATAAAGAGCCAAGTTTTTATTCTTACGTGCTACGTTGTAGGCAACTGTATCCAAAATACCTGAAACCATATTTTGACGGAGAACTGAACGGTCCACAGTCATTGGCCACATCAATTCTGTCAAATGACTTGGCTGAATCGTAAACTCGACTGCTTTTTCAGGAGTTGTTAGAGCATAGGTGATAATTTCTGTCAAACCTGCTCCCTCAGCGATAGTACGAACTTGACGGCGGAGTTTTTGTGTCGCAGTCAATTCACCAGCTGTTCCATCATCTTTTGGAAGACTAGTTGGCAAGCGGTCATAACCATAGATACGAGCGATTTCTTCAAAAAGATCCGCTTCGATAGTGATGTCCCAGCGACGACGTGGTACGCTTACTGTGAAGCTATCTGCATTTCCAGAAAGGCCAAATCCAAGACGACGGAAGACATCTTCTACATCTGCGTAGGAAAGCTCTGTACCGAGGACACGGTTGACGTCTGCAAGAGTAGAAGAAACTTCTACATCAGATGTATCCAACTGCCCTGCTGAAACGATGCCCTTCCGCACTGTCGCACCAGCCAATTCCGCAATCATGCTTGCTGCCGCATCAAGGGCTTCATTAACGGTTGCCACGTTGATACCTTTTTCAAAACGTGAAGATGATTCTGAGCGAAGATTGAGGCGACCACTTGTCTTACGGATAGATTTGCCATTGAAAACAGCAGCTTCAAGAACGACACGACTAGACTTTTCAGAGATTTCTGTAGCTTGTCCACCCATGACACCTGCAAGAGCTACTGGCTTGTCTGCTACAGTGATGACTAAGTCATTTGTTTCCAACTCACGTTCTTCACCGTCCAAGGTTACCAATGTTTCACCAGCACGAGCCTCACGCACACGAATCTCGCTTCCATCAAAGGTATCCAAGTCAAATGCATGCATTGGTTGACCAAAATAAAGCAAGATATAGTTGGTCACGTCGACGACATTGTTAATCGGACGGATGCCTTCATTCATGAGGAGGTTTTGTAACCATTGTGGACTTGGTGCAATGGTCACATTGTCCAAGATACGTGCAGCATAGTAAGGCGCCTTGTCTGTATCAATGCTGACAGAAAGAGCGTCTGCTGCAACTTGGTCTGTTTCTGTTAAAGTAAATTCTTTAAAATTGACTGCCTTGTCATAGATAGCGGCTACTTCGTGCGCTACCCCACGCATAGAAAGAGCATCTGCACGGTTTGGCGTGATAGAAAGTTCGATGATTTCATCATCCAAGTCTAGATAGGAGAAGACTTCCTCACCTGGAATAGCATTTTCTGGCAAGATTTGGATGCCATCTGCAAATTCTTTCGGTACAACGGAGTCAGAAATGCCCAATTCACCAAGTGAACAGATCATCCCGAGTGACTCTAAGCCACGGATTTTCCCTTTTTTAATCTTGTAGTTATCAGCAATGCGAGCACCTGGAAGAGCCACCATAACCTTGATACCTGCACGCACATTTGGTGCTCCACAGACGATTTGACGGGCTTCTTCTTCACCCACATTGACTTGGCAGACATGCAAGTGTGTTTCTGGCACATCTTCGCAAGACAAGACTTCTCCGACGACAATTTTTGAGAGACCAGCAGCTGGAGATTCCACACCTTCTACTTCGATCCCTGTAGTTGACATTTTCTCAGCCAACTCTTGTGATGGCACATCAATGTCCACCAATTCTTTTAACCATTTGTATGATACTAACATAATTCTGATCGTAAGATCTCATCAATCGAGACCTTTTCAATTCCTTTCTTTTTCTTCGAGTAAGCTCTTGCCATTTCTCACCGAGAGGAAATGACTAGAACTGTATAGGATTGTGTTTCATGTTTCAATCTTATTTAAACTGTTCTGAGAAGCGGACATCGCCTTGGTAGAATCCACGGATATCGTTGATTCCGTAGCGAAGCATGGCTACACGCTCTTGACCAAGACCAAAGGCAAAGCCAGAGTAAACAGTCGCATCGATACCACTCATCTCAAGGACACGTGGGTGAACCATACCGGCACCCATAATCTCGATCCAACCAGTTTTCTTACATACGTTACAGCCGTCTCCGCCGCACTTGAAGCATGAAACGTCAACCTCAACAGAAGGCTCTGTGAATGGGAAGTAAGATGGGCGCAAACGGATTTGGCGCTCTTCACCAAACATTTTTTGCACAATCAACTGAAGAGTTCCTTGAAGGTCAGCCATAGAGATGTTTTTCCCAACAACCAAGCCTTCGATTTGATGGAATTGGTGACTGTGGGTCGCATCGTCAGTATCACGACGGAATACACGTCCTGGTGAGATCATCTTCAAAGGACCTTTAGAAAAATCATGGGCATCCATCGCACGCGCCTGAACTGGAGACGTGTGGGTACGGAGCAAGATTTCTTCTGTGATGTAGAAAGTGTCCTGCATATCACGGGCTGGGTGGTCTTTTGGAAGGTTCATACGTTCGAAGTTGTAGTAGTCTTGCTCAACTTCAAATCCATCCACAACTTGGTAACCCATACCAATGAAAATATCTTCAATTTCTTCACTAGTTTGTGTAAGAACGTGACGGTGACCAGTCGCAACTGGACGTCCTGGAAGTGTCACATCAATGCTTTCACTTGCTAGTTGAGCTTCCACTTTCTTTTCTTCCAAGAGCTTAGCTGTTTCTTCAAAGGCAGCTGTTAGGACATCACGAGCCTCATTGACGTGTTTTCCGATAACAGGGCGCATTTCAGCAGAAACGTCTTTCATCCCTTTAAGGATTTCAGTCAGTGACCCTTTTTTACCAAGGACTGAGACACGCAATTCTTGCATCTCTTTTTCATTTTCAGCAGTAATCTGCTTCAAGCTAGCTAGCGTTTCTTCACGAAGCGCTTTTAATTGTTCTTCAATAGTTGACATAATTCCTCCATCAGTCTCTCGTAAGATAAAAAGAAAACCACATGCCAAAAACTCCACTCGGAGCGTTGACACGCGGTACCATCCGTTTTCATCTGACAAGTCAGACCTTTATTCTGAATCCATAGGCAAGTGAATTCACCCAGCTTTCATATAGAGAGCTTTCAGTCACGGCTCTCCTCCCTGAGATACTTCCCCTGAGATACTAGTCTTGCAGATTCCTATTTAATTATTATTCATTTTATCAAATTTTAAGTAATCTTGCAAGATGTTTTGCGACTAATCAACATAGTCTCCACCTTCAAAACCGTAATACTCTTCCAAACTGAGGCCACTTGCTGCAATTTCTTTGGCTTCTTTGCCAACATAGCGAAGGTGCCATTCCTCAGCCATATATCCTGTTTCTTTTTCCTTACCTTTAAGGTAACGAACGACAAAGCCATAGTCTGCGGCGTGGTCTAAAAGCCATTGGGCTGCCTTTTCTTCAGTGACTAGTTCTCCATTTGTTCGAATCAGATCAAAAGCTAAGCCAGTTTGGTGTTCACTATAACCAGGTCTTGCAGAATAGCGGTCAGCTTCAGCCTTGCCATCTTTATTTACATAGTTCTGATAAAGCTGAGTTTGAGTTTCATAACTTCTAAACCCACTATAGTGATCACTAATTGGGAAACCTGCTTGCTGCATAGCTGCAATGAGTTTTAACAGTTCTGCCTTTGCGGTAGGATTTTCTCCAGGATTGTAATCTTTTGACATAGGATAATGCTTATTAGCCACAACAATCTCATCGTACTTGCCTTGAATGCTGTAGTGATCTCCTTTGTTAACCACTTCTGCTTTCTTTTGACTAGCTTCCTGAGACTTACTTCCCGCGGTTCCTTCTTGTACAGTTGCTTGCTCTGCAGAAGACTTAGCCTCTGTAGTTGATGATTTTTCTTGTGAACAAGCTGCCAATGTCAAGGCTAATAATCCTGATAAGATAAGGTATCTTTTTTTCATCTGTTATCCTTTCATTTAATCATCTGGTTTAAAGTCTCAGATAATCTTGCAATCAAGTCTTCTAATTTGCTTCCCTTAACCTGATATTCTTCAGCAATCATTTCTTCCCATGGAACCCACCAGACTGGACCACGTCCATTAAGACCGTGTCCCTTCATATCACCCTCTCGTCTCGGGAAAATATGCCAGTGGACATGGGCATCTCCATTTCCAAGCAACTCTACATTCATCTTTTCAGCAGAAAAAGCTTTAGAAACAGCTTCCTGCACCAGACTCATTTCCTCTAAAAATTGAAGTCTGACACTTGGACCTAGATGATGTAGTTCTGTGACATGTTCCTTGGCTAAGAATAGAGTGTAACCTTCAAAATACTGGTGATCTCCGATGACAACATATCCTGTTTCTAACTCCTTGACAAAGTAGGGATTGTCACCAGACTTGATGAGTTCAATTCGATCACAAATCAAGCACATCTCAGTCCACCAACTCACTCTTGAGATAAGCATCCACCATACGCTCAGTAGCCACTACAGAATCAATATGAGTACGCTCATAAGAATGGCTTGATTCAATACCTGCTCCTAGAAGAGCGTGCTTAACCTCTGCTCCAGCTGACATCGCTGCCGAAGCATCCGAACCGTAAAATGGATAGATATCTAGCTTAAATGGAATGTCTTGCTCTTTTGCGAGAGCTACCAAATGTTGACGGAATTCATAGTGGTAAGGACCTGAAGCATCCTTAACACAGATAGAGACTGTGTACTCATCCGTCTGCTGATCATCTCCCATTGCTCCCATATCCACAGCTAGATATTCGACAACTTGACTAGGGATACTTGAGTTAGCACCGTGCCCCACTTCTTCAAAGACTGAAAAAGCAAAATGCGTAGTGACAGGAAGTTCAATTCCTTCTTCTTTGTAGACTTTGAGGAGATTAAGGAGAATAGCTGCGCTGACCTTGTCATCCAAATGACGAGACTTGATAAAGCCTGTCTCAGTCACGACAGTTCGTGGGTCAAAGCTGATAAAATCACCAACCTCGATACCGAGTGCGCGTGTTTCTTTTTCATTGGTCACTTTTTCATCCAAACGAACTTCCATATTGTCCTGTGTACGTTCCGCAGTTCCAGCATCTTTGTAAACGTGACAAGAAGTTTGGTGGATCAAAATCGTACCTGATACGGTTTTACCTGTGCTAGCTACATGGACCGTGCAGTTTTCGCCTTCAATCATGTTCCAAGGATAGCCACCGATACGGTCCATCTTGAGACGACCATCTGATTTAACAGCACGAACAATGGCACCCAAGGTATCTACATGGGCAGTTACATAGCGTTGTTTGTCATCATTTTTACCTTTAACAGTAACGTTGACACCACCTTTAGCAGTACGGATTGGTTGATAACCTAGTTTTTCAAGCGTCTCAACTAAATAATTCGTAATTTCACGCGTAAAACCTGTTGGTGACGCAATAGCAGTTAGTTCTTTGATATATTCTACAGTTTGATTCATTTTTTCACCTCTTGTTACCATTATATCACTTTTCCCATCGTAGTATGTGCAAAAAAGAAAAACTTAAAATACTTTGATTTTAAAATTAATCTATGGTAAAATGAAGTAAAGTATTATGATGAAAGGAATACAAAATGAACAAATATTTCAAAACGACACTTTTCTTAGCCTTGCCTTTGGCATTCTTGTTGGGATGTTCAAAACAATCCTCAACCACTTCTTCTAGCTCTTCTACACCAGAAACGACTGAAGTAAAAACTTCTGAATCTAGCACTACTGAAAAGAAATCCGAATTAAAAACTGCGACCTTTGTGAACGATTCTCAGCCTGGTGTCGTATCAACCTTAACTTATACAGTTGACGGTGATAATGTTGTCAAACAAACTGCTCATAATGTCGCTGATCCTGAAGTCCTCAATAATACTGCAGATGCTGTAAAAAGTATTCTTGAAGAAACCTACAAAGGCTATAAGGGACTTAAAGGGGTAACTTTCTCAATCGAAGTTAAAGATGGTAAAGTCGTACAAGATCTTGAGATTGACCTTTCAGTTGCAAGCATTGACGAACTTAGAAAAGCTTTACCAGAAGAATACTCAGGCGTTGGAAAAAACGTAAGTTTTAAAGCCTCTAAAAAAATGTTAACAGACCTTGGTTATACAGAAAAAAACTAAGTAACTAAAACTAAATAGAAAAAACTTGGCCGATGCCAAGTTTTTTCTATTCCATTTCAAAAGCTTCACTTTCTTGTTTATTTGGAAGAACAAGAGAAAGTAGAATTCCGATAATAGCTGGTACCAACCATGGCAGAGAAGCCTCCGCAAATGGTAGAGCGTTCACGATATTTGCAAGGACCTCGACTTTAAAAGTAGATCCTAAAACACTTGCAATAGCAATGGCTGTGACAATACCAACAGTTAATTGCATTCCTGGTTTTGAAAGAGCGACAAACTTATTCACAATCACAATCATGACAATGGCAATCGTAATTGGGTACAAAATAACGAGAACTGGTACAGAGTACTTAATAATAGCACTCAAACCAAGATTTGCAATGGCAAAACCAATCAAGGTAAAGACAGTCGCATAAACCTTGTAGCTGATTTGTGGGAAACGTCCGTTAAAGAACTCGGCAGTTGATACAATCAACCCTACAGTCGTTGTAAAGCAAGTAACGGTTACCATAGCCGCAAGGAAAAGCTGAGCAGTAGAACCAAAGATTTCTTGAGTCGCTTGAGACAAGATATAAACTCCCGGAGTTCCACTCTTCATTGCTTCTTCTGTTACTGGGAAATGATTGCCCAAGAAACCTAGCCCGATGTAGAGAGCACTAAATCCGAGTGCTACAACGATTCCAACCACCCAAATGGTTGAAATGTACTCTTTCTTACTTGAAAAACCAAGTTGTTTCAAGGTTTGAACTGCAATCACACTAAAGGCAACAGAAGCAAGCGCGTCAAGTGTATTGTATCCTTCAAGGAAACCTGCACCAAAGGCTGAAGCTTGATAAGCGCCTGAAGCTGCTTGTGGTGCATTCCCACCATACTTGAAAGCTCCAAGGATAACCAGAATAACAATTAAGATGGCAAAAACTGGAGTCAAGATTCGACCGATACGATCCAAGATTTTTGAAGGATTCAACGAGATTAGGTAGGCAGCTACAAAGTAGAGAATGGTGAAGACAATCAAACCTAAACCTTTATCTGCTTGATCCAAGAGTGGACTAATACCAACTTCAAACGATGTCGTTGCTGTACGAGGGATGGCAAAGAATGGGCCAATCGACAAGTACAAAACTGCAAGATAAATCGTCGCAAACCATGGAGAAATTTTCTTAGAAATTTCATAGATATACCCCTTAGGATTAAGGGTCCCAATAATCAAAGTTAGGACGGCAATCCCAACACCTGAAAATACAAATCCTGCAATGGCAGGAAGGAAGTTTTCTCCAGACTGTGCGCCTAGAGTTGGAGGGAAAATCAAGTTACCTGCTCCAAAAAATATTCCAAACAGGAGTAATCCTGTTAAAGCACCTTTTTTAGCCATAAACTCTCCTTATTAAAAATAAAATACTTTCTTAGTATAACATGATTAAAGGCCAGAAAAGGCTGTCACGAAATAATTCTAAAATGTTTTCAATTTTCCGAATTTTAATGCAAAAAAATTCCCTTCGAGACCTTTTTTATTTTCAGTCTCAAAGGGAGTTTGTCTTATTCTAAAGCATCCATGCCACCTTTGACATTGATAACTTCATAGCCTTGTTCTGCTAAAAATTGGCAGGCACGTGCGGAACGGATACCTGATTTACAGATCACATAGTAAGGCTGGGTTTTATCTAGTTGCTCATAAGTATCTGCCAGTTGACTAAGAGGGAAATTACGAGCATCTTCTAAATGAAGAGCCTCAAATTCCTCTACTTCTCTCACATCCAATACAGAAAGCGCCTCTTTCTGATAAAGCTGGTAAAAATTGTTAAAAGTAATTTCTTTCATTTTTCTTCTCCGAGAATTTTTTGGATTCTATCTTTCAAGTCAGGCACAACTTCTGCCTCAAACCAAGGATTTTTTTTCATCCAGATTTGATTGCGGGGTGAAGGATGCACCAGTGGGAAATAATCAGGCAAATAATCCTTGAACCGATGCACACGGTCTGTCACCTTACCACTAACTTTCTCATGCAGGTAGTAGGCTTGGGCATACTGACCAATCAAGAGTGTTAATTGAATATCTGGCAATTCCTTCAAGAGTTCTGGATGCCATTTTTCTGCAAAACCTGGACGAGGTGGTAGGTCACCCGATTTCCCATGACCTGGAAAGTAGAAATCCATGGGCATGACTGCAAAGTAACCTGAATTGTAAAAGGTGTCTTCATCCACACCCAACCATTCTCGCAAGCGGTCCCCACTTTTATCCTTCCAGTATAGCCCTGCTTCTTGGGTTTTGAGACCAGGTGCCTGGCCAATGATATTGATACGAGCTGTTTTTGGTGCTGCAAAGAGTGGCTCGATGCCTTGCTCAGTATAGCCGGCATTTTGGGGATCCTCTATGATAGCTTGCTTGATTTTTTCGATTTGAGACATCTGTTTCCCTCCAAAAAGAAGTCCAAGCATAAAATCTCAGACTTCTAGATCATTATTTGATCAATTCATAAATAGCTTCAGCGTAGATTGCTGCTGCACGGAAAAGATCATCCAAGGCGATAAATTCGTTGGCTTGGTGCATAGTATCGATAGAATCTGGGAACATAGCACCGTAGGCTACACCACGCTCTAAGAGACGACCAAACGTTCCACCACCGATAACTTGTTCGTGACCTTTAAGACCTGTTTGTTTTTCATAAACATTCAACAAAGTTTGAACGAGTGGATCTTCCATTGGTACGTAGTGAGGAGTATGCCCATGTTCAGAAAGGCTAACTGAAGCAACTGGCAAGGTTTCAAGAACTGACTTGATTTGCTCTGGGCTTGTTCCTTTTGGATAACGGAAGTTGAGGGCAATAGTATTGTCAGCACTTGATTCGTCGAAGCGGAAAACACCCGCATTCATAGAAAGGGCACCCATCTTTTCGTCCACATGAGCTACTTTCAAGTTCTTCCCTTCGTGGTCATTCAAGAGAATCTTACCAGCAATATCGAGGTAGTCTTTTGCAGGTCCTTCAAAGGCAAATTGGCTGAGGAAGAGAGCAAGGTAAGTCGCACCATTGACACCTGAAGCAGGCATAGCACCGTGGGCAGATTTACCGATAATCGTAACCTTGTACTTACCATTCTCTTTTTGAATGTCTCCTCTAAGCTTATGCTCTGTAACAAAGGCATCTAGTTTCGCTTGCAAATCAGCCAAATCCCCTGAAACCACTGCTGTCGCTGATTCAGGAACCATGTTTTCACGTAAACCGCCTGTGAAACTGTGAAGACGAGCTGCACCCTTGTTTTCACCAGCAAAGTGGAGGTATTCTGTGATATTTCCTTTTTCACCATTAATAATAGGGAATTCAGCATCTGGAGAGAAACCAAAGTCTGGCTTCGCAAGTCCTACATGCTCAAAGTAGTAGTCCATATCTGCCCAGCCTGATTCTTCATCAGTTCCGACGATAAAGCGAACTTTTTTAGAAGTTGGAAGTCCCAATTCTTTGATGATTTTCAAACCATAGTAGCAAGCAGTTGTAGGTCCCTTATCATCTGAAGCACCACGCGCATAGAGACGACCATCTTTGATAGTTGGAGTATAAGGATCAGTATCCCAACCGCTACCTGCTGGCACCACGTCCATGTGGGCAAAGATTCCGAGAACTTCTTCCCCTTCACCAAACTCAAAATGTCCTGCATAGTTGTCGACATTTTTTGTTGGGTAGCCATCACGGTCTGCGATTTCAAGGAATTTCTCCAAAGCTTTCACCGGACCAGGTCCAAAAGGATGTTGCGCATCTGCCTTACTGTCATCGCGTTCTGAGTTGATTTCCAAAAGGCTAAACAAGTCAGCCAAGAGGGCTTCTTTACGTTTTTCTACTTCTGCTGTAAAATCAATAACTGTCATTTTTTCTTCCTATCTTTTTTCGATAATTTCATCTACTGGCAAGCGGTAACTTGGTTCCAACTTCTCATCTGTGTATCCCACTGTAATCAAGAGCTCTGGACGGAAGCGTTCTTCGATTTCCAAGACTTCATTGACTTTTGATTTGTCAAAACCAAGGATAATGTTTGATCCGATTCCTTGGTCAGTCAAAGCAAGGACCAAGTTCATAGCTACAAGCCCAGCATTAAGAGCCAAGTAGTCACTGACTTGTTGTTCGTTGTAACGCGCAAACTCAGCTGGAAGATTTTTCAAGAAGTATTGCAGTTGCTCTTCTGAGAAATTGTTGGCACCACCAGTACGGGCAATCTTGCGAGCACGTTTAGCTAAGTCTGTATCTGTAAACAAGGCAATGGTTACAGGTGCAGATGCTACTTGCTCAAAGTTTGAACCGTAAGCCAATTTTGCTAGTTCAGCATTTCTTTCACGAACCACGACGAATTTCCAAGGCTGACTGTTGTGAGCGCTTGGTGCCAAGGTTGCGATTTCGATAGCTGTACGAACATCCTTCGGATCGACAGGTTTATCAATAAAATGCTTGGTCGCATGACGTTTTTTATTTAACTCAAGAAATTTCATAATTGATTTCCTTTTCTATTTCTATTGCTTCCATTTTACCACATTCTGAAAGAGCTTGCAGAGATTTTTCATTAGTGAAAGAAATTATCTTTTTCTTATCTGGTTTGAATTTTAATTATAGACTCAAACTGGAAATTATAATAATTCTCTATCACGTCCATAAAAAATATATATTGGATATCTGATTGATTGTCTGGTAAGCTAGATACCATTAAGTAAAGGAGACTCTTATGAAAAAATTATTCTTATTATTAGCTATTAGTCCCTTGTTGGTTGCCTGTGGACAATCTAAACAGGATAGTGCTTCTACTTCCACTGCTAGTCCTAAAACCATTGTCGTAGCAACTGCTGGAGACATCCCCCCTTTTGATTTTGAAAAAGATGGAAACCTAACTGGATATGATGTTGAAGTTTTAAAAGCAGTCGATGAAAAACTAGACCAATACAAGATTGAATTTCAAAAAACAGCTTGGGAAAGTATCTTCCCTGGAGTGGATGCTGGCCGTTACCAAGCTGCTGCCAATAACCTAAGCTACACCAAAGAGAGAGCAGACAAATACCTCTACTCCCTACCTATCGCTAAAAATCCTTTAGTTCTCGTGAGCAGAAAAGACAAGACTCTTACTTCTCTGCAAGACATCGCTGGTAAAACAACCCAGGATGATACAGGAACTTCTACTGCCAAAGTCGTTACCGACTGGAATCAAAGCCACTCTGACAATCCTGCCACCATCCAATACTCTGGTGAGGATGTCGCTAAACGTCTGACTGATCTTTCAAATGGCGAGTTTGATTTCCTAATCTTTGATAAAATCTCTGTTCAAAAAATTATTCAAGACCGAGGTTTAGACTTGAACGTAGTCGACTTGGAGAGCAATGATAATCCAAACAACTACATCATCTTCTCAAGTGACCAAAAAGAATTTAAAGACCAATTTGACAAGGTCCTCAAAGAACTCTACCAAGATGGAACCCTTGAAAAACTCAGCAAAACCTATCTCGGTGGTTCTTACCTACCAGATCAATCTCAATTACAATAAGATATATTAAAAACGATTGGGTAGTCCAATCGTTTTATTTAGTATTTGTAAGTTAAAGCAACTCTTACAAAAAATCAAAATAATTCTTCACATCCTCCACATAGCCATGCTTTTCATTTAGGCTAGCAAGTAATTCCCTATTATGTCCTTGATAGTTGTCCTCACGTCGTAATTCTTCATACATTTCGATAAAAGGAAGGCCTTTGGTCTTGGCTGATTCTAGCTCTGCTTCATAATCATAAGCAACTTTTCGAAATTGGATATTGACCAATTCACCATTTTCAACCTCAAGCAAGGCATACTGGGCTCGGTGATTTTTTAGCCCTTCCCAATCAAAATAAGGCATACCAATCGAACCTGGGTTGATGATTTGTTGGCCTTGACTACCATAACGTAGAAGTTGTTTATGGACATGCCCATAGACGGCTACATCAGTAGTTTCATCAAGTAGCTGGTCAAATTTTTCAGTATTATTTTCAACCAGTAAATCTCTACCATAGTTTTTCTCAGGCAAATTATGTGAAAGAGAAAAGCGCAAGCCTTCGACTTCTTTCTTTTCTAACAAAGGCAAGCTTCGTAGCCAGGTAATCGTTGCAGGATCCATTCGCTCCATTAAAAACTGGGTCAATCGCATGAGCTGGATTTCTTGGGGATCCTCTAAACCATATTGCCCATCTAAAACCTCTAACACACAATCATCCCAGTTCCCTCGAACGGATACTGTAATGGGAAGGTCTTTCAAAAGATCCACCAAGTCATTTGCTCCCGGACCAGGAAGAAAAATATCTCCCAAAAGCCAATATTCAGTCGCTCCCAAATTTTTAGCGTCCTCGAGCACTCCAGCTAAAGCCGTCGTGTTGCCATGAATGTCTGATAAAATTGCAATCTTATGGTTCATTTTCTGCTCTTTCTTTATTGGATAGCATTCAGGATATCCAAATCACTCTTATTTTTCTTCATTATAGCATAAAATCGCTAGAAGATTTTTACATAGAAATATTATCACCAAGATTCTTTTAAAAATATGTCAAAAATAGTTGACATTATGTTCTTAAAAGAATATACTATAGTCAAATATATGTGACATAAACTAAAAAGGAGGAAGCATGAATCGCGTAAAAGAATTCCGCAAGGAACTGGGCATATCCCAGCTTGAGCTCGCCAAGGATATCGGTGTCTCTAGGCAAACTATCAACATGATTGAGAACGACAAGTACAATCCTACCCTGGAACTTTGTCTCAATCTCGCTCGAAGCCTCCAAACTGACCTCAACAGTCTCTTTTGGGAGGACGATTTTTAAAAAGGAGAAGAAAAATGAAAAAAGAACCCCTCAATGAAAAACTGATCAAACGCATCTATGGCATTTCAGGCCCCCTTGATGAACACAAACGGCGCGAAGCTGAGCACATCGGAAATAAAATCTTTATGATTCTCTTTTACCTCATGACTTTAGGCAATCTTATTCCCTTTGTCCTTGCTTTTAGATATCCCCAAGTAGTCGCTTTTGGATATCCAATCATTATTTTTCTGGTTTCCTTGGTTTGTGCTCTCTATGTCACTACTCAAACTAAAAAAACTGGTATTGCTGCTATCGATCCTGATATGTTGAGCCAGAAGGAAAAGAAACAGTTACGTAATCCCGGACTTAAAGCTGGTCTGATCTATGGAATAGCCATGTTGTTTGGAATGCCACTTCTCGATATCCTAATGGATGATAGCAAGAGCTATCTTACCTCTCTTCTGAATACCAGAAGTATCTTGTCGACCATCGTTGCAGCCTTCTTTTTCGGATTAACAGTGCATATTGTCGTCACTCTTCGTATTCAAAAAGCTAGAGAAGATCAAGACGACGATTAGGAGGAAACTTATGAAATCACTACAAACTTTAATTCTCAGTCATATTTTGGTCAGTATCTTTATGACAGTTTTCCTAGTTTATGGCCAAATTACGCGTCCTTTTCTGATCATCTTCCTCTTAGCCCTTCCTGTCTTGAACAAAGGACAAAGATTTCAGAAAATCACATCAAAAAAAATACGCCTCTTAAACGCATCTCTCTGCTTTATCCTCGTATCTTTCCCACAACTGTTAACGAATTCTATGGATTGGAGATATCTCTTATTTCTAACCATCTGTATCGTTTTTAGTCTAGTCTACTTCTATACTCTCTATCAACTCTTTAAAGAAGTTAATCAAAAACAAGGTTATTAAGAGGTCACTACCATGAAAAAAGAAGACTTAACCACTCGCTTAGTTCGAAATTTCTTTCATATCCAAGGACCCTTTGATGAATGCCGTCAAGAGGTCATCTACAAGGCTTGCGCCCGTTCCATGGTCCAAATCTTTTACTCTTCCTTCTTTCTCTTCCTGTTCTATATTTTGTTCGGACGCTTTATAGAAATTGTTCGAAATGTTATGCCCTACATCTATTTTGGACTCATTTGGTTCATGGGTATAAAAGCTCAAAGAGCCGTCCAAGAGCTTCATCTTGAGAAGGATGACAAATCAGAAATCATCTACAAAACCTACAGCAAACACCAAATCAAAGTTCGTAGTTGGTTGGTATTTATAAGTATTGAGATTGGCCTATTTGCCCTGTTGCTCTTTCATAAACTCTTCGTTCAGCAGATACCTCTATCAATTTTCTTGGAAAAAATCATCCAAACAGAGATAATGGTCCCCTTACTTGTCTTTGGTCTTAGTATTGGAGCAATCTTTGGGACTATGGTCTACAGCTTTCTATCACTACATAAGGAAAAGTAAGAAACTGCTTGGATTGTTGGTTATAATAGCTATCAACCTAACAGAAAGAACATCCCCTAACACTTCTCAGTGCTAGGGGCTTTTTTAGTTCCTTAAATACCGCATATATTCTACTAATACATAGATAAGGATTGTTAAACAAATGATAGTTTCCAGCCAAACGAGGAGGTTAAGGACTGGAATCTGCAGAATGCCTTGGGCCATTTTCAATGAAGTTGCTGTGATGATAGTTGGGAAGGTTAGGGCTGAAAAAGCTGGTTGAAATCCCTGTTTTAAAATCCTTGGCAAACGACTGAGGACAAAGAAAAAGAAAGCCTGCGATGCAAGTATCATGACTAGCAAAATCCAGCCATGAAGAGCTGAACCTCCGATTCGAACGAGTGCTGCTAACAGTAGAGAAAAGGGAGCACAATAAATTCCTTCTTGCCCCAGTAAAGCCCGTGGCAATGGATTACTTTTCAAATCTTGATAAATCAGAGGATAAAGGTAAAGGGTTAAGGTAAAGCCAAAAATCCAAGCGCCATAGGCAATCTCGACTATACCCACCACTGTGTAGGTCAAGCTTGCTACTGCTATCCCCACATAAAGAACTGTCCAACTTGGCGTTGCGTTCGTTCTTGGTTTAGTCTGCACATAATTTTTAGTGAAGTAGATGATTAACCCTACATCCAGTAGAAAGGCAAACCACCACAGAGCTTGCGCTATGATACTCATACTCGTGGGTAAGATTCGCAGTAAATAGGTTGATAAAATCATCCCTGCCATGGGAAAGGTCGCCATTCCCGATAATAGAGGAGCTTTCTTAAGTTCTTGCTGGCTCTCTTGCCAATCACTAAGATGACTGTATAAAAAATAAAACCATAAAATCAAGCCTGACAAACTAAAGACGTGCGATAATAGTGGAAAAATATCCAGGATGAGATTGCCTGCTCCAGCCAATCCCAATAAGCACCCTGAAAAGGCCAAGGGGAGTTTTTTCATGTGAACCTCCAATAGTCATGTTATTATCAGTATAGCATAAAAGCGCTTAAATGAAGTATTAAAAAACGAAGTTTAAAAAGATAAACCTCGTTTTTATTTTCTTTATTGTTAGTTTGTCGCTAGAATATGTCGCAATTGCACTGCACTAGGAGAAACAATTGGCAAAAAGGCGCCTTCATTCCAACGACGTATGAAACCGGATGTCGATTTACTAAAATATCCTCTACCGCCACC
Organism: Streptococcus sp. HMSC056C01; assembly: GCF_001811305.1. Lineage (NCBI taxonomy): Bacteria > Bacillati > Bacillota > Bacilli > Lactobacillales > Streptococcaceae > Streptococcus > Streptococcus sp. HMSC056C01. The sequence goes on from NZ_KV804207.1 coordinate 23,501, forward strand.
AGCTTGTAGTTCTAACAAGAGACTTTGAGCAACAACATCAACAATATCAATTCGTAACTGGAATAGCTCACGCGGATTTCTAACGAAATAGGACTCTTCAGATAGTCCTTGATAGAGAGAATGTCGAATATCATCTAACTGTTCGACCTGATGCTGCCATTCTTCCTTCAAGACACCTCTTTTCCCCAATTCTTTTTCGACTTCTGAGAGTGAGCGCTCAGCCAAACCAAAGGCTAAACCAAATTGGTAGCCTAAAAAGGCTGGACGATTTTGCGCTAAAAATTGATGAGCATCCCTCGATAGAATCCACTCTTCCTTTAAAGATACCTTGTTAAAAGTCAGAGCTGCTGTATTTCCTCCTTGGAGAGAAACAAATTCCAAATCTTCGGAACGACTAAAGTTTTCTGCGTCCGATGGTACGGCTACTACGTAACTTTGGCTCGGGTCATCTGCAAATCCTGCTACAAAAATAGTGAGGAAGCGATTCCTACGAGCATTGGTCACCCAAGGAAGTCGGCCTTTTAGGTAATAATTCCCATTTTCTTCAAGGATTCGAACATTTAGTTCTTCTAAGTCAGATAGATACTTGACTGCATTAGATAAGGCCGTAGCACCTGCATATTCTCCTGATAAGAGTTTTTCCAAGTAAACTTCTTTGAAATAAGCATTATCAGTATGAAGAATATTGTCTATTAAAGTTCGTTGCCCCCATGAAATAAAGGAGGCTGTTAAGGAATGTTGAGCGAGTTCAGCAAGGATATCGATAACATCTTGATCATTTCCACCTAGCCCTCCAAGAACTTTGGGAACCCCTACACGAAAGGCCCCTTCTGCAGCAATTTTCTCAATCAGTTCTTCTCCAGCTTGACATGATTTTTTGTCAATTTCATCAGCGTGCTGGTCTAACCAGCTTAAAAATTCTTCTGAAAAAAATCCCATACTTTGTCCTCCTCTTATGCATAAGGTTGTAATTCTGGATTAATCGGTGTGTTAGCTAGGTTGTTAGCATAGTTACAAAGACTTGCTAGACTGACACCGAGAACAACATCTAAGGCATTTTCTTGCGTATAGCCTGCTTCAAGGAATTCTCCAAGAGCTTCGTCTCCTACGCGCCCTTTGGTATTGATAACTGCCAAGGTAAACTTAGCTAGGGTATCCAGCTTAGGATCGCTTTCGATTGGGGTACGATTGCGAAGGGCTTGAAGTAGGTCATCGTTCATCTGGATTTGCTTGATAGAAAAGGCTGTGTGACCAGCGACGCAAAAGGCGCAACCATTAGTTACGGCTGCAGTGATTTGCACCACTTCGCGCTCTACAGGTGTTAGACTATTGCGACGGTTAATAGCTCCAACAGTTCGGTAAGCTTCTAGGGCTGTAGGGGCATTGGCCAAAAGACCGATAAGATTTGGGATATAGCCATTGTTGTCCTTTTGTACCGTTTCAAGAACTTCTTTCACTTCTGCTGGCGCTGATTCTACTGTATGGATAGTAAATGTTGTCATAAGGGGACCTCTTTTCATTTTGTAATTAAATAGTTTCTGCGAAAATCTTACGAAATCTCATCAGCCTACTGAACAAATCCTTGCCTTGATTGATGACTCATTAGCTTTTCGTTGACAATAAGTCTAACACAGAATCTATACCTTGCATAATATATATTTTAAATTGCACTGATAAAAAATTTTTATGAAAACAAAAAAATCACACCAGATGTGTGATTAGCTTATTTATCAAAATACTTCTTCGTCTCAGCGATAACGACTGGTGATAAGGCTAAGAGTGCAATCAAGTTTGGTAGAGCCATGAGGGCATTAACAATATCCGCAATGACCCAGACCATATCCAGCTCGATAAATCCTCCCAGCAAGACCATGAGTACAAAGACCACACGATAAAGCCAGATAAAGCGAACGCCAAAGAGAAATTCAAAACAACGCTCTCCGTAATAGTTCCATCCCAAAATCGTAGTAAAGGCAAAGAGTACCAAGAAGATTGTTAGAAGAGCAGGTCCAAAGAAAGAAAATACTGTAGAAAAAGCTGACTGAGTAAGGGCAACCCCGTCTAAATTACCATTCCAAATCCCAGTCACCAAGATTGTCAAACCAGTCAGGGTACAGATGATCAAGGTATCAATAAAGGTTCCTGTCATGGAAATCAAACCTTGCTCCACCGGTTCATTGGTCTTAGCTGCCGCAGCCGCAATGGGAGCTGAACCCAGTCCCGACTCGTTTGAGAAGACACCACGCGCCACACCATTTTGAATAGCCATCCGAACACTAGCTCCTGCAAATCCTCCCACTGCAGCTATGGGACTAAAAGCTGATGTGAGAACCAGTGAAAGTGTTGCCGGTACTTTATCGATATTAAAGAAAATGACTGTCAAGGTTCCCAAGATATAGATAATAGCCATAAAGGGAACAACTGTAGTTGATACCTTAGAAATGGACTTGAGTCCACCAAAGACCGCAATCCCTACAAAAATAGATAAAACAATCGCAGTAATTGTCGGATCAATACTAGCCGTATTTTGCACGGATTCTGTAATGGAATTCACTTGGGTAAAAGTACCGATTCCCAAAAGTGCAACTAGTACTCCAGCTACAGCAAAGAAGATTGCAAGAGGGCGCCATTTTTCGCCCATCCCTAGAAGGATATAATGCATCGGTCCTCCTGCTACCGCACCATGATCATCCTTGGTTCGATATTTGATAGCAAGTAGTCCTTCTGCATACTTGGTTGCCATTCCAAAGAAAGCAGCCACCCACATCCAAAAAAGAGCACCTGGTCCACCAACCTTGATAGCCGTTGCAACCCCGATAATATTTCCTGTACCAACAGTTGCTGCGAGGGCTGTACACAAGGCAGCAAAGCTCGATACATCTCCATGCCCCTTATCCTTGGTAAAAATAAGCTGGAAGGCCTTAGGGAGACGCAGGATTTGTAAAAGTTCTAAACGAAGAGTCAAGTAAATCCCTGTACCAACCAATAAAATTAAAAGGGGTGGTCCCCATACTAGAGCATCTAGCTCTTTTAGCAAATTTAACATACCATTCTCCTATCTATTCAACCCCAAAAGAAAGAGCACATGTTAAAAACATGTACTCTGGAATGCATCGATAAATGCCAAAAAGCGCTCTATCATTGCTCTGTCCTTTTACCTGAGAGTTTGAGCAGTTGCCTGCCTTGCCCCTTCGGTGCCTTTACGGTCTCTCCAGAGTTCCGTCCATTTACAGTCATGAAAAATCAAAGGACTTTCCACTTCTATTAAACTTCATTCGGTGTTGTATTTAATTTTTTCTTATTTTACAAGAAAATTTAGCTCTTGTCAATTATTTTCAGAAAATCTTATTATAATTTTCATTCGTTTCGCTTTATCCCTTAAAGGTTACAATGGTTGCGCCAGATCCGCCTGCATTTTGTGGTGCATAGCCAAAGCTCTTGACCTGTTTATTTCTTTGTAGGTACTTAGTTACCCCTTCACGGATGACTCCTGTACCGATACCATGGATGATGTCGACTTGGGCCATATTGTTGAGTAGGGCTTGGTCTATAAAGGCATCCAAGGCTTCCATAGCCTCCTCGTAGCGTTTGCCACGAAGGTCTAGTCGAGCTTGTGGACCTTTTCCTGCTGCACGTTTAACGACGTTAACTTGTTTCTTCTTGACTGGCGCTTCTTTCTGGGCTTGAACCAAGTCAAACTCTTTTTCTTCAAGCGTCATCTTAATCAAGCCAATCTGTGCTTCCCAACGACCATCCTTGAGTTGATTGGTCAAGGTACCACGTTGACCATAGCTTAAAACGATAATATCATCTCCAACTTTTGGAGCTCGTTTTTTCTTAGCCTTTTGGAGAACCTTATTTTTAGAAAGGTCTACTTTTTCAGGGGCTAATTTTTTGAGCTTAGCCTTGGCTTCGATAATCTCGTGCGGTTTCAGTTGAGATTTACTGTGAAGATTTTTTAAAATATCGTCACTTTCAGCCAGAGCCAAGTCAACAATCTCAGCAGCTTGCTCACGCGCCTTATTGAGTTCTGTTTCCTTCTCACGATTGAGCTCGTTATAAAGTTTTTTAAGGGCACGATTCATCTTGAGGTTTTCTTGCTCGACTTGACGAATATTTTCAAGACGTTTTCGGCTTTCAAGTGTCTGCTCTTCCAATTGTTCAATGATACGATTAACATCGTTGTCTTGGTCAATTTGCTTACTAGCGTCACCTACAATAACATCTGACAAACCTAGACGTTTAGCAATCTCAAAGGCATTGCTTCGACCTGGAACTCCCTGCATAAAGCGATAGGTTGGGCGCAGGCTAGCTGTATCAAATTCCATACTTGCATTTTGAACATAGGTCGTTTCAATACCATAGGCCTTGAGTTCAGGATAGTGAGTGGTTGCCATAGTCTTGACCTGACGCAAGCGCAAGTCTTCTAGGATTGACATGGCAAGGGCTGCACCTTCTTGGGGATCTGTTCCTGCTCCAAGCTCATCAAGAAGCAAGAGCGAGTTTTGATTGACCTTACCAAGAATATCTACGATATTAGTCATGTGACTAGAGAAGGTTGACAGACTTTGCTCAATGGATTGTTCGTCTCCGATATCTGCGAAAATCTCCTCGAAAATCCCTACTCGACTGCCCTTATCGGCTAGAATTGGCAGACCAGACTGGGCCATCAACTGCGTCAAACCTAAAGTCTTCAGCATGATGGTCTTACCACCAGTATTGGGACCAGTGATGACAATAGCTGTTAGATCCTGACCAAAATGCACATCATTGGCAACAGCATTCTTCACCAAGGGATGACGAACGTGAAGAAGTTGAATCTCCTGTCCCTCAGATACTTGAGGTACTACTGCCTCCGTATCTTGGATAAAGCGGACCTTAGCACGAATGAGATCCAAATGTCCAATAATCCAAGCATCATTGGCGATTTCAGCTGCATGAGGTCTTACTCTTTCAGAGAGTTCTTGGAGGATGCGCATCATCTCATAGCGTTCATCTGCACGAAGACTTGCGATTTCTTCACTTAGCTTGACTACTTCACGTGGTTCGATATAGACAGTATTACCACTAGCAGAGATATCATGAACGACCCCAGCAATCTTGTTACGATAGGTATTTTTTACAGGAAGAACTTGGCGACCATTTCTACTTGCGATGATACCTTCAGTCAACATCTGTGACTTTTGCTTGAGAAGGTCTTGCAAGACATCTCTGACTTGACTTTCACTATCATGGATTTTTCGACGGATTCGTGCCAAGTCCTCACTAGCAAAGTTCTCAATAAATCCAGCTTCGTTGATGGCTTGTAAATTTCCTTGTAAATGTGGAAAATCATGAAGTTTCTCAAACCAACTTGCCAGGTGATCCAAACGTACATTTTCAAGATTGTCATAGAAATTCTTCAACTCACGACTGGCAAATATGACACGCTTTAGAAGGAGGAATTCCTCGATGTTGAGATCTGCTCCCATTTCTAAACGTTTGCAGGTTGCAGCAATATCTTTTGTTCCCGAAATGCTAAAGTGAGGATGTTCGACAAAGAGCTCTTGCATTTCTTCCATCTCTGCAAAAGCTTGCTTAATCTTGTCTCCTTTATCAGTCGGAGCAAGTTCTTTCAACTGCACTAGTCCTTGCTCGGTCAAAAGATGAGGTTCAAATAAAGCCTTAACCTTATTAAATTCTAATGTTTCTAGTATCTTTTTATTCATTTTCTTTTCCTTCGTAATGAGCGAATAATTTTTAAAATTCTCACTCTTTTCAAAAAGGCTCCTAAACTATTGATACTCAATGAAAATCAGAGAGCAAACTAGGAAGCGACCCGAAGGCTGTACTTGAGTACGGCAAGGCGAAGCTGACGTGGTTTGAATTTGATTTCCGAAGAGTAGGAAATTGTAAACAAAAGGCTAGGAATTGTTCCCGCCCTTTTATCCGATTATTTTGGTTACCCAAAGTTGTTTAATCACATGACTAGTGATGGGAACACTCTGGATGATATGTTTAGCTACAAAACTGTTTTCAAGTGAATTTTGAACAATTTGTAAAGGAACAGTCGCAAGAATGGTCAGTATCATCTGGAGGACAAATAAGGTCACGGCCACTGATAAAACTCCTGCACCTATACGGAAATATTGGCCCTCTAGCTTTTTAGTCGGTAGAAGATTAAGAAAGAGACCCACCAAACGACCAATGCAATAAAATATAGTAAAGGCTAAGAGGTAACCAATCCCTGCATAAAAGACCTTGTCCAGTTGGAAAAGTTGATCGGATGGGAAAAAGAAGGTTCCCTGCCCTTCCTGTGGACTTGCATATGGAATCAACAAATCAAATTGTTTCCCTAAAGATTGATAAAAATTTCCTGCAAGAAGAGCTGAAATCACAGTTGCTACAAAATAGTAAATCTGTAGAACCAAACCTCTACGATAACCGATATAAAAGCTCCATGCAAGAACCAATAAGAGAAGGACGGAAATCATAGGGAATCCTCAATCTTGCTCTGTTCTTGTTTAGTCGCTACAACTTGATGACGGAGGGCGTCTAATTCTTGTTCCTTATCATCAAATTCAATCTCACGACTGAGTTGAGTTGACAAGCTATTAACTGCTAATAAAATAGCGATTGTCTCATCATCCGCCCCAGGCATTTGCTCTTTAATTGCTTCATATTTTTCTGTTGCGACCTTGGCAATTTCCTCCATAAAGAGATTGTCATGCTCAGTTGTAAGGGTCAATGTTTTTTTTCCGAATGTAAACTTGTATCGATTTAAATTTGCCATAAAATTCACCTCACGATATTATACCAAATTTCACTTAGTTTGTCAGTTTTTACCAATTCTACGGCTTTTATGGTACAATAAGAGTTATGGCAAGTATTACATTAACTCCGAGCGAAAAGGAAATCCAAGCCTTTGTTCAAAAGCATGAAAAAAACCTCGCTCCAAGTAAAAACCCATATATTCGCTACTTTTTCAAGCTTCCGCAGGCAAGTGTTTCCATCTATACATCTGGGAAAGTCCTCTTGCAGGGAGAAGCTGCTGAACGTTACGCCAGCTTTTTTGGTTATCAGATCAGCCCAGTAGCTAGTGGACAAAACTTTCCGATGATTGGAACTGACGAAGTAGGAAATGGTTCCTACTTTGGTGGTCTGGCTGTAGTAGCATCCTTTGTGACTCCTGACCAGCATGACTTTCTGCGAAAATTAGGTGTAGGGGATTCTAAGACTCTGACAGACCAAAAGATTCGTCAGCTTGCTCCTCTGCTTAAGGAAAAAATTCAGCACCAAGCTCTACTGCTTTCTCCAAGCAAGTATAATGAAGTCATCGGTGAGCGCTACAATGCCGTTTCCGTAAAAGTAGCTCTGCATAATCAAGCGATTTTTCTCCTCCTCCAAAAGGGAGTCCAGCCAGAAAAGATTGTGATCGATGCCTTTACTAGTCCTCAAAACTATGAGAAGTACTTAAAAAATGAAGCTAATCACTTTTCTAATCCAGTCAGTCTGGAGGAAAAAGCTGAAGGCAAATACTTGGCTGTCGCAGTAAGTTCTATCATTGCACGTGATCTCTTTCTAGAAAATCTCGAAAATCTGGGTAGAGAACTTGGTTATCAACTTCCAAGTGGGGCTGGAACGGCTTCTGATAAGGTAGCTAGCCAAATCCTTCGTGCCTATGGTATGCAGGGACTCAACTTCTGCGCCAAACTACACTTTAAAAATACTGAAAAAGCAAAAAAAATGCTAGAAAGGTAAATTATGAAATATTTAAAATCATTTTTAAAAGAGTGGGGAGTTATCTTCCTACTTATTACACTAGTAGGTCTTAGCCGTCTCTTTCTCTGGAGCAATGTCCGCGTAGAAGGACATTCTATGGATCCTACCCTGGCAGATGGAGAAATCCTCTTTGTAGTTAAACATCTCCCAATCAATCGTTTTGATATTGTGGTTGCTCATGAAGACGATGGGAACAAGGATATCGTTAAACGGGTCATTGGTATGCCAGGAGATACTATCCGTTACGAAAGCGACAAGCTCTATATCAATGGTCAAGAAACTGATGAGCCCTATTTAGCAGAATACCTTAAGCGTTTCAAGGAAGATAAACTCCAAAGCACTTATACTGGAACTGGTTGGGACGGCAAAAAGGGAGAATACTTTAGAACTTTAGCTCAAAAGGCTCAGGCCTTTACCCTAGATGTTAATTACAACACTAGCTTTACCTTTACTGTTCCAGAAGGAGAATACCTCCTACTGGGTGATGACCGTCTGGTATCTAGCGACAGTCGACATGTTGGTACCTTTAAGGCAAAAGATATCACTGGTGAAGCCAAATTCCGCTTCTGGCCACTCAAGCGTATCGGAACATTTTAAAAACTAGGAAGAGGCCGAGAATTTCCCATCTCAGCCTCTTCTCATTCTATTTTGACTAAATCTGGGATACATTTTCTCAGAAATTATTGTAAGGAATTTTATGGAAGTTTATTTTTCAGGCACCATTGAACGCATTATTTTTGAAAATGTCAGCAATTTTTTCCGTATTTTGCTCCTAGATATTGATGATACCAATGCTGAAGACTTTGATGATTATGAAATCATTGTCACAGGTACCATGGCTGATATCATTGAAGGAGAGGAATACACTTTTTGGGGACAAATCGTCCAACACTCCAAATATGGTGAACAACTACAAATGACTCGCTATGAAAGAGCCAAGCCGACTAGTAAGGGCTTGGTCAAGTATTTCTCCAGCAGTCATTTCAAGGGAATTGGACTCAAAACAGCCCAGAAAATTGTGGATATTTACGGAGATAACACTATTGACAAAATCTTAGAAAATCCAGACAAACTCCAGTCTATCTCTGGCCTCTCTGCTAAAAATCGTGAAGCCTTTGTCTCAACCCTTCGTCTTAATTACGGAACAGAGATGGTCTTAGCCAAACTAGCTAATTACGGCATCCCAAATAAGCTAGCCTTTCAGATCCAAGACTTTTACAAGGAAGAAACGCTAGAGATTGTCGAGAACTATCCCTATCAACTGGTCGAGGATATCAAGGGTTTGGGATTTACCATCGCTGACCAATTGGCCCAAGAACTGGGAATTGAAAGCCAAGCTCCTGAGCGCTTCCGTGCGGGTCTTGTCCATAGTCTCTTTCAAGGTTGCATGGAGACAGGAGATACCTATCTGGAAGCTAGGGACTTGTTGGAGCAAACCCTCAACCTTCTGGAATCCTCCCGTCCAGTCGAACTAGATCCGAGTCAAGTTGCCCAAGAGCTTGCTTATCTGATTGAAGAAGATAAGGTCCAGCAGATTGATACCAAAATCTTTGATAATAGCCTCTTTTTTGCAGAAGAAGGGATTCGTAGTCATCTCATCAGAATCCTCGAAAAAGGTCAAAGTAAAAAACAGGATCTAGAGACTATTCAAGACCATATCACAACTGTTGAGGAAGAACTGGGGATTAAGTATGATAGTATTCAAAAACAGGCCATCTGCGATGCTATCCAAAACAAGGTCTTTATACTTACAGGTGGACCTGGTACTGGTAAGACCACTGTTATCAATGGCATTATCGCTGTCTATGCTCTTTTAGAAGGACTGGATCTCAAGAAAAAGAGCAATCTACCCATTCTCCTAGCTGCTCCTACTGGTCGCGCAGCCCGTCGCATGAATGAGCTGACAGGCTTACCTAGTGCTACCATTCACCGCCACCTGGGTATGACTGGAGATGACGACACTAGCCATCTGGAAGATTATCTGGATGCTGACTTTATCATTGTTGACGAGTTTTCGATGGTAGATACTTGGCTGGCCAACCAGCTCTTCTCCAACATCTCTTCAAACAGTAAAATTCTCATCGTGGGTGATAGCGACCAGCTGCCTTCTGTCAGTCCTGGACAAGTCCTAGCAGATTTACTCCAGATACCAACCATCCCTCAAACACGTTTGGAAAGAATCTACCGTCAGAGCGAAGAATCTACCATCGTCACTCTTGCAAGTCAGATTCGCCAGGGAATATTACCTGCAGATTTTACCCAGAAAAAAGCAGACCGCTCCTACTTTGAAATCGCTAGTATCCATATCCCTGCTAGCATTGAAAAAATCCTAGGTGCTGCTATCAGAAGTGGCATCCCTGCTCGCGACATTCAGGTTCTTGCCCCTATGTACCGTGGAACTGCAGGTATTGATGCCATCAACCAGCTCATGCAAGACCTCCTTAATCCTCCACAAAAAGACCAGCTTAGCTTTGAAGCTCCTCAGTGTCACTATCGAACAGGAGATAAGGTTATTCACCTAGTCAACGATGCAGAGGTCAATGTCTTTAACGGAGACTTAGGCTATATCACAGACTTGATTCCAGGAAAATACACCGAATCCAAGCAGGATGAGATTGTCATCGATTTTGATGGTAACGAGGTTTCCTATCCTCGAAATGAATGGTACAAGATCCGCTTAGCCTATGCCATGAGTATCCACAAGTCTCAGGGTAGCGAGTTTCCCGTCGTTATTCTACCTATCACCAGTGCAAGCAAGCGCATGTTAGAGCGTAATCTCATCTACACTGCTATCACTCGGGCCAAAAGCAAGCTGATCCTACTAGGCGAAATACAGGCCTTTGACTATGCAACTCAACATATCGGAACAGCTCGTAAGACCTATCTGATTGAACGTTTCGCTGACCTAATGCAGAACCCCGAGGAAACAAACCAACTTGCTACCGATACTGCCATCTCAACAGACACTGAACAATCCTATATTCTAACCGAAGACAACTGGTCTAATATTCCAGCCATGATTGGGATTAGCCAAGAAGACCTGCAGGAATTTTTCGGAAAATAAAGTACAAGAAAACCCACCGAATCCGGTGGGCTTTTATCTTGTAAAGATTATTTTACTGTTGCAGTGCTTGTGATCAATTCAACAGCTTTTTTCACTGCGATATCGTGTTTCAACATTTCAGCTGAAAGCAAGCTTTGTACTTGTGCAACTTCCATGTTGTAGTCTGCAGCCAACTGCTCGATTTCTTTTTGGATTTCTTCTTCTGAAGCGTCAAATCCTTCAGCTTTCGCAACTGCTTCGATAACAAGGTTAGTCTTCGTACGTGACTCAGCTTCTGCTTCGTATTGTTTGTGAAGGTCTTCTTGAGTAGTTCCAGTGATTTGGAAGTACATGTCAGGGTTGATACCTTGACGTTGCAAGTTTCCAAGGAATTCATTTACTGAACGGTGAACTTCTTCGTGAATCATTTCTTCTGGAAGTTCTACGATTTCAGCATTTTCAACTGCTTTATCGATCGCTGCACCTTCAACTGCATCCTTGTATGCTTCTTCTTTAGCAGCAGCCAATTCGTTGCGGTATTTTTCTTTCAATTCACCAAGTGTTTCAACTTCTTCATCAATATCTTTTGCAAGCTCATCGTCAAGAGCTGGAACTTCTTTAGCTTTTACTTCATGGATAGTTGTCACGAATTTAGCTTCTTTACCAGCAAGGTCTTCTGCTTGATAATCTTCTGGGAATGTTACGATAACGTCTACAGTTTCACCAGCTGAGTGTCCAACCAATTGATCTTCGAAACCAGGGATAAATTGACCTGAACCAAGTCCAAGTGAGAAGTTTTCACCTTTTCCACCGTCAAATTCAACACCGTCGATAGAACCAACGAAGTCGATCACAACAGTGTCGCCGTTTTCAGCAGCACCTTCTTTGATCACCAATTCAGCCAAGTTGTTGCGTTCACGTTCGATACGCTCTTCAACGTCAGCATCTGTTACTTCTTTTTCTACATCAACTGATACTTCAAGGTTTTTGTAGTCACCCAATTTAACTTCTGGTTTTGTAACAACTTCAGCAGTGATAACCCAATCTTGACCTTTTTCCATTGAAGTTACATCAATTTTTGGTTGTGCAACTACTTCAAGACCAGCTTCTTTTACAGCTGCTTCATAAGCGTTTGGCAAAAGAGCGTTCATAACGTCTTGGTAAAGTGACTCTTCACCAAATTTTTGGTCGAAGATAGGACGTGGAAGATGACCTTTACGGAAACCAGGAACATTAAGAGATTTCTTTACTGAGTTAAATACACGATCCAATTCTGGTTTGATTTGGTCTTGAGAGATAGTGAAAGTCAAGACACCACGGTTTGTTTCTTTGTTTTCAAATGATACAGACATTCTGTCATTTCTCCTTAAAATTTTTTAAATACAGTCTATTATATCATATACTAGTAACTTTTTTCAAGTCAGAACCGAGTTTTCAGTACTGCTTGAGATACTTGCTAATTCTAAATCACTGTTTTATGGCTAAATGTATCCAATTTACCAAGAAAAAGTATTAAAAACTTATTTCAAAGAAAAAATTACCTTTGGAACAGAGAATTATGATTTCACTCCAAAAGATTCCTCTAGAAATCCTCATGCCCTACTAAGTGATGCTGAAAGGCATATACTGCTGCCTGGGTGCGGTCACTAACCTGAAGTTTGGCAAGAATATTAGAAACATGAGTTTTCACTGTCTTAAGGGAAATGAACAATTCATCTGCAATCCGCTGATTTTCATAGCCCTTAGCGATTAGTTGAAGGACATCTCGTTCACGAGCTGTCAGATCTTCATGTAGTTCAATATGATTGCGGTTATACTCTACCTTCTTACTTACCTCTTGTTCAATGGCTAGCTCTCCAACCGCCACCTTACGAACAGCGTGTAACAATTCATCTGCACTGGACGTCTTGAGCATATAACCTCTAGCTCCAGCATTCAAGACCGGCATGATTTTTTCATTGTCTAGGTAAGAGGTCACGATTAATATTTTAGCTTCTGGCCATTCTTTGAGAATAGCTAGTGTTGCATCAATCCCATTGACTTCAGGCATGACAATATCCATGACAATCACATCTGGACGAAGCTCCAAGGCCATAGAAATTCCTTCCGCACCATTGGTTGCTTCTCCTACAACCTCTACATCATCTTGTAATTCAAAATAACTTTTTAAACCCAGACGCACCATTTGGTGGTCATCTACTAATAATAGTTTCATTTCATTTCCTTTTGTTAGTCACTCAAGCAAGGGAATGCGGATATCCACTGCCAAACCCTGCTTAGGAGCCGTCATCAATTGTACTGTCCCAGCCATATCTTCCACTCGTTCTTTGACATTGCGTAGACCATAGCTTAGTTCATCAACATCATCTAGCTGAAAACCGCGACCATTGTCTGCAACCTTCAACTGCAAACCTGTTTCCGTTTGATAAAGGTAAACATCTAGACATGAAGCTTGGGCATGACGAAGTGTATTACTAATCAATTCTTGGACAATACGGAAGACATGCTCTTCAATCTTTTTAGGTAGTGCAGTTACCTGATATTTAAAGCTTACCTTCAGCTCACTTTTTTCTTCTAGCTCTTTGAGGAGTAGCTGAATCCCCTCCACCAAGCTTTTTTGTTCCAGTTCAATTGGTCGTAAATGCAAAAGAAGAATGCGCAAGTCTCTTTGAGCTGTCTCTAAAATGGCAGTCACACTTTGGAGTTGTGTTTGCATCTTCTCTCGGTCTAATTTGGAAGCTTGTTGACTGAGTCCCGATAAAATCATATGGGCAGCAAAAATTTCTTGGCTGACCGTATCATGCAAGTCACGTGCGATTCGCTTGCGCTCCTTTTCAACAATTTCTTCTTCTTTGACCAAGGCCTGATTGTCTGCTTTTTGAATAGCTTCTGTCAACAAACCAAGCTTTCCTGACAAGTTTCTAAAACTTGCGTCTAAGTCAGCATCTCCTAGACTTTCAATATCTTTGCCAGCTAGCAGACGTTTAAGATTTGCTTGGATTCTTCTTCTTGAAATTTCATCAACAATTGTCCAGAATAGGACTAATAAAAATGCCAAGGCAGCACTAAACATTAAAGCCAGAAATAGGACTTTTTCTGTCTTTTCTAAATCTTGAAAGAGAGAAGTCCACTCTAAATCCAGAACTTTAAAAATGCTTCGAAATAGAAAAGCAACAAAGAGAAACGAGGTGAGACCTATTAAAATATAAGGTTGTTTTTTCATCCTCGCACCACCTCAACATCTCCAACCATGGTTGTCAAAAGAATCTTAACACTCTTTGGACTTTTGAGATAATCCCTGGTTTCTTGATGGAATTGTTCATTGCGCAAAGCTCGCTTAGGCTGATCAAAGAAGGTTAAATCTCCGTACAGAGAATTAACACTAAGGCTGACTTCTACATCCACTGGTACGATAATTCTAGTCGTACCGACCAGTTTTCTCAAAATGATGACATTATCATGATTGCTCAAAATTACATGTTCTAGATGAATGGTATCCTTCCCCATGAGACGAAAAAGATTGATATCATCAAAACGGCAAGTCTGGTAGCTTGAGAAGTGATGAAGATTCCCAAACCAGCGATTTTTCTCCCTCTTCACCGTCACTACCTCTTCAAAAATCAAATTGGTATCTTCTCTTTCCTGGTTCATCATAGGATAAAGTAAGAACAGGCTATATATCAAGGCCACAAAGATAGCCATAATGACAAAGGGATTGAGCATGATGATAAAGAAAAATAGGATGCTCACTGCCACTAATATGAGGTTATTTCCCTGTCTTCCAGTATAGTATCGAATCAGCAGTAAAAACAAGAGCAAGATCAGCAGAAAACGGGAAAAATGCTCTGATACCATCATAATCAGAGCTCCTGTTAATAAACAAGCTTCAATAAATAGAAAAATTTGAAATTTTCGCATGTATCCGTCCTCTCTATTTTATTGTATCACAAAACCAAAAAGTCACATCAGTCTGAGGAATGATAAAAAGATCGGGATAAAAATCCCGACCTCCTCACATTTGGTCTTTTGCTTCTTTTAATTTTCCGTAAAGGAGATAGTCGACCTCTTGCAAATCCTCGATTCTTTTACAATTAAGGGCACACATGATTAGACGTAGGTCTTCCTTCCAGCTTTCAACAATAGTAATAACGACATCCACTGGGTAGTTTTCAACTAACTCTAACATGGTGCGTGAAAGCCCAACTGCTTTGGCTCCAAAGACCAGGCATTTGATAATATCTAGTGGATTGCGCACCCCTCCACTTACCAAAAGGTCCATCTTGTCTTTCCAGTCTTGGGCATTTAGAAGGGTTTGCATGGTCGATTGCCCCCAATCATTGAGGTAGTCCCGTTGACCGCTACGACGATTTTCGATATAGGCAAAGCTAGTTCCCCCACGACCAGACAAATCAACTGTACGTATTCCTATCTCGTATGCCTTAGCAATAGTCTTAACATCCATACCAAAGCCGACTTCTTTTAAAACAAGAGGAACTGAGATTTGATCAGCATAATCTTTCAGATTACTTTGCCATAATCTAAATTGACGCTCACCTTCTGGCATGAGCAATTCCTGCATAACATTAACATGGACTTGCAAGAGAAGGGGATTCATCTCTTGGACCGTTTGTAGCCCCAGTTCAACAGGTTTATCCAAGCCAATATTGGTTCCAAGAAGGAGGTCAGGATGATTTGACTTCACGGAAAAAGAATCATCTGATGGATCCTTAAGTGCAGCGCTGTAAGAACCTGTCACAAATAAAATCCCACAAGCCTCTGCCACCTGAGCCAATTTTTGATTGATTTCTCTGCCCTTGTCACTACCGCCTGTCATGGCATTTATATAAAAAGGAAAGTCCCATTTGCGCCCTGCAAATTCTGTCGAAAGATCAATCTCATCGATGTCGTATAAGGGTAGTGAGGAGTGGATTAACTCCACCTCATCAAAACTATTATAAGTACTTTTTTGTTCAAGGGCATAGCGGATGTGTTCATCCTTCCGATTTGTCGTCATGTCCTATCCTTTCTTGATACAAGAGCTCAATCCCAAGATCAGCCCAGCGTTTTTTCAGTAATGTGGTCGAATCTTGGACAAAACTGAGGGCTATCCCACAGTCTCCACCACCAGCACCACTACTTTTAGCAACAGCTTTTAAGTTTCTGCTGGCATCTTTTAATTGTCTGAGAGAAGGTGTGTAAATATCTGAACTCAAGCCTTCTAAAAGTTGGCTGGCTTGTTCTAACAAGGCAATAATGGTTTCTTCTTGACCTGTCTGCAAAGCCTTTACCAAGTTAGCTACAGTTTCTTTTGAAGCCTGCAAAAAGCTAGCGTTCATATTATTCTTGATTTGCTTGACCATATGACTAGACACAGCTACTTCCTTGGTCCAACCCACCAGAAAATCAAATTTCAAGGCTGGTTCAACATTCCTAATAGAAAAGCCCCAATCATGTGCCAATACACTTGGCAAGTCTTCCTTTTCTAACCATTGTGCAACTGTTTCTCGATTAAAAGACTGATAGAGGACTAGGTCTTCTGAAACGATACAGGCGATGTCTCCCATAGAGCCATTGTCTCCACGTTTGAGAAGAACTGCACTCGCCAGTTTAAACAAGAGGTCTCTTTCAGCTGTTCTTTCATAGAAAACAAGCATAGCCTTGATAACCAAAACAACGACACTACCACTAGAACCTAGGCCAAACTTCTTACCTTCACGTTCCATTTTCCCACGAATCTCTAAGGAAAATGGCTGCAAGTCAACCCCTTGATTAGTCAGATACTCCTCCACCAAAGCAACTGTTTCTTGAATCAAGGCATAGGAAGAATCCGGTCGCATGTCCACACCATAGGTAAACATATCTGAGTAGAGTCGATAAGTATCAGATGCTGTAATCTCAGCCGTCATATAGATGGGTATAGCCTTTATTAGTGCCAACTGTCCTGGTTCTAAGATGGCATACTCACCAGCCCAATAGAGCTTCCCACAAGTTTTAACAATCGTCATCTTGGCTCAAATCCTTTGTCTTTGAAACGATTAAGCGATAGCGTTGACCTAAGAGTTCTGATAGATGTTCCAAGTCTTTTTCTAAACAAAGAACCTTTACATTAGGCCCCGCATCCATAGTAAAGTAGCAAGATTCACCTTGTTCTCTAAGCTGACGAACAAAATCCATAGCCTCATAACTCGCATCCGTCAGGTAAGAGAAGGATGGAGTTGCAGTTTTTGTAGTAGCATGCATTGCGAGAGCGTTCTTCTCTGTCAATTCTCCAACTTTTTTAAAGTCATTTTCCTTGAGGTAGACCAACATATCCTTGTAGTCTTGTTCAGACTGACGAATCCACTCATCAAATGTTGTCGAAGTTTCCACACAGAGTTTCATACCATCCCGACTAGAGATTGGTTTTTTCTGGTCTTCCAAGACCAACATGATCATAGCTAGTTTCAAGTCAGTCTCGACTGGATAAATCTCTCCACTATCCTTGTCCCAAGCTGCTAAGGGGCCATAAAAACTACGAGATGAAGAACCCGATGCAAATTTAGCTTCTAAGGCCAACTCTTTACGATCTAATCCTAATTGGAAGTAAGCATTGCAGGCTTTGACCAGGGCAGATAAGCCACTGGAACTTGAAGAAAGACCTGCCGCTGTTGGCATATTGTTCTTGGTATCGATACGAACAAAACCTGCTCCTTCAGGACGGTAGCTGTCAATGATTTTACTCATTTTGACATGCTCAGCTTCGTTTTGCAACTGACCATTGATGTAAAACTCATCTGACCTAGCATCTGCTGGCAAAGGTGAAAGTGTCGTCTCCGTATACATATTTTCTAAGGTTAGAGAGATACTGCTAGTCGCAGGAACCATCTCTTTTTCTGCTTTCTTACCCCAATATTTGATAATAGCAATATTGGCATAGGAACGTACTGTTACAGGCTTTCGATCCATGTCTGAACAGCTCCTTTCTCTTCTAATCTTTCTGCGAGTTCTTGTGCTTGACTGACATTAGCAGCCAAGGCAATGATACAGCCACCTAGACCACCACCACTCATCTTGGCACCTAGAGCACCATGTTCAAGGGCAGTTTCAACCAAGGCATCTGCCTCAGGGCTACTAACTCCGATTTCTTTTAGATTTCCATGAGCTTTGGTTAGAATTTCTCCCAGCTTCACGGCATCTTTTGTTTTTATCGCTTCTTCTGCTTCTTGGGTCAACTCTCCTAGCGCATGCAAGAAAGGTAAGGCATTCTTGCCCTTGCTCTCAACAACTTGGATAGCTTCACGAGTATGTCCATAAACTCCAGTATCTGCAATAACCAGATAAGCTGACAAATCCATGGTTAATTCTTCAAAACCAACATTCTTGATAAAACGAATAGGCTGGTCACTAAGACAAGTCTTGGCATCTAAACCACTAGGATTCATATGGGCAATCATCTCCGCCCGATTAACCAAAATTTCTAATACATCATGCGGAAGTTCCGCTTGGTAATAATCAAATACTGCTCGAATGGCTGCAATGCTAATGGCTGCTGAAGACCCCATTCCCCGCTTTTCCGGAATAGCCGAGTCAATTTGACAACGGATGCAAGCATCTTTGATATTTAGATACTCGAGAGAAGCATACACAGCCATAGACAAGGTGTCCTCTTCAAAAAGACGCCATGGTGTCGCTGCTGGAACCACCCGACAAGTCACTTCAACCTCTAAAAGAGGCAAAGAAATGGCTGGGTAGCCATAAACCACTGCATGCTCTCCGATTAAGATAATTTTACTATGTGCCTGACCGACACCAACTTCTTTTGTCATTTAATCCTACTATCAGACGAAAAGCGTCTTTTTCTAGATAAAATTTTAGAACTTTATTCCTTTCTATTTTATTATATTTTCACAAAAAAAGCGATTGTTTCCTTTCACAATCGCTTGTTTTCATTATTGTACCCACTCGCCATTATAATTAACGTAGTAGCCACCTACTGTAGTATTCACAGCTAAGGCACCTGAACTATAGGCATAGTACCATTTACCATTAACTTGGAACCAGCCTGTCACCATAGCTCCTGACGACCGAAGATAATACCAAGTATTACCGACATAAATCCAGCCAGTTTTCATATCACCGTTTTGAGCATCTAAATAATACCAAGTTGAACCATCTAGATACCAACCTGTCGCCATAGCACCTGATGAACGGAGATAATACCACTTATTACCAAGATATTGCCAACCAGTTTGCATTGCAGCAGTTGTTGGATCAAGATAGTACCAAGTTGAATTGTCGTTAATCCAGCCAGCACGTCTTTCTCCACCAAGGTAGTCTTTTCCTGAAGAACCTGTTTTTGCTAGGTAATACCAGTTAGACTGATCATAAAGCCAACCTGTTTTTAATGAGTGATCTTGATCAAAGTAGTAGTTTGCTAATTTAAGAACTTCTGGGCCTTCAAAGCCTTCACCATGCTTTTTGCCAACAGTTAACGAATACTTAGCCTCTAATTGTTGCCAGCCAACAAACTCTTGTAGTACGCCATCTTTATCAAAATAGTACCACTTGTGTTGAAGACCGATTTCATTAACTGGTTGGCTATCTAATAAATCATCACGATAACCTGTTCCAGGAATTTCTATATATTGCCAGCCAACTACCATTTCTCCTTTATCACCAAAATAGTAAGTTTTACCGTCTATTTTATGCCAATAGATTGCTTTATGGTCATCTTTTATATAATATTTTCTATTGTCCTTATCGACAAACTGTCCACCTGTAGTGTCCGCAAATACTGTACTAGTTGCTAACAGACTAAAGAAGAAGACTGCTAGACCGACTTGCATCATTTTTTTCAAAAATTTCATTCTTTTATCCTCCAAAATGATTATAGCAAATGTCTTTGCTTTCGTCAATATATTAAGTTTAAACCAACAAGAATCTACTCAAAGTTTGCTTTGAACTTGAAGTTAAGACTGATCAATTTGTTTAAAAAATAAACTGATAGACAGCACAGCCAAGCCTCATGAAATTTTCGATAAAGATGTTCGTTTATTTAAAGATCAAAAAAGCAGTTACACAACTGCAACTGCTTTCTATTCCTGCATGGTATAACCAACACCACGCACTGTTTTGATGTAGCTCTTTTGACCTTTGACATCAATCTTGCTCCGTAGATATCGGATATAGACATCTACGATATTGGTCTCTGTAGCACTTTCATACTTCCAGACGCTCTCTAGCAATTGTTCACGAGTTAAGACTTTCTTACTGCCCATGAGTGTAGCTAAGAGGTCATATTCACGACGAGTGAGAGCAATCATTTCATCGCCACGATAGACTGTATGGTGTTCAACATCCATACGCAGATTACGATAAGCTGTCGGAACTTTCATCTGACTACAGTGTTGGTCGATGAAATCTCGACCTCGGAAGATAGCTGAAATACGACTGACCAAATCATCAATAATGATTGGTTTATAGATGTATGAAACAGCGAAACGCTGGATTGTTTCAAGTTGGTCTTGCAATTCTTCTCGATGGTCCAAGATCATGATCACCGCAGCTGGCTTGGTTCGACTCAACTTATCTGCAAAATCCTGGGCTGTCATATCCCCTAGATGAGCATTCAGTAAAATCAAGTCATAGTCTGTCTGAAGAGCCATGGAGAGGGCTTTTTGTCCCTCTTCTACCTGATCAACTCGGTATTGCTCTTTTTGGAGTTCCAGACTTAAAAAATGAGCTAGATTTCTTTCTTTCTCAAGTAATAAAATCCGTTTCCCCATGGCTGACCTACTTATTTTTCGTCATACCAAGAGTAGTGGAAGGTTCCTTCTTTGTCTTTACGTTGGTAAGTGTGGGCACCAAAGTAGTCACGTTGCGCTTGGATCAAATTAGCTGGAAGATCAGCTGAACGGTAGCTATCAAAGTAAGTAATAGCTGCTGAGAATGTTGGTACTGGTACTCCAGCTTGAACAGCAAGAGCTACAATATCACGAACAGATTGTTGGTACTTAGCAGTTACGTCCAAGAAGTACTCATCCAAAAGAAGGTTAGCAAGATCTGCATCACGGTTGTATGCATCTGTGATCTTTTGCAAGAAACGTGAACGGATGATACATCCATCACGCCAGATAGAAGCGATATCTGCAAATGGCAAGTTCCAGTTGTTTTCTTTAGAAGCTACACGCAATTGAGCAAAACCTTGTGCGTATGAGATGATTTTTGAGAAGTAAAGGGCTTGGCGGATTTTTTCAATCAACTCAGCCTTATCTCCTTCAAATTTGAAAGCAGCTGGTTTTGGAAGCACCTTGCTAGCATGTACACGCTCTTCTTTGTAAGTAGAGATGTAACGAGCAAATACTGACTCAGTAATGAGTGACAATGGCACACCAAGGTCAAGCGCTGATTGGCTAGTCCATTTACCAGTTCCTTTGTTACCTGCAGCATCAAGAATGTAGTCTACGATTGGTCCATTTTGACCTTCATCGTCTTTGCGTCCAAGGATATCAGCTGTAATTTCAATCAAGTAGCTGTCCAATTCACCCTTGTTCCACTCAGTAAAGATTTCAGCCATATCTTCTGCAGAAAGACCAAGCAAGTGTTGCATAAGATCGTAGCTTTCTGCGATCAATTGCATATCACCGTACTCGATACCATTGTGGACCATTTTCACATAGTGACCAGCTCCATCAGGACCGATGTAGGTCACACATGGTTTTCCATCTTCTGGTGCTTTAGCTGAGATTTCTTCAAGAACATCAGCCACCAAGTCGTAAGCTTCTTTTTGTCCACCAGGCATGATAGAAGGACCTTCAAGGGCACCTTTTTCACCACCAGATACACCAGTACCGATAAAGTTGATACCTGAGTTCGCCAATTCTTCATTACGACGGATGGTATCTTTATAGAAAGTGTTTCCTCCGTCGATCAAAATATCACCTTTATCCAAGTGTGGAAGAAGGGCTTGAATCGTCGCATCTGTACCAGGTCCTGCTTGAACCATAAGCATGATACGACGTGGTTTTTCAATTGAATTTACGAAGCTTTCGATATCATAGCTTGGCACGAAGTTTTTATCAGGATGGCAAGCAATCACATCTTCAGTTTTTTCTTTACTACGGTTATAAATAGCAACTGTATAACCACGGGATTCAATATTAAGGGCAAGGTTACGACCCATTACGGCCATACCAACAACACCAAAGTTAGCTTTTGTCATGTGACACTCCTCTTGTTTAATATGTTTTATTTTATCATGTTTATCTGTGAAAAGAAAGAATTTTGTAACAATTTGACTAGTAGTCTAAATCATCCGCATGTCCAGAACCATTCCCTACAAAGTAACCTGTCTTACAATTAATGGTAAAGAGATAGGTACCATCTGGTTTATAAAGATTATAGTAGCCATTACCATTAACAATATTCACAGGTTCCAAAATATATTGGTTGCCTATAATGTAGCCACGCGCACGCGAAGTCTCAAGAATTCGTTCAAGGACACCATCTGCAAAAGTCCAAGCAGGATTACTACTATCACTAACAGCAGCTTGATTGTACGGTACTCGACTGACACTTCTTTGTAGGTTCACACCATTGCTTGCTAGTCCACTATTAAGGATATTATTTGCTGAGGCTGTTTCACCCGCTGAAGTTGATGCATTAGCAGAACTACTAGCATTGCTTTCAGTTGCTGAGTTTGACTCTGTTTGACTTGATGAACTTGATTGACTACTGCTAGAGCTTGTAGAACTTGAAAGTTGACTCTTACCGAGACTAATAGCCTTATCTAGCAGTTTATCAATTTCAGTATTCCCAGTCTTAACTTCGGTAAATTTAGCATCTGCCTTTACTTTAGCATTTGTATCTAGAACACCATCTGTAATCGCTGGTGTTTCAAATTGAGCATTTACATCTTGTACTGCCTTGATTTGTGTTTCAAGGCTATCATATTTTGATTTGGCAAGAGTATGTTCTTTAGCACCCTCAAGTTTATCTAATAGCTCTTTGAGCTGACTCAATTGACTAAACTGACTATTTTTTAGGGCAGTTTTATTCTCATCAGTATAAAAAGTGTCATAGAGACTGTTAAATTGATCGAGTATTGCTTGATTGCTTACCAAACCAGCATCAGATGACTGAGACTGAATTTCTTGAGAAGAACGAGTAATTTGACGATAAACGTAGTAGCTACCCCCAATAATCAAGACAACAATCGCTAAAAGAGCTGACAAGATGACCCACAGTTTTTTGCGTTGTGGCTCATCCTCTTCTTGAAGAGAGCGAGCTAGAATTGGGGTTTCTTCCTGTGAAGTTTCCTCATTTTCTACCTGTTCTGGTTCAAATACTTCCTCTACAAGATTTTTATCCATAACTAAAGTTTCTTCTAGTGGCGAAAGGAAAACTTCTTCAGTTGCTACTCCCTCTTCTTCAGCAAACTTTTCTGATTCAGAGACTTCTTCTACCGGTTCCACCTCTTCTTCAATCGTTTCTTTGGCGTCTTGGATCAAATCATCGAGACTTTGAAGTTCCTCTTTCTTTGCCTGAATGTTTGTAAATTTGTCAGCTTCGATTTCTTCACGGTGTTGTTTGATGTATTTGTCCAAAATCGTATCATCAGGAGTTACTCCCGCTTCAATTTCTTCATTTTTTCGAATAACTTGTCCAACTGTCAGATCCTTAGCTTCCTCAAAATCAAACTGAGGTTCTTGGGAGGTTTTCTCAGGTTCTAACAATTCTTCTTTTTTATCCTTCTGATCCATGGCAGCTCCTTTCTAATCTGTCAAATTTCTTTTGACACGTTGACCAAAATATTGATATAGATCAACTTTCAAAGTACCGTTGTAGAGTTTTCGTTTTTTGTCCGCCTGACTACCATATTTGCTTTCAAAGGCTTCATCACTTGTCAGGATAAACTTACTCCAAGTTTTGAGAGGTTCAAAAACCTCACCCATTTCAGCATAAAGTTTAGTTACTCCTGCATCATCTGACAGACGTTCACCATATGGTGGATTAGAGATAATGACTCCATTAATCTTATCCGTACGCAAATCCTGTACGCGCATCTGTTTAAAGAGAATATCTCCAGATACTCCTGCTGCCTGGGCATTGGCTTTGGCAATTTCCACCATACGACCATCGATATCACAACCCATAATATCCAGTTCAATCTCTCGATCTATCTGCTTGCTTGCCTCAGTTCTGACTTCTTGAATCAATCGATCACTGACCCAGTTCCATTCTTCAAAGGCAAAGGAACGACGCAAACCTGGTGCCATCTTACGCGCAATCATAGCCGCCTCAATACAGAATGTTCCCGAACCACAGGTTGGATCAATCAAAGGCTTATCAGGGTACCAGTTAGAAAGTTGCAAAATCGCAGCTGCCATATTCTCCTTGATTGGAGCACCACCTTTTTCAGTACGATAACCACGTTTAAAGAGACTTGAGCCAGTTGTATCAATCATAACAGTCGCTATATCTTTCAAAATAGAAACTTCAATCTTGAACTCTGGACCATTCTCCATCAGGGGAACACCTTCTGGTCGTGCATAGTGTTTTTGTAGTTTCTTAACAACTGCCTTTTTAGAAATTGCCTGCACACTTGGTTCATTGTGTAATTTTGACTTAACACACTTAGCCTTGGCAATTGGGAAACGTGCTCCAAGTGGGAGATAGTTCTCCCAATCTAGAGCAAAAACTCCTTGGAAGAGTTCTTCAAATGTTTTTGCAGGAAAAGTTCCCACAACGATTTTGATTCTATCTGCAGCTCTTAGCCACAGGTTGGTTTGGATAATCGCTTTAATATCACCTTGAAAACGAACACGCCCATTTTCAACTTGACAATCATAACCCAAATCTCTTACTTCACGTCCAACTACAGCTTCCAAACCCGCAGCAGCAGTCGCAATTAAATTAAATGTTGTTTTCATTTCAGTCTTTTATAGACCTTTCTTTATTCACTTTAAAAAATGAGGTTGAGAATATCTCTCAGCCCCAACCTATATGCAATTTTCTATAAGCCATGTTTTGTTCCAGAAGTGACTAGGACCACTTCCTTCGATAATCATCTGTCTACCACTAGCAGCTCTAGCTGATAGCAGTCAGAGTACTACGTTCGTTTCCGCGCACTCCATGCCCCGACCAAAATTTGGGTTGCTAGCTTGAGGGGTTTACCGCGTTCCACTCTCTCTGTTTCCAGAGAGACTCCGTCACTGTGGCACTTTCAAGTCTACTCTGACATATCCTAAGACTTAGCCATTTCAACTGCCGTAACGATTTCTCGTCCCTAGGCTTATGGTTTCGCCTAGCACAAACACTACAGGCATCACAGCCTGTGCTAGCATGGACTTTCCTCATGAAAAGAAGCTCTCTTCACGCGATTATCCAAAAATTGCACAACAGAAGTATTCTTAGAAATCAGAATTATCCATGATTTGTTTGCCAAATACTTCTTTTTCAAGACGATTCAAACGTTTCAAAATATCAAAGTTTGTCATAGAAGTTGTACTTCCAAGCTCTGCTGGTTCAGAAGCTACTGGAGTCACTTGAGGTTTTTTCGCCAATTCCTCTTTCAACTCTGCAATTTCTAAACGGAGTGACTTTACTAATGCTGCATAAGTTTCATAATCCTTGATGACATCATCCAAGAATTCATCAACCTCTGCTTTACTATATCCACGTACTTCTCTTCCAAAATCCTGCTCAAAAATATCTTTTGCTGTAAAAATAATACTTGCCATGTCTCTCTCCATTCTCAGTTGCTAGTATTATTATATAAAAAAAGGCAAACAAAAAGCAAGGTCAAAGGCTCAATTTTCGGAAAAATTTTCAGCTACTTCATTCAATTCCTCAAATGTTAATCTTTTTGTAATATAGTTGTCTTTCTTTTTCATCAGTTCGTAAAAATACTTCAGTTTTGTTTCATTTTCTTCATCATAAAAAAGATAAGCTCCATCTGTATTTTCAAGTAAGAAAAGTTGATAATCTCGTAATTGACCCTTGTGTTCATAGTTCGGATAGGCGTATTTTACAAAATCAACTTTTTTAAATTCACTAAGTTTGACCTGATTTCCCTCATTCCAGTTTTCCC
The DNA here is from genome assembly GCF_001811305.1 of Streptococcus sp. HMSC056C01. Classification (NCBI taxonomy): domain Bacteria; kingdom Bacillati; phylum Bacillota; class Bacilli; order Lactobacillales; family Streptococcaceae; genus Streptococcus; species Streptococcus sp. HMSC056C01. Next base: position 49,375 of record NZ_KV804207.1, read on the forward strand.
CATGAGTCTCAAAATCAAAGATAGTTACAAGTTGGAAACCAAAGTCATCTTTCATATCTCTGGCCACCTCTAAAACCCAGTGTTCAAAGCCCAAAGTTCCCGTAAATACCAACCATTTCAATCCTTCGTCTGCCATTTTTTCCAGATCTCTACGAATGGCTTTTTTAATAATTTTTAAACGAATATCTTTTTCATTAAACAATCCTAAATCAAAGCTAGAATAGCCTAAAACCAAGGCTGTATGCATTTTTTCACCCTTTCTGTGCACCTTTATGGTATAATAGAGTGATGTTATTGTACCAATAAGGAGAATTATGGTCAACTATCCTCATAAACTTTCATCGAAAAAAAGGCGAGAAGTCACCTCACAAACTAAAAATTTCGCAAATCGTGGGATGACCTTTGAAAAGATGATCAATGCTACAAACGATTATTATCTGACACACGGTTTGGCTGTTATCCATAAAAAACCAACTCCTGTTCAGATTGTCCGCGTAGACTATCCTCAGCGTAGTCGTGCTAAGATTGTTGAAGCTTATTTTAGACAAGCATCAACTACCGATTATTCTGGAGTTTATGAAGGGTTTTACATCGATTTCGAAGCCAAGGAAACCAAGCAAAAACATGCCATTCCGATGAAGAACTTCCATCCTCATCAGATTCGGCATATGGAACAAGTCCTTGATCAAAAAGGGATTTGCTTTGTCCTTCTTCATTTTTCTTCTTATCAAGAAACGTATTTATTGCCGGCACTTGACCTCATCCGTTTTTATCATCAGGATATGGGGAAAAAGTCAATGCCGCTTGACTATATCAAAGAATTCGGTTATGTGATTGAGCAGTCTGCTTTTCCACAAATTCCTTACCTTGATACAGTCAAACAACATTTACTAGGTGGTAAAACAATATGAACAAACAAACTATCTTACGCATCGCTAAATACCTTGGCATTGGTGTGATTAGCTTATTTATCGCAGCTTTCCTACTTGGTGGTGGTGTATTTCTTTACTATGCAAACAAAGCTCCTGAACTTTCCGAGAGTAAACTTGTTGCAACTACATCAAGTAAAATTTATGATAGCAAAAATGAACTAATCGCAGATTTAGGTTCGGAACGTCGTGTTAATGCTCAAAGTAGCGACATTCCTACTGATCTTGTCAATGCGATTATCTCTATCGAGGATCACCGTTTCTTTAACCACAGAGGAATTGATAGCATTCGTATAGCAGGAGCATTCCTTCGTAACCTTCGAAGCAATAGTGGTCTTCAAGGTGGATCAACTTTGACTCAGCAGTTAATTAAATTAACTTACTTTTCAACATCAACAGCTGATCAAACTCTATCCCGTAAAGTTCAAGAGGCTTGGTTAGCTATCCAGCTAGAACGAACTGCGACTAAGCAAGAGATCTTAACCTATTACATTAATAAGGTCTACATGTCAAACGGTAACTATGGTATGCAGACAGCTGCGGAAAACTATTATGGTAAGGACCTCAAAGACTTATCCATTCCTCAGCTAGCACTCTTAGCAGGTATGCCACAGGCTCCAAATCAATATGATCCTTATTCTAACCCTGAAGCAGCCCTTGAAAGACGGAACCTCGTTTTGTCAGAAATGCAAAAACAAGGTTACCTTACAGCCGAACAATATGAAACAGCCATCAATACTCCAATCACAGATGGACTTCAAAGTCTAAAATCTATTAATAGCTATCCACAGTACATGGATAACTATCTTAAAGAGGTTATTGATCAAGTGGAGCAAGAAACAGGTTATAATCTATTAACAACAGGTATGGAAGTCTATACCAACGTTGATCAAGAGGTACAAAAACACCTTTGGGACGTCTATAATACTGATCAATACGTAAACTATCCTGATGATGATATCCAAGCAGCCTCTACTATCATTGATGTATCAAATGGTAAAGTTATTGCCCAACTCGGGTCTCGTCACCAAGCTAGCAATGTATCCTTTGGTACTAACCAAGCAGTGGAAACAAACCGTGACTGGGGTTCAACTATGAAACCAATTACGGACTATGCACCTGCACTTGAGTACGATATCTATGACTCAACTGCTTATATGCTTAAGGATGTACCCTATAACTTCCCAGGTACTAGCACTCCAGTCTACAACTGGGATCGTGGCTATTATGGTAACATCACCCTTCAAACTGCTATCCAACAATCTCGTAACGTACCAGCAGTTGAAACTCTTGATAGAGTTGGACTCGATAAAGCCAAAAAATTCTTAAACGGACTTGGCATTGATTATCCAACCATGGTGTATGCAAACGCAATTTCAAGTAACACGACTGAATCAGGTAAACAGTACGGTGCAAGTAGTGAAAAAATGGCTGCTGCTTATGCTGCATTTGCTAACGGTGGTATCTATCACAAACCAATGTATATCAACAAAGTTGTCTTTAGTGACGGTAGTTCAAAAGAGTTTTCTGATCAAGGTACTCGTGCTATGAAAGAAACAACCGCCTATATGATGACAGAAATGATGAAAACAGTATTATACTCTGGTACAGGTCGAGACGCTTACATTTCATGGCTTCCACAAGCAGGTAAAACTGGTACATCAAACTACACTGATGAAGAGATTGAAAACCACATTAAAACAAGTCAATTTGTTGCTCCAGACGAAATGTTTGTTGGTTATACCCGTAAATATTCAATGGCGGTCTGGACTGGTTACTCAAACCGCCTTACTCCAATCGTTGGTGATGGCTTTACTGTTGCCACTAGTATCTATCGTTCTATGATGCAGTATCTAGCAGAGGACGATCACCCTGGTGATTGGACAATGCCAGAAGGACTTCATAGAAGTGGTGATTACATCTTCAAGAATGGGGCACGTAGCAACTGGATTCCACAGTCAACTCAAGAAAGTTCGACTACAGAGAGCTCTAGCTCAAGTTCAACTTCAACAACTGAAAGCGAAAGCTCTTCAAATGAAAATACAAATGGCACTACCAATCCAAATGCAACGCAACCAAACTCATCTGCAAATTCTCAACAACAAAATCAACCCCAACAAAATCCACGAAGACAACAATAAAATATATAAAAAACTGAGGATTTATTCTCAGTTTTTTATATGCAGTTTTTTATGGTGGAATCTTAATTTTTATAAAGCCAAACTTTTAAAATTAGGAAGAGAAACAACTTAACAGACTAAAAAACTGTCAAAGCTATCTCAATCGCAACCTTATCCCAAACACAAGTTAAATAGTCGGGAAAACTGTTTAAAAGATACCTTGTGTTTATGTAGTTTATCTATGAACTGGGACGTGACTTAAAAAGCCTGTTCTACTACTTCAATGCAGTGCTTGAACCAATAACCAAAATGTCAAACTGATGTCTCAGGAATGATATCAAAAGGCCAGACTTTTTGTCCGGCCTCTTTTTTCTTATTTGACATGATTTGCAAGATTTTCTTGCGCTTTTTTATTAGATTCTTCTTTTTCTTTCTTCCATTTATCTTGAGCTTTTTGATATTCATCAGCAGTTACTGGTTTATCTTGAAGTTCAAGGTATTTGTACAAGAGAGGTTCAGTTGTTCCCTTGTTACCTGAGTAAGCAAATGGAAGTGTAAATGGTACCATCTTAGACAACATTGGACGTCCAGTTTGAGAAGATGTTGGAATAATCAAAGCGCTATCTGTCAACCAAGCTTGAGCTGCAGCATATTTGTCATAACGTTTTGAAACGTCAGTGTTTTCATTTCCAGCTTCAACAACCATCTTTTCGTAGTCTTCCAAACCAACTTGTTTGGCAGCAGCATTATTTGTTCCTGCATCAAATCCTAGGTAAGTTTTAGTGTTTTCACCGACTGATGGTTTGATGATATCAAGGTAAGTAGATGGGTCTGCAAAGTCTGGAGTCCAACCAACATTATCTGAAAGGTCCCAATCTTCCCCAGCAGCTGATTCTGCAAAGTAAGTGACATTGAGAACTTCATCTTTTGGAAGTTGTTGGATATCAACGACTACGTTATCAGTTCCTAATGTTGCTTCAAGTGATTGTTTCAATGATTGAACACGTTGTACTTTTGTAGTACTTGTTTGGTCAACCGGCATATCCAAGTGAATTGGGAATTGAATACCTTCTGCTTGGAGAGCTGTCTTAGCTTTAGCAAATTCTGCTTTTGCTTTTTCTGGACTGTAAAGACCGTCTTGAGCATCGTCTAGGTTAACATCTTTCCACTCGTCACCATAGGTCACCAATTTTTCCTTAACTAAGTCACCAAAGTTTTTACCATCTGCTTGAACAAATGTTGGTGGTACGAACAAGTTACGAAGGAGTTTGCTTGCTCCACTTTCTCCATTGATTTGAGAAGTATAAGCTGTTCTATCAATACCGAAGGCAATCGCTTGACGGAAGTCTTTGTTAAGAAGAGCTTTCTTAGTTGAAGTTTTTTGCTCATCTGTAGTCTTAGAAGTATATTTATAAGACTGACGATCAATATTAGTACCAATTAAGTAAGTTGAAGAATCTTGTGGTGTATAAACGATATTGTCTTTAAACTCTTTTTCAGTTTCAGGATAACTTGCACTTGTTGGGAAGAGACGAGCCGTTGAGAAACCACCAGCCTTAAAGGTTTCTGCAGGTTTGTTTGTATCTTGACCATCCCAGAATGATAGTTTTACTTTATCAATATGAACATTGTCCTTATCCCAGTAATTTGGATTCTTTTCAAATTCTACTGAAGATTTTGCTACTAATGATTTCAACAAGAAAGGACCATTATAAAGGATACTGCTTGGATCTGTTGCTTTAGCAAAGTCACTACCTTTAGAAGTAAGGAACTCTTCATTGACAGGTGCAAGAACCCCCATAGTTGTTTTAGAGTTCCAGAAACTTTCTGGTTTGTTCAAAGTGTATTGAACTGTTTGATCATCTACAGCCTTGATTCCAACTTCAGAAAAGTCCTTTACTTCACCTTTCACATAAGCATCTAGCCCCTTAATAGAATCTTGAACAAGATAAAGGGCTTCTGACTTATTATCAGCTGCATACTTAAGACCTGTTACAAAGTCTTGAGCTTTCACAGCAGCATACTCTTCACCTTCAGAAGTGTACCACTTAGCATCTTTACGGATTGTGTAAGTGTAAGTCAAACCGTCTTGAGATACTGACCAATTCTCTGCCATTGATGGTACAAAGTTTCCGTAGCGGTCATTTTCCATCAAACCATCGATGACATTACTAGTGATATTAGCAGTTGCAGCTTTACCAGTTGTCAAATAGTTTAGGTTATCTGGGTCGGTTTCATACGTGTAAGAAAAAGTTTTCTCACCTTTTGCACTAGAGCCTGAACCTGAACAAGCTGCCAAAACACCTGACGCTAACAGAGTCACTCCTGCTAGGGCCATTACTTTTGAAAATTTCATAATAAACTCCTTTTTGACTTTTTATACATTATAGCCCCTTTTCAGCCAAGTGTCAATACAATTTTCAGAATTTTTCAAATTGAATTGAAAACAATTGCCATTTTAAAATTATTTTTTACAGTCAGTCGCTTTTTTGGCATTCATATTTGAAAAATCTCTTTGTTAGCAGTTTTCAAGTAAATCTTTATGATATAATGAAAGGAGAAAATTGAAAGGAAATACCATGTCAAAAGAAGTTATTGTTGAAAGTTTTGAGCTTGACCACACCATTGTTAAAGCACCTTATGTCCGTTTAATCGGAGAAGAGACAGGTCCAAAAGGAGATATCATTTCTAACTTTGATATTCGCTTGGTTCAACCAAACGAAGACTCAATCCCTACTGCTGGTCTTCATACAATCGAGCACCTCTTAGCCAAACTCATCCGTACTCGCATTGACGGGATGATTGATTGTTCACCATTTGGGTGTCGTACAGGTTTCCATATGATTATGTGGGGACGTCATACTAGCACAGAAATCGCTGCTGTCATCAAGGATTCACTAAAGGAAATCGCTGAGACTACAACTTGGGAAGATGTCCCAGGAACAACCATTGAGTCTTGTGGTAACTACAAGGATCATAGCCTTTTCTCTGCTAAGGAGTGGGCAAAATTGATTCTTGAACAAGGAATTTCAGACGATGCCTTTGAGCGTCATGTCATTTAACACAAAAGAACCAGTTTTTTCAACTGGTTCCTTTTTTTGATTCTCAAAACTTTGATTTAGGCTTTTTCACGAATGACCAAGACACCATCTTCCATGTCGGCTTCAAGGTGTTTAGCATCCAAATTATCTAAGTGGAAGTCTGTTACTTTGTCACGAATTTGTTGTTCAACTACTCGACGGAGTGGACGAACACCCATTACTTCATCATAACCTTCTTCAGTCATGTATTCTTTAGCTGCATCGCTCACTGCCAAGTCGATCTCTTTCTTGGCAAGTGTCTTATTGACATCAACCAACATCAAATCAACAATCTTAGAAAGGTCTTCCTTGCTCAAATGTGAGAATTCGATAACAGCATTGAAACGGTTGAGGAACTCTGGACGGAAGTAAGGTTTCAAACGATCCATCAATTCTGGTTTATCCGCATCTTCTGTCAAGTTCGCTTCATAACCAAAGCCAGCATTTGAAGTTGCGATAATCACTGTATTCTTGAAGTTTACTGTGTTACCTTGACCATCTGTTAAACGACCATCATCCAATACTTGAAGAAGAAGAGTAATCACTTGAGGGTCTGCCTTTTCAATCTCATCAAGAAGGACAATTGAGTATGGATTACGACGAACACGTTCAGTCAATGTATTGTTGTTGTCATCGTAACCAACATAACCTGCAGTAGTACCAATCAATTTAGAAACGGCTGTACGGTCGCTGTATTCAGACATATCCAAACGAATGATGGCGTCTTTAGTACCAAACATATCAAGTGCTAATTGTTTAGCCAATTCTGTTTTACCAACACCAGTAGGTCCTACAAAGAGGAAGCTACCGATTGGGCGATTTCCTTCATCAAAACCTGCACGGTTCCGACGAATCGCTTTGGCAACGGCTTCAACAGCCTTGTCTTGACCGATAACCTTAGTTTGCAAACGGTGGCCCATATCTTTCAAACGTTCAATATCAGTTGCACCCATTTGTGAAACAGGAATACCTGTCATACGTTCTACAGACTCAGCTACGTCATTTACAGTCGCTGTAACCTTGTGATCTTCTGTATGGTTAGCAATTTGCTTTTCAAGTTCTTCGATACGAACTTTTGCATTTAAAGCTGCTTCATAATCTTCTTTAGCAGCTGCAGCTTCTTGTTTAGCTTTTTCTTCTTCAATTTCATGTTCCACAGCATGCACATCTGTTACTGGATGTTGTGCAGCCAAGTGAGCAGCTGTCACATCGACAAGGTCGATAGCCTTATCTGGCAAGCTACGTTGTGGAATATATTGAACAGAGTAATCAACAGCAGCTTTCAAAACTTCATCTGGCAAGATAACATTGTGGTGTTGTTGATAAAGATCACGGATCCCTTGGAGAATCTTGAAAGTATCTTCAGCAGATGGTGCATTAACTTTTACTTCGTTGAAACGACGAGCAAGAGCAGCATTTTTCAAAATAGTGTTGCGATATTCATCTTGAGTTGTTGCACCAATCACTGTCAATTCACCACGTGAAAGAGCAGGCTTCAAGATATCCGCAAGACCTTTAGATCCTTGACCATCCCCTGTGCTACCAGCACCAAGGATTTGATGAATTTCGTCAAAGAAAAGGATAATATTTCCAGCTTCTTTAACTTCTTTTACCAAGTTTTGAATGTTTTCTTCAAAGCTACCACGGTATTGTGTACCAGCTTCAAGTCCAGAAATATCAATTGAAATGATTTCTTTGTTCTTGATTGCTGCTGGAACATCACCATTCACGATAGCTTGGGCAAGACCTTCTACTACTGCCGTTTTACCAACACCAGCATCACCGACTAGAACTGGGTTATTCTTTGTACGACGAGAAAGGATTTCAGATGTTTCTTGAATCTCCTTATTACGTCCAATAACCGGATCTAACTTCCCTTCACGAGCTTCAGCAGTTAAGTTACGTCCAAGTTTTGCAAGAATACCATCTTGTTTCATAGCTTTACCTTGAACATACTGAGCTTGGTCACTTCCTTCACTTGGAAGTTGCCCTGTTTGACGATAAATAGCGAATTCTTCAGGTGTTACTTCACGACCGTTAATCAAGTAACGACGGTTTTCTGAACTGTATCCACGCATACCGCCCATTAATTGGTTAAATAAATCATCCATGTTGTTAAAGTTATTAAAGTTGTTGTTCATATTTCATACCTCGTTTGTTTTCAAAATTAGTTAGTCAAATTAATTTGACTTTATCTGACCTTTGTTTTAAAAAATTTAGACTAGCTATTTGCTACTCTACGTATAATTTCAGGTTTTTCTTTATCCAATACAGGTTTTGTAATTGGACTTCTAAAAATACTAATGTTCATCATAGGTTGTACCTCTTTTCTAGGTTTTACCCATACTTTGACCTTAAGATAAATTACACAATCACCTTAAAATCAAGGTTTTCTAAGGATTCCCTTATCCTTATGTTCTTAGTATATCACTTTGGTCAGTATTAGTCAAGAGATTTGACCAATTTTGACCAATTTTTTTAAATATTTTTTTATAGCAAAAAACCAGTCAAAATGACTGGTTTTTATTTACTATTTATGAATCTTAGCTCAATGCGTCATCCATTGAAAGAACTTCGTGGAAGACACGTTGTGTCAATTCAGTTTTTTGTTCTGGAGTGAGGTATTTAGTGTTTACACAGTATCCAGAGATACGTACGATTACGTCTTCACCTGACATGATCTTTTCGTAAACATCGTTCAAGTCCATAACGTTCAAGTTAACGTGTTGTCCACCGTTTTCGAAGTAACCATCAAGGATTGTTACCAAGTTATCAACTTGTTCGTCACGAGTTTTACCAAGAGCACGTGGTGATACTTGAGTTGTCAATGAGATACCATCAGCTGCGTAACCAAAGTCAAGGCTAGCAAGTGAGTTCAAGTTTTGCAACCATCCACCTTTAGCTTTGTTAGATGGGTTAGCACCTGGTGAGAAGAATTCAAGTTTAGACAAGTTCACTGAACCATCTTCGTTGAGGTATACACCTTTGTGGACTGGTGAGTTACCAGTTTGTTTAGAGTAAGCAACGTTAGATGTGATTGTCAAAAGTGAAACTGTAGCTTCTGCATTCTTGTAAAGTTTGTGGCTACGTAGACGAGTTGTATAAGCTTCAATCAACCATTCTGCCAATTCGTTTGAACGTGGGTCATCTTCACCCCAACGTGGGTATTCACCGATTGTTTCGTAATCGTAGATGTAGCCATTTTCATCACGGATTGGTTTAACTGTAGCGTATTTGATAGCTGACAATGTATCAACAGTGTTGGCAAATCCACAGATACCGAATCCCATGTTAGCACGTTGTTTAGTTGGCAAGAAGGCCATTTGAACAGCTTCGTAGTTGTACTTGTCAGTCATGTAGTGGATGATGTTCAAAGCATCTACGTAAGTGTCAGTCAACCAGTCAAGAGATTTTTCAAAGTTAGCTTTAACTGATTCGAATTCAAGAACTTCGTCGCGGATTGGTTCGATGTCAAATACTTTGTAGTCTTTATGAACATCGTCGTAACCACCGTTCAAACCAGTAAGAAGAGCTTTAAGAACGTTAACGCGAGCACCGAAGTACTGGATGTTGTGACGTTGTTCTTCGTTTTCTGGATCAAGTGGAGATACACAACATGAGATACAGCTCATTTCACCATATCCATCTTTAGCCATTGTTGTTACACCTTCGTATTGGATTGAAGAGTGTTTGTGGCTCATGTGCATACAGTAGCGACGGAAGTTGTATGGCAATTTGTCAGTCCAAAGAACTGTCAAGTTTGGTTCTGGAGAGTTACCAATGTTGTCAAGAGTGTTCAAGAAACGGTAGTCCATCTTAGTAACACGGTGACGACCGTCGTTACCCATACCAGCCATTGAAGTTGTGATGAAGGTTGGGTCACCTGAATACAATTGGTCGTAAGCTTTTGTACGAGCAAATTTAACTGTACGAAGTTTCATAACGAAATCATCAACAAATTCTTGGATTTCTGATTCAGTAAATGTACCACGAGCAAGGTCACGTTCTGCAAAGATATCCAATACGATTGGCACACGTCCAAGAGATGTAGCCGCACCGTTGATCACACGGCAGACAGACATAAAGGCAATGTTAACCCATTGGATAGCTTCTTTAACGTTCATCGCTGGTTTGCGAACATCAACTCCGTAAAGATCACCCAAGCGAACAACTTGTTGCAATGCTTGATATTGAAGGTTGATCTCTTCACGAAGACGGATTGTTTCTTCATCAATTTCTTCGATTGAGTTCCAGTCGTTAACTTTTTCTTGCATCAAGTAGTCTGCACCGTAAAGAGCAAGACGTGCATAAACACCGATGATACGTCCACGTGAGTATGCATCTGGAAGACCAGTTACAGTGTGAGCGTGACGAGCACGACGGATGTTTGAAGTGTAAGCACGGAAGATACCATCGTTAACAGTTGTTACGTATTTAGTGAAAATTTCGTGAACAGCTGGATCTGGTTCGTATCCATTTTCTTTCAAAGTAGTTTCAGCCATACGGATACCACCTTTTGGCATGAAGTTCAATTTGAAGAGTTCATCGTTTTGGATACCATAAATCAATTCGTTTTCTTTGTCGATAAATCCAGCAGGAATATCAGCAATAGAAGTTGGACGAGTGTCCATTGGGAAACGAGTTTCTTCGTAGTGTGCTTTAGTTTCTTCTACGATTTTTTTGATGTGGAGTGAACGTTCTGTTGGTCCTGCAAGGAAGCTTTCGTCTCCATCGTAAGGTGTGTAGTTAGCTTGTACAAAGCGTGATACACTTGCTTTTTCTTTCCAGTCAACACCTTTAAAGCCTTCCCAGGCTTTGTCAAAAATATCTTGTGCTTCAACAACTGTCTTAACAACCATGTTAATGTCCTCTTTTTTCTTTCTAGTAACAGTCATCTGTTACATTCATGTATTCAGTATACCACACAGTAAACGATTTCAACAACTAAAAACTCACTTTTTTAACACTTTCTTTTCTAATACAGTTCGAAATATGCTGCAAACTGTATTATATTTTTGAAAGAGATTATTTGATTTTCATTTTTTCAGAAAAAGAGTATAATAAAATTAAACAAACTAGCACTGAGAGGTTTCTCCATGTTGATTTTTCCACTAATGAATGATTTATCTCGTAAAATCATCCATATTGACATGGATGCCTTTTTTGCTGCTGTTGAAATTCGAGACAATCCCAAACTTAAAGGGAAGCCAGTTGTGATTGGTAGTGATCCTAGAAAAACTGGTGGTCGAGGAGTTGTTTCTACCTGTAGCTATGAAGCGCGAGCATTTGGCATCCACTCAGCTATGAGTTCTAAAGAAGCCTATGAACGTTGCCCTCAAGCCGTTTTCATTTCTGGAAACTACGAAAAATATACTGCTGTCGGTCAACAGATTCGAGCTATTTTTAAACGTTATACGGATAATATCGAGCCTATGAGTATCGATGAAGCTTATCTAGACGTGACTGAAAACAAACTCGGCATCAAGTCCGCTGTTAAAATCGCTCGACTAATTCAACAAGATATTTGGAATGAACTTCATTTGACCGCTTCTGCTGGTGTGTCTTACAATAAATTCTTAGCTAAAATCGCTAGCGATTACCAAAAACCTCGAGGCCTGACAGTTATTCTTCCTGATGAAGCTGAAGATTTTCTTAGACAAATGGATATCGCTAAATTCCACGGTGTAGGTAAGAAAACAGTTGAAAAATTGCATCAAATGGGCGTATTCACAGGAGCTGATCTTTTAGAAATTTCTGAAATTAGTCTCATTGACCGTTTTGGTAGACTCGGTTTTGACCTGTATCGCAAGGCTCGTGGCATTGATAATTCTCCCGTCAAATCCAATCGCATTCGTAAATCTATCGGAAAAGAAAAAACTTATAGTAAAATTCTCAATCTAGAAGAGGATATCAAAAAAGAGCTAACCCTACTTTCGGAAAGAGTTGCCCTTAGTCTTCAAAAACATGAAAAATCTGGAATGATTGTTATTTTAAAAATCCGCTATGCTGACTTTTCTACAATGACTAAGCGGAAAAGCTTATCTCAAAAGATCCAAGATGCTGAAACGATTTCACAAATGGCTATCCAACTTTACGAATCTCTGGCAGATAAAGATAAAGACGTTCGCTTATTGGGTGTCACTGTGACTGGATTTTAAAACCTTGAAGGAAGCTTCCCTCAAGGTTTTTTTCTTATACAAATAATCGAATAAAGCTATAAAGTAGCAAGACACTACCAAGGACAATACGGTATTTACCAAACATCGTAAAGTCGTGTTTTTTAACATAGCTAGTCAAGAAACGAATGGCAACCATGCTGACTGCAAAAGCTACTACCATGGCTACTAAGAGCAAGAAGAATTGACCAAAACTCAAAACTTCTCCTGCCTTGATGAATTTAAAAATCTTCAAAGCGCTGGCTCCAAACATAACTGGAATTCCTAGGTAGAAGGTAAACTCAGTTACCACCGAACGACTGGTTCCGTTTAACAAACCACCGACGATAGTCGCACCTGAACGACTAGTCCCTGGTAAAAGAGCCAAGACTTGGAAAAGTCCGATATAGAGGGCTGTTTTATAAGGCAACTTGTCTAGCTCTGTGACTGTTGGCTCAATTGCTTGCGCTTTGTTGCGTTTTTCAAGATAAATAAAGGCAACCCCATAAACAATCAACATAATGGCTACTGAAACCATATTATGGAAGTGAGTATCAAACCAATCATCAAACTTAAAGACTAAAAGAAGAGGGAGGGTCGCAACAAATACTTTGGACCATAATTGCCAAGTTCTACGAACTTCGACTTTATCCTTGCCTGGTTTAAAAGGATTCAGTTTGTTAAAGTAGATAACCATAACGGCTAGGATAGCACCCAGTTGAATGACTACGTTAAACATAGACATAAAAGCTTCATTTTGATCTTTATACTGGATAAACTCTTCTGCCAAAATCAAGTGACCAGTACTTGAAATCGGCAACCATTCCGTAATTCCTTCAACAATCCCAAAAAAGATTGATTTTAAAATTTCAAAAAAATACATAGATTACTCCTTTTTCTACCCTCCATTATATCATACTTTTAAAGACTGTGTTGAGTTTTCTTTAGAAAGCGCCGATACTTCCACCACCGCCACCGCCTGAGAAACCTCCACCAGAGCTACCGCTTCCAGATGATACAGAGAAGGTACTTGCTGTATTTGCGACCGAAGTGTATTGATTAATGTGAGCAGCAGATATATGAAACTGTTTATCCCATCCACAAGATACATAAAGATTCATAGTTTCGTTTTCAAGTTGAATATTGTGGAGCTTCATGATCTTATTCACTTTCTTTGCGTATCCATACAGAGTTGCATAAACCAAAAGACGATTCCAAAGTACAATGCTCTCTAGTTCAGCCTTATCAAGATGAGTAATATCACGAAGCATATTTTCAAAACTTGTCCAAAGGTAATAGGCTTCTGCCCCTTCTTCGTTTAAGACTCCATCACGAGATGGACCTCGAGTCACAAAATAAACTAAGGCACTGGCAAGTAAGCCTATTAAACCTAGGGAAAGTAAAGGAAGTGAAAAATAACCACGTGTTCGCAGACTATAATAAAAGACAAGAAGGCCTATTAAACCTGTTATAGCTGAACAGACTTTCATACCATTCACAAGACTACTTTCTTTATCAGTCAAAGGACGATAATAGCTTGGAAGACGTAGAATTTTTACCTTGTCTCGAACACAACTTTGCAAACGTTGAAGTCGTCTCTCGAAGGAACGCTTGAGATGCAAACCGAATTCGCGAATATGCTGCTCATCAGCTTCCTTAGCTCCATGGAATAGTCCTGAAGAAACTTGATACTCTGGAAAAAGGTCTGAAAGAGCCAGTTCTTTATTAGTTGAGAGAGTCATCCGCAAGCATTCTTTTTCAAAATTCGACAAGCCTTTTTCACTATTGATTTTTATCCACGGTTCTTCTTCACCCTGAAAAATAGATAAATGCCCTCGATCAACTAAGTCTAGCAAGGTCGCCTGAATCAATCGTTCAAAAGAGAATTTGCCAAACTTCTTCTTATTCAAGGGACTGATTTCCTCCAAGGAGGTAGAGTAAATAGCCTCCGCCAAAACCATTGGAGGTAGATCCATTGGGGGTTCGTAGAGTCGATGATCCTTGGGATATACCTTTTTGAGGGCCGTATGTTTACGAAATGCTCGATAATACATGATGGTCATCATCAATAACACGATAAAGATTATTGGAAAAATCCACTTTATCATGAGACTAGCTTGCACTTTGCTAGCTTTTATTTCTATTTCAATTTTTTTAAAATCTCTTAAACGCTCTTCTTCCAGCCCTTGGCTTGGAGCTAACGAGAAAGCCTCTCTGGGCCAATAGGCATGTAGCTCAACTTGACGTTTTCTAGGAAGATTTTTCATCTTCACTCGATAAATATCATTTACTTTTTCGACACTACCCTCATTGAGGAGTTTTCCAGTATGAAAAAAGACTTTCTCTGCCGGACTATATGAAGTTACTCGGAATTCTAAGTCTTTGATGTCTCCTGAACTATCTGTCAGTGGTTGCCAATTCAGCTCAGCAATATCCTGATATAAGAAAAGAAGATTTTTCAATTGCCAGGTAATGGTTACACGTACAGTATCTCCAGCTTTTCCTGGATTTAAAATTATTACTTGATAGCCTTTCCCATTTTCCTTTGTGTAGGAAAGGGCATCTTCTATAATTTCCCCATTCTTTGATACTAGAACAGTGGGATCATCATCAATCTCAAAGCCTTCTGGCATTTTCCCTGCTTTTCCTAGTCCAACCGATTGACCATTAAAATCATCTTTAAAACGATAGGTGATTGTTTGTTGGAAAACTGCTGTATTATCTGCATGAATATTCAAATCTCCCTTATAAGATAGAATATCAAAGTCTACAGCAAAAACCAGGCGTGGTATCAATAGCAAACAGGCAAACACCAAAGTAAATAGCCATCTTTTTTTCATCGTATACTCCCTTTCAAGTTTTTTCACTATTATATCATTTTTCACAAGTAAGGGTTTACTAAGATTGAAAAAGTTCCGCTTTTTCGATACAATAGAGAGAAGCAATTTTAGACTAGAAATAGGAGAAAACATGAAAAAATTATGCTTAACTATCCTTGCTAGCCTGGCCCTTACTCTAGGACTAGTTAGCCAGGTCCAAGCCGATGAATATTTACGCATCGGTATGGAGGCAGCCTACGCACCCTTTAACTGGACTCAAGATGACGACAGTAACGGCGCTGTCAAAATCGATGGAACCAACCAATATGCTAATGGTTACGACGTTCAAATAGCTAAAAAGATTGCTAAGGACCTAGGAAAAGAGCCCTTGGTTGTTAAAACCAAGTGGGAAGGACTTGTTCCAGCCCTTACTTCTGGTAAGATTGATATGATCATTGCAGGTATGAGCCCAACTGCTGAACGCAAACAAGAAATTGCATTTTCAAGCAGCTACTACACTAGCGAACCTGTACTATTGGTCAAAAAGGATTCTGCCTATGCAAACGCCAAATCACTAGAGGACTTTAGCGGAGCAAAAATCACTTCTCAACAAGGTGTTTACCTTTATGATTTGATTTCACAAATCTCAGGCGCTCAGAAGGAAACTGCCATGGGAGATTTCGCCCAAATGCGTCAAGCTCTTGAAGCTGGTGTCATTGATGCCTATGTTTCTGAACGACCAGAAGCTCTCACCGCCGAATCAGCAAACGCTAAGTTCAAAATGATTCAGCCTGAACCTGGTTTTAAAACTGGTGAAGAAGATACATCTATCGCTATTGGACTTCGTAAAGATGATGACCGTATTAGCCAAATCAACGCCAGTATTGAAACCATTTCTAAAGATGAACAAGTTGCACTCATGGATCGTATGATTAAAGAGCAACCAGCAGAATCTACTACGACAGAAGAAAGCAACAGTAATTTCTTTGGTCAAGTCGCTAAAATTCTGACTGAAAACTGGCAACAACTCTTGCGTGGTGCTGGTATTACCCTTCTCATTTCAATTATCGGTACCATCGTTGGTCTCGCTATCGGTCTTGCTATCGGTGTCTTCCGTACAGCACCTCTATCTGAAAACCAATTTATCTTTGGTATCCAAAAACTAATCGGTTGGATTCTCAATATCTATATCGAAATTTTCCGTGGAACACCTATGATTGTACAATCTATGGTTATCTACTATGGAACTGCTCAAGCTTTCGGGATCAACCTAGACCGTACGCTAGCTGCTATCTTTATCGTTTCAATCAACACTGGTGCTTACATGACTGAAATTGTTCGTGGTGGTATCCTAGCTGTTGATAAGGGACAATTTGAAGCAGCGACTGCACTTGGTATGACCCACAATCAAACCATGCGTAAGGTTGTCCTACCACAGGTCGTTCGCAACATTTTACCTGCGACTGGTAATGAATTTGTCATCAACATCAAGGATACTTCTGTATTGAACGTTATCTCGGTTGTAGAGCTTTACTTCTCAGGAAATACGGTAGCAACACAAACCTACCAGTACTTCCAAACCTTTACCATCATCGCAGTTATCTACTTTGTCCTCACCTTCACAGTAACGCGTATCCTACGCTTCATCGAAAAACGTATGGATATGGATACCTACACGACAGGTGCTAACCAAATGCAAACGGAGGATTTGAAATAATGAGTCAACCAATCCTTGAAATCAAACACCTCAAAAAATCCTACGGGCAAAACGAGGTCCTAAAAGACATCTCTCTCACTATTCATAAAGGAGAAGTGATTTCTATCATCGGTAGTTCCGGTAGTGGTAAATCAACCTTCCTACGTTCTATCAACCTTCTCGAAACACCAACTGAAGGTGAAATCCTTTATCACGGTGAAAACGTACTTGAAAAAGGGTATAACCTCACTCACTATCGTGAAAAACTAGGCATGGTTTTCCAATCCTTTAACCTCTTTGAAAATCTCAACGTTCTTGAAAATACGATTGTTGCACAGACAACTGTCCTCAAACGTGAACGATCAGAAGCAGAGAAAATTGCTAAAGAAAACCTTGAAAAAGTTGGCATGGGAGAGCGCTACTGGCAAGCTAAACCAAAACAACTTTCTGGTGGTCAAAAGCAACGTGTAGCCATTGCTCGCGCGCTTTCTATGAATCCTGATGCCATTCTCTTTGACGAGCCTACTTCAGCCCTCGACCCTGAAATGGTCGGTGAAGTTCTAAAAATCATGCAAGAACTAGCTCAAGAAGGCTTGACAATGATCGTTGTAACCCACGAAATGGAATTTGCTCGTGACGTATCACACCGTGTCATCTTTATGGACAAAGGTGTGATTGCAGAAGAAGGCAAACCTGAAGATTTATTTACAAATCCTAAAGAGGAACGTACAAGAGAATTTTTACAACGCTATTTAGGATAAGATAAAAGCGATTGGATAAACCTCTTAAACCAAGAGTTGTTTTCCTATTCAAACCCCAATCAATATTGAGTCAAAGGCTCATGAACATAAAAATCAAGGTCGGAGTTTTTTATCCCGACCTCTTTTTATATACTTTAAAAATCAGCTTTATCCCTTCTTCTGTTTCCTGAGCAAGTATTGCTTGTAGCTATATTCCTAATCTTTTATTTGATTTTCATGAGTGATACCCAATGAAAATCAAAGAGCAAACTAGGAAGCGAGCCGCAGGCTGTACTTGAGTACGGCAAGGCGAAGCTGACGTGGTTTGAATTTGATTTTCGAAGAGTATGAGATCACTCAGCTCCCTGTCAACCTAGTTCATCCTGACAAATAGATTTGTTGAGTAGGTCATATCATGGCTATTTCTCCATTCCATAAATAAAAGCAGACCCTAATTAGAGTCTGCTTGTATCCAAAGATTAATCTTCAAATTTTTCATGATTTTTTTCGTAGAAATCAATTAATCCAAGGGCTGTTTCAAAGGAAATATTTTTAACTTTTGCACGTCCTTGAGCTAGAGCAATGATAGACATTTCACGTGCATTCGTTTCTTTAGAAATACGATAACCAGTGATCTTCTTATCACGAACCCAGCTAACAACTGATTCTACTTTTTCAAAGTTAGTCTTAGCCATGTTTTTCTCCTATTTTATTCTTTACGATATTTAATTGTATACGTTTTTATGGCATTTGTCAATAACAAAACATATATCCAATCAAATAAGACGTTAAGATTTGGTTTACTTGGCTTTTAAAGCCGATAATATATGGGTTCGTATATCTTCAACTCCGTTAGGATTTGCTGGTAAGAAAATTGTATTATTACCTTGTTTTTCTGCAAAATTATTCAATGTATCTAAATACTGGTTAGTTAACAAGATTGACATGATTTGCTCTTCAGTTAATTCAACATTGGCTCCTTTTAACTCTTTAATAGAATCAGCAAGTCCATCAACAATTGCTTTTCGTTGCTCTGCGATCCCCACACCATGTAGGCGATCCTTTTCTGCCTCTGCTTCGGCCGCTGTTACGATCTTAATTTTATCTGCTTCGGCCAATTCTTGTGCTGCTACTCTCTTACGTTGAGCAGCATTGATTTCATTCATCGATTGCTTGACTTCCGCATCCGGCTCTACTTTGGTAATGAGCGTTTTGACGATAATGTACCCATACGTTGACATTTCTTCCGCTACTTGTTTTTGAACTTCTAATGCAATTTCATCCTTTTTCTCAAACAATTCATCCAAAGTTAACTTAGGAACTGATGAGCGCAATGCGTCTTCAATATAAGATTTGATTTGAGCCTCAGGTCTCATTAGTTTATAGTAAGCATCTGTAACATTTTGTTCATTTACTCGGTACTGTGTCGCAACATTCATCGTCACAAATACGTTATCTTGAGTCTTGGTTTCCACAACGATTTCACTTTGCAAGAGACGCAGTTGTACACGAGCTGCAATTTTATCAATCCCAAATGGTGCTCTTAGGTGAATACCACTATTGCTCAACTTTTGATACTTACCAAATCGTTCAATGATAGCTACTGATTGTTGTCGAACAACATAGATTGAGCTCATTAATATAGCTCCTACAATAAGCATTAGAATAATTAGAACAAGTATAACTTTTAAAACCATGGGAATCTCCCCCTTTCTTCACTTACATTATAGCACTAGTAAATAGGTTAGGCAAATAATATGATAAAAATTTCATAGCATATTAAACAAGCATATTATATAGGGTCTCATTCCCATTCAAGTTAATATAAGATGGGTCAAATTTTTCCATCCGGTGAATCAAGCCCGCATAATCATGTTTATCAGCAAGTGCGACCCCTATTAGTACTGGACCAGTTCCCTTGCTAGCTCGTTTGATATATTCAAAACGAGTAATATCATCATGAGGTCCTAAGATATCATTTACAAACTCTCGAAGTGCTCCCGGACGTTGTGGGAAATTCACTACAAAGTAATGCTTGATACCATCATAAATCAAGGCACGTTCTTCCATCTCTGGCATACGGTTGATGTCATTATTCCCTCCAGAAATGATACAACAAATGGTCTTGCCCTTAATATAATCGGATAATACTTCCAAGGCTGCAACACTAGCAGCACCCGCAGGTTCAGCTACAATCCCTTGTTTAGAATAAAGATCAATTAAGGTCTCAGAAATCAAGCCTTCATCTACACCGATAAGAGTTTCAACATTTTTTCGTGTTGCTTCATAGGTCAACTGTCCTACTTTTTGCACTGCAATCCCATCCGCAAATTTATCAATTTCTTTAAGTTTAACCGGTCCCCCAGCTTCAAAGGCAGCCTTCATAGAACGAGCACCTTCAGCCTCGACTCCAATGACCTCAATTTGAGGATTTGTTTCTTTAATATAAGTAGAAACACCTGAAATGAGGCCTCCACCTCCAACAGGTACCAAGACAGTATCAAAATCAATAGATTCTTTACGAGCTTCTTCTAAAATTTCATAGGCTACCGTCCCCTGACCAGCTTGAACATAGGGATCATCAAAGGGATCAATAAAAGTACGATTTTCAGCTACAGTAAAGTCTTGAGCAGCCTTGGCTGAAGCATCAAAAGTATCCCCTACTAATTTGATCGTCACAAAATCTCCTCCAAAGAAACGGACCTGACCAATTTTCTGTTGAGGTGTCGTAATTGGCATAAAGATTGTTGCAGGGATCTTCATCTCATTACATGTGTAGGCAACTCCTTGAGCGTGATTTCCCGCCGAAGCACACACTACACCACGTTCACGTTCCTCTTTTGTCAATTGCGAGATAGCATAATAAGCTCCACGAATTTTAAAAGAACGGACACGTTGAGCATTTTCCTTCTTAAGATAAATTTTCGCTCCGTATTTTTCGGATAAATAATGATCGTAGTCAAGTGGAGTATTGGCTACTACACCACTCAAAACCTTGTGGGCTTTCACCACATCTTTTGCACTTAGCATAATCTCCTCCTAGATGAGTTTTCAAGATAAAAAGCGAGTTAGGTTCCCCCCAACTCGCCTTCTGTTTATATTCTTAAAAATTAGTTGTAGATTTTGAATGCATCATCGTCGTTTTTACCGACAAATGGCATTGCTTTACGCAATTCTGCACCAACTTTTTCAATTTCAAGGTTAGCTGCTTGTTCACGGTAGGCAGTCAATTTTGGACGTCCAGCTTTGTAGTCATTTACAAAGTCGTTGGCAAATTTACCATTTTGGATATCCGCAAGAACTGCTTTCATATTTTCTTTGACTTGTTCAGTGATTACACGTGGACCTGAAACATAGTCACCATATTCAGCAGTGTTTGAAATTGATTGACGCATTTTCTTGAATCCACCTTCATAGATCAAGTCAACGATCAATTTCATTTCGTGAAGAACTTCAAAGTAAGCCAATTCTGGAGCATAACCAGCTTCTGTCAAGACTTCAAAACCAGCTTCGATAAGGGCAGTCAAACCACCACAAAGTACTGCTTGTTCACCAAACAAATCTTCTTCAGTTTCTTCTTTGTAAGTTGTTTCAAGAAGACCTACACGAGCTGCGCCAACACCTTTACACCAGTCCATAGCGATGTCTTTAGCATTTCCTGTTGCATCTTGGTAGACAGCGTAAAGTGCTGGAACACCAAATCCTTCTTCGTAAGTACGACGCACCAAGTGTCCTGGCCCTTTAGGAGCACACATGAAAACATCAACATCTGCAGGAACTTTGATGAATTCGAAGTGGATGTTGAAACCATGTGCAAATCCAACAGCATTTCCAGCTTCCAAGTTTGGAGCAATTTCTGCTTCGTACAATTCTTGTTGGATTTCGTCTGGTGCCAAGATCATGATAACATCAGCTAATTTAGTAGCTTCTGCTACTGTGTATGTATCAAATCCATCTTCTTTTGCTTTGTCAAAAGATTTACCTGGGCGTACACCGATAATCACATCACGACCTGAATCACGCAAGTTTTGAGCGTGAGCATGGCCTTGTGAACCATAACCGATAACGGCGATTTTTTTACCGTCAAGTGCTGCTACTTTTACATCTTTTTCGTATTCCATTTGAACTGCCATAGTTTTTTCTCTCTTTTCTATTTTTATTGCCTATTAGGCTAGTTTAACAAATTGAGGTTGGATTTTTAGTCGCGGGTAAATCCAGTTGCACCCGTACGAGCGATATTCTTAATACCATATGGTCGAATCACTCGAATTAAGGCTTCACTCTTTTCTGCATTCCCAGTCATCTGAATGGTAATGGAACTTGGAGCTACATCGACTACTGTTGCACGGAAAGGTTGGATAATAGCCAAAATTTCTGCACGTTTTTCAGCAGGTGCTGAAACCTTTATAAGAATTACTTCTCGTTCTAAGTGGGGTTGATCCGTGATATCACGAATGCGAATCACATCAATCTGACGATTAAGTTGTTTGATGATTTGCTCAACTTCATCATGAGAGGCAACATCGATGATAATGGTAATTCGTGATACATTAGGATTTTCCGTTGCGCCCACAGAAATGCTTTCAATATTGACTTGACGTCTCGATAAGACTCCTGTGAAGCGATTGAGAACACCTGAACGGTTTTGAAGTTTGGCTGTTAACATTCTACGCATTAAACTTCACCCCCAACATCTCATGATTACTCTTACCAGCTGGTACCATCGGTAAAACATGTTCTTTACGAGAAATGTCTACTTCGATGAACATTGGTACATCTTCCATGATGACTTCCAAATCCTTCTCAAGAGTTTCAGGATTATCAAACTTATAATTCTTAATCCCATAGGCTTGAGCCATCAATTGGAAATCTGGAAGGCTATCAAAGACTGATTCAGACGTTCGACCATCATAGAAGGCTTCTTGCCACTGGCGAACCATTCCAAGTGAGTGGTTGTTAAGCATGATGACCTTGATTGGAATCTTGTAAATGTTTAAGATTGCTAATTCCTGATTGGTCATCTGGAAACCACCATCACCGACAAAGAGAACAACTTCTTTATCTGGATTGGCAATCTTAGCACCAATAGCTGCTGGGACTCCGAAGCCCATAGTTCCTAGACCACCTGATGTTACCAATTGACGCTCGTTTTGGTAAGGATAGTATTGAGCCGTCCACATTTGGTGTTGTCCAACATCTGTTACGACAATGGCATCACCCTTGGTCAACTCACCAATACGTTCAATAACTGCTTGAGGTTGAACCACACGTTCTTTCTTATCATAAGATCGAACACGGTTCTTATCTTTGGTAACTTTTTCAATCCATTTTTCAGTATTGTTACGAACAATTGGTTCTGCAAGCAATTGTTGCAAGGCCTTTTTCGCATCTCCAACAACCGGAATATCAACTGCGATAATCTTACCAATCTCTGCAGGATCGATATCAATATGCGCTACTTTTGCATTCTTAGCAAAGGTCTTAGGATTTCCAGTCAAACGGTCATCAAAACGACAACCAATAGAAATCATAAAGTCAGCCTCAGTCATGGCAATATTGGCTGCAAAGGAACCGTGCATTCCACCCATTCCCAAAAACAGTGGATGGCTAGTTGCGATTGTTCCCTGTCCCAAAAGACTGGTAACAACAGGAATTTGATAACGCTCTGCAAATTCATTTAACTCTGCTGCAGCCTCAGCGTAACTAATCCCACCACCAGCTAGCAAGACTGGCTTTTTAGCCTTAGACAATTGCTTCAAGATTTTCTTGATTTGCATATCATTTGGCTCAAGTGTTGGCTGATAACTTGGTAAATCTATCTCTGGAGAGTAAACGAAGTCTGTCTCAAGCGCAGAAACATCTTTTGGAAGATCAATGACGACTGGCCCTGGACGACCTGTGGTCGCAATATGTACCGCCTCTGTAATAATACGTGGAATATCTGCAGTTTCTCGAACCTGATAATTATACTTAGTGATTGGCATGGTGATACCAACGATATCAGCTTCTTGAAAAGCATCTTTCCCAATTCCAGCACGTGCCACTTGGCCAGTAAAGACTAAAAGGGGAACACTATCGCTCATAGCATCTGCGATCCCTGTAATGGCATTTGTAGCTCCTGGTCCGCTTGTGACGACTGCTACACCCAGTTTTCCTGTTGACTTAGCATAACCTTCAGCTTCGTGAAGACAGCCCTGCTCATGGCGACCTAGAATATGGCGGATTCCCTTAAAATTATAAATAGCATCATATAAAGGAAGTACCGCTCCACCAGGATAACCAAAAATCGTATCGATTCCTAAGTCACGAAGTGTTTCCAAAACAAGATCCGATCCCGACTTAGGTGAGTCTAAAATGATTTTCTCCATCGTTCCCCTTTCTCTTCTCTTAAAAATAGCTTGTTACTATGATACCATTTTTTCAAAAATTTTCAAGGGAAAAGAGCAAATTTTCTGAATTTTCTATCTAGATACTTTACAATATCAAATAGATTAGAAAGTTTATACGTATTTTTATTTTTTTAATAGAAAAAAGGTTGAAGACAGATCTGTCTTCAACCTTTCATATTAAATCATTACTAATTAAAGTGAGTTAACGTCAACCTTGATACCAACACCTTGAGTAGTTGTGATTGTCAAGCTTGTTACGTAAGTTCCTTTAGCAGTAGCTGGTTTAGCTTTTTGAATTGTTTCGTTAAATGCTTTGAAGTTTTCAACCAACTTGTCAGCTTCAAATGAAACTTTACCGATGATCGCTTGTACGATACCTGCACGGTCTGCACGGTAAGTGATTTTACCACCTTTAGATTCCTCAACTGCTTTAGCAACATCCATTGTTACAGTACCAGTTTTAGGGTTTGGCATCAAGTTACGAGGTCCAAGGACACGTCCAAGACGTCCAACAAGAGCCATCATGTCAGGTGTAGCGATAACTACGTCAAAGTCCAACCAACCGTCGTTGATTTTAGCAACAAGGTCATCTTCACCAACGAAGTCTGCACCAGCAGCTTTTGCTTCTTCAGCTTTTGCACCACGTGCAAATACAAGAACGCGAGCTGTTTTACCAGTACCGTTTGGCAATACCATTGCTCCACGGATTTGTTGGTCAGCTTTTTTAACGTCAATGTTCAAGTTGTAAGCAACTTCTACAGTTGCGTCAAATTTTGCAAAGTTAGTTTCTTTTGCAAGAGCTACAGCTTCTTCTACGCTGTATGCTTTTGTGCTGTCGATCTTCTCAAGAGCAGCACGAAGTTGTTTGCTTTTTTTAGCCATTTTCTATTCTCCTTGTAAGTGGTTCAATCGATTTTCATCTCCCACGTCACTTCTCGAAATGATGAAGTCTTGCGGGTTATATAGGGATGTTATTGATTAGTCAACAACAGTGAATCCCATAGAACGAGCAGTACCTTCGATCATACGCATTGCAGACTCAATGTTTGCAGCGTTCAAATCTGGCATTTTAGTTTCTGCAATTTCTTGTACTTGTGCACGAGTAACTGTAGCAACCTTAGTTTTGTTAGGTGTACCTGATCCTTTTTCAACACCTGCAGCTTTTTTCAAAAGAACAGCAGCTGGTGGTGTTTTTGTAACGAAAGTAAATGATTTGTCTTCGTATACTGAGATAACAACTGGAATAATCATACCAGCTTGGTCAGCAGTACGAGCGTTGAACTCTTTTGTGAATCCCATGATGTTGATACCAGCTTGACCAAGAGCAGGTCCAACCGGTGGAGCTGGTGTAGCTTTACCAGCAGGGATTTGCAATTTTACAAGTTTTTCGACTTTTTTAGCCATTTTTAAATCCTCCTTTGTGGTTTTGGCGGTAATTTAGAGATTTTTACCTCCCACAAGTATGCTTTACGCATACCCATCTATTATACACTATTTTAAAAAAATTGCAAGAGAAATTTTTATTTTTGATATTTCTTTATGTTACACCTTTTTTGGTGCAATTAATCTTCAAAATCTTCTACCATGATGGAAAGAATTCATTCGCTCAAAGTCAGTACAAAACTCAAGCCCTTTTCAGTAGCACCGCTTTCCACAAAACCAAGAGACTCAAAACATCTTATAGAGATACGATTGAAAGTGTAGATTTCTTGAACTTTCAATTGTTTCCAATCCTTTTGCCGAGCTAGATCAATCAAAATCTTCAAAACCTTGCGTCCAAGACCTTGATATCGATAAGTTGGATTGCCAATCACAATAGGAAGATTCTCTTGAGATAAGGTTACATCCCCAATTGGAAGCCACTCTCCCTTTTCTCGAAACTCAATCCAGAACAAATGCCCGTGACTCTCTAAATAGGAATACATAGCATTTAATTTTTCTGAACTATAAGGTATTCTAATACCGTCTACAAGTTCCACCAAATCCACATCTTGATACCAGGGCAAAGCTGCATCCTGATGATCTGCTAAAAAATAGGGAACTAAACGTAAGGAATCATCTATCTGAATGATTTTTGTCATCATTTTCTACTCCTAATACTAGCTCCACTGCTTGATTAAAACCATCACACCAGTTATACCATTTTGCTTCATACTCATCTTGAGGTAAGATATGATTTTTTAAATCAAGAACAGAGTATATCTTTCTTTTCTTACAAGCTTGCGCATAGAGATGATATAGTTCATCACCTCCATCTCTATCAAACTCAGCAGAAATTGTATCCTGGCCTACCAACAAAGCCTGATAAGCCCTGTGATGGCCATCTGTAATCAAGAAGCAATTTCCAAATGCAAGAACGATAATTGGATTGATATTGGGCTTTTCTTTCGACTGATAAAGCATCTGGATATCTTGTAACTTCTTTTCTGATAAGTATAGTTGAGTTGGATGAAGATCTTTTATGTTGACTTCCATTTTATCTCCTCAAGAAGGGGCAATTCCTACTTCTGCTTTCCTTTGAAGCGCCATTGAAAACGCAGTTTATCGTAGAAAGGAAACTCCATAAACAAAACTCCTAGGCCTACACAAAGGCTGGCAATCACATCTGATGGGTAGTGAACTCCCAGATAAATTCTTGATACCAATACACTGACTAAGTAAATGCCAAGTCCGATTTGCACTACTTTTCTCCAGGCTGAATTCTTAATCCTTTGGCTCAAAATCACAATCAAAGTTCCAACCATAATCGTTACTGCCAGAGAATGTCCACTAGGAAAAGAAAAACCTTTTTCCTCTACTAGATGTACTATTTCTGGTCTAGGTCGTTGGTAGATATTTTTAAAGGTTACGATTAAGATTCCAGCTAAAGTCAAATTCCCCAGCATGAGATAACTTTCCAGTTTCCATTGCTTACGGTAAAAAATAAAAGCTACAATGAGAACCCAAGTGATAATGACTGGGATATCAATTAAATGTGTGATTGTTCTGAAAAGGAAGGTCAAGGAAGCAGGTAAGTCACCTCGAATAGCAGTCTGGATTGGTTGATCAAAGCCAATCAGCATATTAGGGTAAAACTTGACAATATAACCTAAAATTACAAAAAGCAAAAGGGCAAAAGAGCCCTTCATCAAATATGTTTGTTTATCTTTCATGGTATTTTAAAGTTGGTTTCAAAAGGACAAATAACAACCAGAAAGAGATGGCAAAGATAATACCTTCAATCAGATTAAAAGGCAAGACCATAGTCATCAGGTAGTTGCTCAATCCTAAGATTTTCTCAATATCAAAATTAGCAAACTTAGCGTACAAAGGAACAGCATAGACGTAGTTCAGAACTAGCATAGCTAGAGTCAAACCAAGCGTACCAGCTAGTGAAGCTAGGACGAAACGCATGGTTGTTCGCTCTTTTTTCCAAATCAAACCAAAAGCAAGCACAAAGACTCCCAAGGCAACAATATTCATCGGTAAACCAATGTAGGTACTAACTCCTTGATTGTTCAAAAGGATTTTCAACAAGGACCGAAGGAATAGTACTCCTAAAGCAGCTGGTAAATCCAAGACTACCAAACCTACAAGAACTGGTAAGATACTGAACTCAATCCTCAAAAAGGATGCCGCTGGCAAAAGCGGAAAGTCAAAGTACATCAACACAAATGAAAGCGCTGATAGAATTGCAATGGTCGAAAGTCGACGTGTGTTTGTCATAACAGGTTCCTCCAATTTTCTATAAAATCAGAAGAAGTTGGAAAGGATTCCTCTATCTACCCTCTATTTTTATATTCCAAAAGTTTCCCCTCACTCTGTTTAAGCAAGCGGTTGCAATTTACCTATAAAAAATCAATTAGAATAGACAAAGCCATTCTTTCGTCTTCTCCCATCCAGACTATACTGTCGGTTGTGGAATCTCACCACATCAGCTTGCGCTCGCGGACTTCTTTTAGAGTAAGGAAATGGAGATTTTTCTTTTAGACTAGGCGACAAGCTGTAGGCATAACTTTTGGTTAGGCAAAGCTTGGCAACAAAGTATAAAAGGAAAAGAACATTTCCGAGTAAAAGTCACCGCCGGTCGGGAATTACACCCAGCCCTGAAGACCCCTTTATGATAACAAAAAAAGCTTGCAAGCGCAAGCATTTTATCTAAGTGTTTATTTCAATTTATCTGTTTCATAAGTGTGAACCAGTTCGAGGCCCACAAAGTTTTGTTGTCGGAGAGCCTCATAGACAATCATACATACTGTATTAGATACATTCAGGCTACGAACATGTTCATCATTCATCGGAATTCTGAGAGCCTTTTCTGGATGCTCACGCATAAATTCCTCAGGCAAGCCCTTATCTTCACGTCCAAAGAGAAAATAGTGATCTCCTTCTGTCGTGAAATCTGCATCTGAATAGACTTTTTCTGCAAACTTGGAAATCAGGTAGAGCTGACCATCCATTTTTCCCATAAAATCAGCCAAGCTATCATAAAAATGAATCTCAAGCTTGTCCCAATAATCTAGACCTGCCCGCTTCATCTTACGATCATCAATAGGAAAACCCATCGGTTTGATAATATGAAGGGGGGCATTCGTTGCTGCGCAAGTACGAGCAATATTACCCGTATTTTGTGGAATCTGGGGTTCAAATAATACAATATGATTTGCCATGCCTTGTTTCCTCTCACTAGTGCAAAAAAATAGCCACACTGCCCGGAGTCAAGCTCAGCAAACAGCGTGGTTAAGGCGTCGTTAACTTACCTCACAACAGGTTTGAAGTAAATCAGCGAAACTACTGTTTTAGTATATCACTTTCAGCTTGATTGTCAATAGAAATGACTTGATTTTTTCAATTTTTTTACAAACATATTTACATTAGCTAAAAATGCTTATGTATTCATTAGAATTACACGAAAATAGCTGATTTATATCTTAAATTTTTAACAAGTAAGATTATCAGTGGGACAATTTTCTACCCTAATAATGAAAAGAGTCGGTTGCCGAGTGCATTTTATTCTAAAAAAGAGTATGATAGATACATATTGAAAAAGTAGGTTATTTAATATGAAGATTATTCTTGTCGGAGGGGGGAAAGTTGGTTCTGCCCTTTGTCGTTCACTTGTCGCTGACAATCATGATGTTGTCTTAATTGAACAGAACGAAACGGTTCTTAATTACATGACAAGCCGTTTTGATATTATTGGAATTGCTGGTAATGGGGCTGACTTTGCCATGCTAGAAGCTGCCAATGTTCAAGACTGCGATATTTTCATCGCTATGACTCAGTATGATGAGGTCAATATGGTCTCTGCTGTCTTAGCTAAAAAGATGGGGGCTAAAGAAACCATCGTCCGTGTCCGCAATCCTGAGTATTCCAACCCTTACTTTAAAGAAAAAAATATTCTCGGATTTTCTCTTATTGTCAATCCAGAACTCCTTGCAGCTCGTGCTATCGCTAATATCATCGATTTCCCAAACGCTCTTTCTGTTGAGCGTTTTGCAGGTGGTTTGGTTAGTTTGATGGAATTCAAGGTTCGAATTGATAGTAATATTTGTCAGATGTCTATTGCTGATTTCCGTAAAAAGTTTGGTAATGTTATCGTTTGTGCCATTGAGCGCGATCATAAGCTCATGATTCCAAGTGGGGATATGGTCCTCCAAGATAAGGATCGGATCTTTGTTACAGGTAACCGTGTAGACATGATGCTTTTTCATAACTATGTCAAATCTCGTGTCGTTAAAAGTTTACTCATTATTGGAGCTGGAAAAATCGCTTACTACCTTGTTGGTATTTTGAAAGATAGCCGTATTGATACCAAGGTCATTGAGCTTAATCCAGATCGTGCAGCATTTTTCAGTCAAAAATATCCAAAACTCTATATTGTGCAAGGTGATGGAACCGCAAAAGATATCCTCCTAGAAGAAAGCGCCCAACACTACGATGCTGTCGCAACTCTAACTGGCGTTGACGAAGAAAACATTATTACATCTATGTTCTTAGATAGTGTTGGTGTTCAGAAAAACATCACCAAGGTCAATCGAACTAGCCTTTTAGAGATTATCCATGCACCTGAGTTTTCTAGTATTATCACACCAAAAACCATCGCTGTAGATACTATCATGCACTTTATCCACGGTCGTGCCAATGCCCAATATTCAGATCTTCAAGCGATGCACCACCTTGCAAATGGACATATTGAGACTCTACAATTTCTCATCAAGGAAGCCAATAAAATGACTGGCAAACCCTTGTCTCAATTGAAACTCAAAAAAGATATTTTAATTGCTGCTATTATCCGCAACGGAAAAACCATCTTCCCAACAGGTGAAGATAGCCTTCAAGTCGGTGATAAATTAGTTGTCATCACACTACTATCAAATATCACCAAGATTTATGATCTGTTAGAGAGGTAAGCTATGAATAGAAGTATGGTACGATTTCTTCTTGCAAAGCTACTCTTGATCGAGGCTGGTCTACTTTTAGTTCCAGTTAGCATTGCTCTTTATTATCGAGAATCGAGTCAAGTTTTTACAGCTCTTTTCTCTACCATCGGAATCCTTGTTGTTCTAGGTATTTTCGGCATCATCAGCAAGCCTAAAAAACAGCGAATCTATGCAAAAGAAGGGGTCTTAATTGTAGCCCTCTGTTGGATCCTCTGGTCATTCTTTGGTGCCCTTCCCTTTGTCTTTTCAGGGCAAATTCCCAATATGATAGATGCCTTCTTTGAGATTAGTTCTGGCTTCACAACAACGGGAGCAACCATTTTAAATGATGTTTCTGTCTTAAGTCGTTCTCTTCTATTTTGGAGGAGTTTTACC
The DNA here is from genome assembly GCF_001811305.1 of Streptococcus sp. HMSC056C01. Taxonomy (NCBI): domain Bacteria; kingdom Bacillati; phylum Bacillota; class Bacilli; order Lactobacillales; family Streptococcaceae; genus Streptococcus; species Streptococcus sp. HMSC056C01. The sequence goes on from NZ_KV804207.1 coordinate 80,100, forward strand.
CACCTCATCGGAGGGATGGGGGTACTGGTTTTTGCCTTAGCTATTATGGATAATGCTAAAAATAGTCACCTAGAAGTTATGAAGGCTGAGGTCCCAGGACCAGTATTTGGCAAGGTTGTATCTAAGCTAAAAAATACAGCCCAAATCCTTTACATCCTCTACCTGGCTATGTTTGCCCTCTTTGTGGTTATTTATTACCTTGCTGGGATGCCACTCTATGATAGTTTTGTTATCGCTATGGGTACTGCTGGTACTGGTGGATTTACTGTTTATAATGACGGAATTGCCCACTATCACAGTTCTCTCATCACCTATCTGACAAGTGTCGGGGTTTTGATGTTTGGTGTCAATTTCAATCTCTACTACTACCTCATGCTCCGTCGTATCAAGGAATTCTTTTTTGATGAAGAACTCCGAGCATATCTCTTGATTGTAGCCATATCTACTGGTCTAATCACACTCAACACGCTTCACCTCTATAGCGGAGTTTCTCAAAGCTTTGAGATGGCCTTCTTCCAAGTATCTAACATCATTACCACTACCGGTTTTGGATATGGAGATATCACGAACTGGCCTTTGTTCTCTCAATACATCTTGCTAATGCTGATGGCAATCGGTGGTTCTGCTGGTTCTACCGCTGGTGGTCTCAAGGTCATCCGTGGAGTCATCCTATCTAAAATTGCTAAAAATCAAGTCTTGTCTACCATATCACCTCACCGTGTGTTAACCCTTCAGGTTAATCAAACGGTTATTGACAAGGATACCCAGCACAAGATCCTGAAGTATTTTGTGGTTTATATCATGATTCTACTCAGTTTGATTTTCATCGTCAGTTTAGATACCAATAATTTAATGGTTGTCACGAGTGCTGTTTTCAGTTGTTTTAACAATATCGGTCCTATTTTAGGAACAACTGCAAGTTTCTCAATTTTTAGTCCATTTTCAAAACTTCTACTATCTTTTGCAATGATTGCAGGACGTCTTGAAATCTATCCAATCATACTGCTCTTTATGAAGCGAACTTGGTCTAAACGTTAGAACAATCAACTTTACACCCTATCTCCCCTCTTCAAGGAACCCTTGAAGGGGGATTTTTTAGTTTCAAAAGACAAGACAGCTCTAAAAATCGACAATTGGGAATTTAAGGATTTTTCTCTCCTATCTTTTAGCTATAATAAGAAAAAAATATAGGGGATACTTTATGGAAAAAGTCATAAAATCAATTCGACTACTCTTGTTCTTTGCCTTAATCCAACTGGCATTTTGTAGTTGTATCTTTTGGTCTGGAACCTCTCTGGCCCTCAAACAATCCTGTTTTTATTTTCTACTGGCTTTATTGGGCTTATCTGGGTCTTGTGCCTTTATGCATTATTTATCTAGTCAAAACCTGAAAAGAGATAGACTGATTGATAGGAGTCGCTTTATCTTTTTATTTTATAGTATGATGATTGTGGCCAACCTCTGCGGGGTTGGGCTGGTTCTATCAGATACTATCGTTACTGTCAACTTACTTCAAAAAGAAGCTGCAGAACTCATCCTCCCCTCCTTCTTTTTTCTCTTTGGAGTTGATCTTATTACCTTTCTCCCCTTGAAAAAATGGAGAAGGTTGCAAAAAAATTCCAGTAGCAAGGAAGTGAGATTTTCCATCATTATCATTTCCATTTTAATCTTCCTACGTAATCCAATCACCATTTTATCCATCGCTTTTTATATTGGCCTTGGCGCTTTATTTCTCAGTTTTTTATTTCCAAAAAACTTAAGAGAAGAGGTGTCATTCTACAGTCATTTGATTCGGGATATTCTATTTGTCGTCTGTACCTTCCTCTTATGGTAACAAATAGAATCCTTGCAATAATTATGTTATAATTAAAAAAATTTTAGGAGATACATCAATGAACTTTTTTAAAGATTTTCGTAAGCGACTCACTTGGTTTGGGATTTTGTTAGTAGCTATCTTTCTATCTCAGACTCCTATGCTAACTCTAGCTATACTAACTAAAATTCAGTTTAATCCATTCTGGTCAACAATTCTTGTGTCCCTTATTTCGATTCTTGTACTTGCTATCTTTTTATACGGAGCCCATAAGAGTAAGTTGCTGGATTTAAAATCTAAACTTCTCACCATTAACGATCTTCCTCGCATTGTCTTAAGCTATCTAGTTATTTATGTTGGAAATCTTGTGGGTGGAATCTGGTTACAACTCGTGAAGCAAACAACAACTTCTAATCAACAAGTAATTAACAATCTTGTTTCTGAAAACTCTCTGATTAGCAGTTTCTTCCTCATCGTTTTAATCGCACCTATTTGTGAAGAAATCATTTGTCGCGGGATTATTCCTACCAAACTCTTCCAAGGTTACGAAAAGTTTGGCTATGTCATTGGTTGGCTAATCTTCCTCCTTGCACATATGCCTTCTAATCTCCCTTCCTTCTTGATTTATGGTTGGATGTCAGCCGTCCTCACTTGGACTGCTTATCGTACCAGACGTTTGGAAATGTCTATCTCGGTCCATATGCTACTTAATAGTATAAGCTTCATCTTACTGGCACTCTTCACAATTTTTATGAAAAATTTCGGTATCTAATACCCAACTATCCATTCCTTTAGGCTGGATCAATCGTCCTGGTCTAAGGGATTTTTTTGTTTCAAGCAGCACTTTATCTCGGAAAAATTCATTTTTTCTACCATCTTAAAAAAATTTTTAAAAAAATTTTAAAAATATTTTTATGCATAAATTTTATAGAATATAAAAATAAGTTAATTCAGCATGTATATTTGTGAATATTCTTATAAAAAAAATGTAAGAAATCCTTTAAAATAGGCATTTTTAAGCATTTTAGGCCTTATCATATCTCTTGTAATGCATATTAATTTGTGATACTATTAACTTGTAAGCGATACCAATATAATTTGGTACACACGAGAAAAAAGGAGGATTCACATGTCTTCACATCCAATTCATGTTTTCTCAGAAATTGGAAAACTGAAAAAAGTTATGTTGCACCGTCCGGGTCAAGAATTAGAAAACTTGATGCCAGATCACCTTGAGAGGTTGCTCTTTGATAACATCCCATTCTTAGCAGATGCCCAAAGTGAACACGACGCCTTTGCTCAGGCACTCCGTGACGAAGGAATCGAAGTGCTCTATCTTGAACAATTGGCTGCTGAATCATTAACTTCTCCTGAAATACGTGGCCAGTTCATCGAAGAATATCTCAACGAAGCAAATATTCGTGGTCGACAAACTAAAAATGCCATCCGAAAACTACTTCATGATATTGACGACAACCTTGAACTGATTAAGAAAACAATGTCAGGTGTTCAAAAAGTTGAATTACCTGACATCCCTGAAGAAGGCAAAGGATTAACTGACTTGGTTGAATCTAACTATCCGTTTGCCATCGATCCAATGCCAAATCTTTACTTCACTCGCGACCCATTTGCGACTATCGGGAATGCAGTATCACTCAATCACATGTACGCCGATACACGCAATCGCGAAACACTTTATGGTAAGTACATCTTCAAGCATCACCCAATCTATGGTGGTAAGGTAGAGCTCATCTATAATCGTGAAGAAACCACTCGTATCGAAGGTGGAGATGAACTTGTTCTTTCAAAAGATGTCCTAGCAGTTGGGATTTCTCAACGGACCGATGCCGCTTCTATCGAAAAACTCTTGGTTAATATCTTCAAAAAAAATGTTGGCTTCAAGAAAGTTTTGGCTTTTGAATTTTCAAACAGCCGTAAGTTCATGCACTTGGATACCGTCTTCACCATGGTAGACTATGACAAATTTACAATCCACCCTGAAATCCAAGGCAACCTTCGTGTTTATTCCGTTACTTACGAAAATGAAGAACTCAAGATTGTTGAAGAAAAAGGAGATTTGGCAGAACTCCTTGCTCAAAACCTTGGTTTAGAAAAAGTTACACTCATTCCTTGTGGTGATGGGAATATCGTTGCAGCTGCTCGTGAACAATGGAATGATGGCTCTAACACACTCGCTATTGCACCAGGTGTCGTAGTCGTTTATGAACGCAACACTGTGACAAATAAGAAACTTGAAGAATATGGACTTCGTCTCATTAAGATTCGCGGACGGGAATTGGTACGTGGACGTGGTGGACCTCGTTGTATGTCAATGCCGTTTGAACGCGAAGACATTTAGATTCTTCCTATTTCTGCCTAGCATCTGCTAGCAGAATCATGCTTGTTAGAAAAGGATATATAGAATGATACATTCAGTATTTCAAGGAAGAAGTTTTCTAGCTGAAAAAGATTTTACCCGTGCAGAGCTCGAATATTTGATTGGACTTTCAGCTCACTTGAAGGATCTTAAAAAACGAAACATCGAACACCGCTATCTAGCTGGTAAAAATATTGCTCTTTTATTTGAAAAAACTTCTACACGTACACGCGCAGCCTTCACTACTGCAGCAATTGATCTTGGTGCACATCCAGAATACCTAGGGGCCAACGATATTCAACTAGGTAAAAAAGAAACTACTGAAGATACCGCAAAAGTTTTGGGACGTATGTTTGATGGTATTGAATTCCGTGGTTTTAGTCAAGATAGGGTTGAGGAATTAGCTAAATTCTCTGGTGTTCCTGTTTGGAATGGCTTGACGGATAAATGGCACCCAACTCAAATGCTTGCAGACTATTTGACAGTACTAGAAAATTTCGGACATCTTGAAGGTTTGACTTTGGTTTACTGTGGTGACGGCCGTAATAATGTTGCCAATAGCCTTCTAGTAACAGGAGCCATCCTTGGGGTGAACGTTCATGTCTTTTCACCAAAAGAACTTTTCCCAGATCAAGCAGTTGTTGCTCTGGCTGAGGGATATGCCAAAGAAAGTGGGGCTCACATTCTCATCACAGAAGATGCTGACGAAGCTGTAAAAGGGGCTGATGTCCTTTACACTGATGTTTGGGTATCTATGGGCGAAGAAGATAAGTTTGCAGAACGCGTCGCTTTGCTAAAACCTTACCAAGTCAATATGGATCTTGTTAAGAAAGCAGGCAATGAAAACTTAATCTTCCTCCACTGCTTACCAGCCTTTCATGATACAAACACAATCTATGGCAGACAAGTAGCTGAGAAATTTGGCGTTAAAGAAATGGAAGTAACTGATGAGGTCTTCCATAGCAAATATGCTCGTCAGTTTGATCAAGCAGAAAATCGTATGCACACCATTAAAGCCGTTATGGCTGCTACACTAGGAAATCTCTACATTCCTAAAGTGTGATACAAACTATAAGAAACAGCTTAGGGACTGAGACTAGTGTTTTAGTCCGGTCCCTTTTTGTAGTAGTAACGAGCTCTGAGTTGGAGTTTGCTGATAGTCACCATTCAAGCAAAAACCTCATAATAATAACAATTAACTGTCTTCCAGTTATTCGCAATTTCAACTCAACTCGTCTGTCAAAAGTCTTTCTTCTCAATTTCCAAATCCAAGCTTTTAACCAAAATTGGCTTTTGTTCATCCAAAAGAAAGGAGCGCTCATGTCTCATCGTAAAATCGTTGTCGCTCTTGGAGGAAATGCCATTCTTTCCACAGATCCATCTGCTCAAGCTCAAGAAGCCGCTCTGGCAGAAACAGCACGCCATCTGGTGAAACTCATCCAAAATGGCGATGAATTGATTATCACCCATGGCAATGGACCGCAAGTCGGTAACCTCCTCCTCCAAAACCTAGCAGCGAATTCCGAAAAAAACCCTGCCTTTCCTCTCGATTCACTTGTTGCTATGACAGAGGGTAGCATCGGTTTTTGGCTCCAGAATGCTCTGGAAAATGCTTTACAGGATATTCATCTTGATAAAACTGTCGTTTCTGTTGTCACACAAGTTGTCGTGGACAAGAATGATCCTGCCTTTCTCAATCCAAGTAAACCCATTGGTCCATTCTACTCAGAAGAAGAGGCTAAAGCAGAAAGCGAAAAAACTGGGGCTAACTTTAAAGAAGATGCAGGTCGTGGTTGGCGTAAGGTAGTGGCTTCTCCAAAACCTGTTTATATCAAAGAAATCGATAGTATACGCACACTCTTGGACAAGGGACAAATTGTCATCGCAGCAGGCGGTGGAGGTATTCCTATCACCAAAAATGAAAACGGTTACTTCTCAGGAGTAGAAGCTGTCATCGATAAGGATTTTGCATCGCAATGCTTGGCAGAGCTAGTCGAAGCAGATCTCTTCATCATTTTAACTGGCGTCGATTATGCCTATATCAACTATAACAAACCAAATCAAGAAAAGTTGGAACGGGTAACTGTAAGTCAACTTCAAAAATACATTCAAGAGGGACAATTTGCTCCTGGTAGTATGCTACCAAAAATCCAAGCTGCCATTGATTTTGTGACTAATCGTCCAGCAGGAAAAGCAGTTATCACTTCTCTTATCAATCTAGGAGCTTTGATTGAATCTGAAAGTGGAACAATCATCGTGAAAGATGAATAGTTTAGTCATACCTTTCAAGAAAGTTTAGTCAGCACTCTTGCCACATCATTCGTTTTTATACTGTGTGACATAGTTTAGGAGGAAAAACAAATGAGTGAAAATAAAAAAAGGTTTCAAATGCCTTCAGCATACACTGTTTTGATTATCATCATTACCATCATGGCAGTTTTAACCTGGATCATTCCAGCAGGTAAGTATGATACCAATGAAGCAGGTAACCTCATCGCAGGTACCTATCAAACTGTTGACTCAAATCCTCAAGGGATTTACGATGTCCTCATGGCACCAATTCGTGCCATGCTCGGTCACAAACCAACCAGCGCAGCTATCGACGTTGCCTTCTTTATCCTTATGGTCGGAGGTTTCCTTGGTGTCGTAAATGCTACTGGTACACTCGATGTAGGAATTGCCTCCATCGTTAAAAAATATAAGGGCCACGAAAAAATGTTGATTCTCATCCTCATGCCCCTCTTCGCACTTGGAGGAACTACTTATGGTATGGGAGAAGAAACTATGGCCTTCTATCCCCTTCTTATTCCTGTGATGATGGCAGTTGGTTTTGATAGTATTACTGCCGTAGCCATCATCTTACTAGGTTCTCAAGTTGGTTGTTTGGCATCTACATTGAATCCATTTGCTACTGTTATTGCTTCTGATACTGCAGGCATTTCATCCATGGATGGTGTTATTCTCCGTGTTATCTTCTGGTTTGTAATGACTGGACTCAGCACCTACTTCGTCTATCGTTATGCAGAAAAGATTCAGAAAGATCCGACTAAATCACTCGTTTACGCTCAACGCGAAGAAGATATTAAACACTTCAATGTTTCTGACAATGAGGATACACCGTCTACCTTGAGCAAGAAACAAAAACATGTTCTCGCTTTATTTGTAGTAACCTTTATCATTATGATTGCAAGTTTCATCCCTTGGGTTGATTTGCATGTTACTGTCTTTGAAGATTTCAAAAATTGGTTAATCGGCCTTCCTGTAATCGGAGGCATCATCGGTTCATCTGCTCAACCATTTGGTAGCTGGTACTTCCCAGAAGGCGCTATGCTCTTTGCCGTTATGGGGATTTTGATCGGTGTTGTCTATGGTCTCAAAGAAAGCAAGATTGTCTCAACCTTCTTAACTGGTGCTGCCGATTTGCTTTCAGTAGCCTTGATTTGTGCGGTTGCTCGTGGTATCCAAGTTATTATGAACGATGGTATGATTACTGCAACCATCCTACACTGGGGTGAAGTTGGCCTTCAAGGTCTCTCTCCTCAAGTTTTCATCGTATTGACCTATATCTTCTACCTACCTATGTCCTTCCTCATTCCTTCTTCATCTGGCCTTGCCAGTGCAACCATGGGTATCATGGCTCCTCTTGGAGAATTCGTCAATGTCAAAGCCAGCCTTATCGTTACTGCCTACCAATCTGCATCTGGTGTCCTTAATCTTGTCACCCCTACTTCAGGTATTGTCATGGGAGCTCTTGCTCTTGGTCGTGTCAGTCTTGGAACTTGGTGGAAGTTTGTTGGAAAACTTGTCATCTCAATTGTCATTGCAAGTATTCTACTTCTTATCTTGGGCACCCTAGTGCCATTCTTATAGAAACAAAGGGAGATACGGATGAAATCCTATATTACAGAATCAATCAAAGAGGATTTTCTTCAAAGTTTGAAAACCATCATCTCCTATCCATCTGTTCTCAAGGAAGGTGAAAATGGTACTCCTTTTGGTCAAGCCATCCAAGATGTCCTGAAAAAAATGCTGGACTTGTGTCAAGATCTTGGTTTTAAAACCTATCTGGATCCTCAAGGATATTATGGGTATGCAGAAGTTGGTGAAGGTGATCTCCTTGCCATCCTCTGCCACCTAGATGTCGTTCCTGCAGGCGATTTGACAGACTGGGAAACTCCTCCATTTGAAGCTAGTATCAGAGATGGACGGATTTATGGTCGGGGTGCGCAGGATGATAAAGGACCTTCTCTTGCAGCCCTTTACGCAGTCAAAAGCTTGCTTGACCAAGGAATTCCATTCAAAAAACGGGTTCGTTTCATATTTGGTACTGATGAGGAAACCCTTTGGCGTTGTATGGCAAGATATAATACCATTGAAGAACAGGCCAGCATGGGATTTGCTCCTGACTCCTCATTCCCATTAACCTATGCAGAAAAAGGACTTCTTCAGGTCAAACTTCATGGACCTGGATCAGATCAACTCGCCTTAGATATAGGTGGAGCCTTTAATGTAGTACCTGATAAGGCAACTTATCAAGGACCACTTATGGAACAACTCCAAGAAGGGCTAATATCTGCTGGTTACGATTATCAACAAAATGATCAGTCCCTTACTGTTCTAGGACTATCTAAACATGCTAAGGATGCCAGTCAAGGGATTAATGCAGTCATTCGATTAGCCACCGTCCTTGATTCCATTCAATCCCATCCTGCACTTACATTTCTTGCCAAAGAAGTTGGTCAAGATGGTCAAGGAAAAGGAATCTTTGGTGATATCAGCGACCAGCCTTCTGGACATTTATCCTTTAATGTGGCCGCCTTAACTATTACTCCCGAAAGTTCTGAGATTCGAATTGATATCCGAATCCCAGTCCTTGCAGACAAGGATGCCCTTGTTCATCAGCTGATAGAGTGTGCAAAAACTTACCAACTTAGCTACCAAGAATTTGACTACCTAGCACCACTTTATGTGGCAAGAGATAGCCTGCTCGTCACTACTCTCATGCAGGTTTATAAAGAAAAAACTGGCGATAACAGCCCCGCTCTATCATCTGGCGGTGCAACCTTTGCACGTACCATGCCAAACTGTGTCGCTTTTGGCGCCCTCTTCCCAGGAAGAGAGCAAACAGAACACCAAGCAAATGAATATGCTATCTTAGATGATCTCTATCATGCTATGGATATCTATGCTGAAGCTGTTTACCGATTAGCGACCTAAAAGACCTCCTAAACTCCGTCCCACATTGGGGCGGAGTTTTAGGAAAATTTTGAATAGCAAGCTACAAGAAAAGCCAAGAAAAATATCTTCTTGGCTTTTTTACAATAAATTTAAGGTAAGTGACCACCTAAAGTACTCATTTTCCGCTACAACACACAATTAGTATGGCAATAGCAGGCAGCTAGACTACTTTCTAACTGTTACGACGTAAAGTTTTACTAGTGGAGCGCCTAGCCAAGTCCATAAAAACTTGGCGTTAGTTACTTAGATTGTTATACAACCACATAAATTTACTGAACTACGACACGGAGTTTGGCAAATCGATTTTATTTGCCAAACGCAGTTAGTAAGGCAGTTAGCTAGTCCGCTTCCTTTCTGTTACGACGGTAAAACCCACGAATCGATACCATTCGTGGGTTTTGCCTAGTGAAGCGTTTAGGTAAACCGCCATAGCGGTTACCTATTATTAGATTACGACACTGAATTTTACAAATCGATTCCATTTGTAAAACTAAGTTAGTGAGGCAGGTAGGCAAGTCTTATAGGACTTGCCGTAGTCTACTTAGATTGCTTTGCAATCAAGTAGACTTACTGAATCACATCTTTTCCTCTAACTCCACGTCTGGGTACTTGTCTGCAAACCAACGGAGGGCAAAGTCGTTTTCAAAGAGGAAAACAGGCTGGTCAAAGCGGTCTTTGGCAAGGATGTTTCGGCTTGAAGACATACGCTCATCCAGATCTTCAGGTTTGATCCAGCGAACCGTCTTTTTACCCATTGGGCTCATAACCACTTCTGCATTGTACTCATTTTCCATACGGTGTTTGAAGACTTCAAACTGCAATTGACCAACGGCACCCAACATATATTCACCTGTTTGGTAGTTGGTATAAAGCTGAATAGCTCCTTCTTGCACCAATTGCTCAATTCCCTTGTGGAAAGATTTTTGTTTCATGACGTTCTTAGCAGAAACTTTCATAAAAATCTCAGGTGTAAAGGTTGGCAATGGTTCAAATTCAAATTTGTTTTTCCCAACTGTTAAAGTATCTCCCACCTGATAAGTACCAGTATCGTAAACCCCGATAATATCTCCCGCTACAGCATTAGTGACATTCTCACGACTTTCAGCCATAAACTGAGTAACATTTGACAGCTTAGCTCCCTTACCAGTACGAGGGAGATTGACACTCATACCACGCTCGAATTCACCCGATACGATTCGAACAAAGGCGATACGGTCACGGTGACGAGGGTCCATGTTGGCTTGGATTTTAAAGACAAATCCTGAGAAGTCCTTATCATAAGGATCAACAATTTCTCCGTCTGTTTTCTTGTGTCCATGAGGTTCTGGAGCAAACTTGAGGAAGGTTTCAAGGAAGGTCTGCACCCCAAAATTAGTCAAGGCCGAACCAAAGAAGACTGGTGTCAAATCACCTGCAAGAATGGCTTCCTCTGAGAATTCATTTCCTGCTTCATTCAAGAGTTCGATATCCTCTTTCACTTGTTCGTAGAATGGGTTGCTAGCAAAGAGTTTATCGCCATCTTCTAGGCTGGCAAAACGTTCATCCCCTTTGTAGAGTTCCAAACGTTGGTTATAGAGGTCGTAGAGCCCCTCAAAGGCCTTCCCCATCCCGATTGGCCAGTTCATTGGATAACTTGCAATACCCAAGACTTCTTCCAATTCTTGCAAGAGATCTAGTGGTTCACGACCGTCACGGTCTAGCTTGTTCATGAAGGTAAAGACTGGAATCCCACGGTGTTTGACAACCTCAAATAACTTTTTGGTTTGGGCCTCGATACCCTTGGCAGAGTCCACAACCATGACAGCCGCATCCACCGCCATCAATGTACGATAGGTATCTTCTGAGAAATCCTCGTGCCCTGGAGTATCTAGGATGTTCACGCGTTTGCCATCGTAGTCAAATTGCATAACAGATGACGTTACCGAAATCCCACGTTGTTTCTCGATATCCATCCAGTCAGATTTGGCAAAGTTACCTGTTTTCTTCCCTTTGACAGTACCTGCCTCACGAATCTCTCCCCCAAAGTAGAGCAACTGCTCTGTAATCGTCGTTTTACCAGCATCCGGGTGGGAGATAATGGCAAAGGTACGGCGTTTTTTAATTTCTTCTTGAATGTTCATAAGTTCTCTTTCTTTCTACTTTTTTAATTATTTCAATTTATAATCACTCTTTATTACATCGGACCCTAACATTCCTTTCAACACTCCATTATATCGGATTTTAGGGAGTTTTTCAATTGCTTACACAAGAAAAAGCAGGTCAAGATAGTAGACCTGCTCTTCAGATTCTTTTGTTCAATACTTATTTTGTATCGCTAGTTACAATCTCTTCAAAATTTAATTTTTTCTAGAGCAATTTTCTTTTGCCAACGTTTCTTAAACAAGATATCAAAGAGTACTAGAGCTGCAGATAGAATGATTGAAACCAGAAGATACTTTATCCATATAGGGGCATCTGTGATAAAAGGCGTGGTATTTAAAAGCCCGTAATTTCCACCTGTGACTTGATTAACTCCAACTAGGAAAAGGTTGAGAACAAAAGTGTAGGCGATAATACGATACTTTTTAAGTAAGGTCTTATCGTAGTGGTTCATGAGATAGACCAAGGAATTGACCAAGAGAGCATAATGCCCAATCAGGAATGAAAAACTGGTAATATGCGGGAAATCATATGGATCAAAAACCGGATAGCCCAAAGCAAATACTGCCCCACTAGCTCCCATAAGGGCAAAATACTGCTTGGTTTTCCATTTATCTGGCAAGAAAACTACTGCAAACATGGCCAAACGGCAATGGTAAAGAGGCAGACTATTTGAAAATGGAATGCTAAAACCAATATACCAAGTGTAAAGAGCTAGCAGTTGCGCTATTTGAATCCACTTAAATAATCGAACAAATTTGAGATTTTTGTAGTAAGTAAGAGAAGCATAAATAGACAAGGCAAGAAGGCCTATCATGACACCGTACCAAAAAATCGGAATAGGCGGTGGTGTGGTTTGGGTTCTTGTAATAAAATGATGCATAAAATCTCCTTAGAATAATTAATTCATTTGTTCGCTAACTATTCTTATGTTTATATTTAACGAGTTGATTGATAAGGATGAGAATACCTGTCATCAAACTAGTCACTATCAAATAGTTAAGCAAACTACCATGATCCCCAATCACAGGGGGCTTGCTCATAAAGCCATAATTCCCTCCTGTTGCAAGATTAGCTAGAAAGATAATAGCATTGACGCCAAAGGTCATCTGGCATATTTTCCAAGTATCCCCTTTTTCAACTTTATAATATCTAACAAGATAAATCAAGCAGTTAGCTAAGAGGGCCCAGTGGCCGAAAACATTGTTAACCGAGGAAACATGAGGAAAAGGAAAAGGATGGAAGACTGGATAAACTAAAGCCATAATAGAACCAAATACTCCAACCAGGGCAAAATATTGTTTAAAAAAGGTCTTGTTAGGAGCAAAAAGAATCATCCACATAGCCATACGACTATGGTAAAAAGGGAGAGCCTCAGATAAGGGCAGGCGTGCCGAAATATACCAAGCGTTGATGATCAGTAATTGAATCAATTGACCCCAATACCAAAAGTTTCTGTAACCTTTAGATGATGCGAAACGAATCGATAAAACAGCTATGATTACCAAAGAAGTGGGTAATAAGAAGTACCACGTCCCCAAATGAGGAGGGACTGTTTTTTTACTGGTAAAAAGTAAATCCCAAATTTTCATATGTCCTCCTTAACTTGTTCGAATCGGTCAATGTATGCATCTTGTTTGCCGACTAAAAACCAATGCTGTTCTTGCTTCTAATTTCAACCATTATATCGAATTAAAAACCATTTTTCAATTTCTATTTCTTTTTAGCTTAGCTCACCTTATTTATAGGAAAATATGGTAAAATAGAACAGATAAATAATCATCATTTCACGAAAGGATACCAGATGAAAATTACGCAAGAAGAGGTAACTCACGTTGCCAATCTTTCAAAATTAAAATTCTCAGAAGAAGAAACTGCTGAGTTTGCGACAACCTTGTCTAAGATTGTTGATATGGTCGAATTGCTCGGTGAAGTCGACACTACTGGTGTTGAACCAACGACTACCATGGCAGATCGTAAGACCGTTCTTCGCCCAGACATAGCCGAAGAAGGAACTGACCGTGATCGCTTATTTAAAAATGTACCTGAAAAAGATAACTACTATATCAAGGTACCAGCTATCCTGGATGATGGAGGAGATGCCTAATGACTTTTAACAATAAAACGATTGAAGAGTTGCACAATCTCCTTGTATCTAAGGAAATTTCTGCAACCGAACTAACGCAAGCAACCATTGAAGATATCAAGGCGCGTGAAGAGGCTATCAATGCCTTTGTCACTATCGCTGAAGATCAAGCTCTTGCTCAAGCTAAAGTTATTGACGAAACTGGAATTGACGCTGACAATGTCCTTTCAGGAATTCCGCTAGCTGTTAAGGATAACATCTCTACAGACGGTATCCTAACAACTGCAGCCTCAAAAATGCTCTACAACTACGAGCCAATCTTTGATGCGACAGCTGTTGCCAATGCAAAATCTAAGGGCATGATCGTTGTTGGAAAAACTAACATGGACGAGTTTGCCATGGGTGGATCAGGTGAGACTTCTTACTACGGTGCTACTAAAAATGCTTGGGACCACAGCAAGGTTCCTGGTGGATCATCAAGTGGTTCAGCTGCAGCTGTAGCTTCTGGACAAGTCCGTTTATCACTTGGTTCTGATACTGGTGGTTCTATCCGCCAACCTGCTGCCTTTAACGGGATTGTTGGTCTCAAACCAACTTACGGAACAGTTTCACGTTTCGGTCTCATTGCCTTTGGTAGCTCATTAGACCAAATTGGTCCTTTTGCACCAACTGTTAAGGAAAATGCCCTCTTACTAAACACTATTGCCAGCGAAGATGCAAAAGACTCTACTTCTGCTCCAGTCCGAATTGCTGACTTTACTTCAAAAATCGGTCAAGACATTAAGGGCATGAAAATTGCTTTGCCTAAGGAATACCTTGGCGAAGGGATTGACCCAGAAGTTAAGGAAACTATCCTCAACGCCGCTAAGCACTTTGAAAAACTTGGTGCTATCGTTGAAGAAGTGAGCCTTCCTCACTCTAAATACGGTGTGGCAGTCTACTACATCATCGCTTCATCAGAAGCTTCATCAAACTTACAACGTTTTGACGGTATCCGCTATGGTTTCCGTGCTGAAGACGCTAAAAACTTGGACGAGATTTACGTTAATACTCGCAGCCAAGGATTTGGTGATGAAGTGAAACGTCGTATCATGCTTGGAACTTTCAGCCTTTCATCAGGTTATTACGATGCTTACTACAAGAAGGCTGGTCAAGTTCGTACCCTCATCATCCAAGATTTTGAAAAAGTCTTTGCAGATTACGATCTCATCCTTGGTCCAACAGCTCCAAGCGTGGCCTTTGATTTGGATTCACTCAACCACGATCCAGTTGCCATGTACTTGGCTGACCTCTTGACCATCCCAGTCAACTTGGCTGGACTTCCAGGAATTTCAATTCCTGCAGGATTTGCCCAAGGTTTACCTGTCGGGCTCCAATTGATTGGTCCTAAATACTCAGAAGAGACTATCTACCAAGCTGCTGCTGCTTTTGAAGCAACAACAGACTACCACAAGCAACAACCCGTGATTTTTGGAGGTGATAACTAATGAACTTTGAAACAGTCATTGGACTTGAAGTCCACGTAGAGCTTAACACCAATTCAAAAATCTTCTCACCTACTTCTGCCCACTTCGGAAATGACCAAAATGCCAATACTAACGTGATTGACTGGTCTTTCCCTGGCGTACTGCCAGTTCTCAATAAAGGTGTTGTCGATGCTGGTATCAAGGCTGCACTCGCTCTTAACATGGACATCCATAAGAAGATGCACTTTGATCGCAAAAACTACTTCTATCCTGATAATCCCAAAGCCTATCAAATTTCTCAATTTGATGAGCCAATTGGTTACAATGGATGGATTGAAGTGGAACTAGAAGACGGAACAACTAAGAAAATCGGTATCGAGCGTGCTCACCTAGAGGAAGACGCTGGTAAGAACACCCACGGTACAGATGGTTTCTCTTATGTCGACCTTAATCGTCAAGGCGTGCCATTGATTGAGATTGTATCTGAAGCCGACATGCGCTCACCAGAAGAAGCCTACGCTTATCTAACAGCCCTCAAGGAAGTTATCCAGTATGCTGGTATTTCTGACGTTAAGATGGAAGAAGGTTCCATGCGTGTGGATGCCAACATCTCGCTTCGTCCTTATGGTCAAGAGAAATTTGGTACCAAAACTGAGTTGAAAAACCTCAACTCCTTCTCAAACGTTCGTAAAGGTCTTGAGTACGAAGTGCAACGTCAGGCTGAAATCCTTCGTTCAGGTGGTCAAATCCGCCAAGAAACACGCCGTTATGACGAAGCGAACAAGGCAACTATCCTCATGCGTGTCAAGGAAGGGGCTGCAGACTACCGCTACTTCCCAGAGCCAGACCTACCACTCTTTGAAATCTCTGATGAGTGGATTGAGGAAATGCGTACTGAATTGCCAGAGTTTCCAAAAGAACGCCGTGCTCGCTACGTATCTCAACTTGGTCTATCAGACTACGATGCTATCCAGCTGACTGCCAATAAAGTCACTTCTGATTTCTTTGAAAAAGCTGTCGCCCTCGGTGGTGATGCTAAACAAGTTTCTAACTGGCTCCAAGGTGAAGTCGCTCAATTCTTGAACGCCGAAGGTAAGACACTGGAACAAATCGAATTGACACCTGAAAACTTGGTTGAAATGATTGCTATCATCGAAGACGGTACTATCTCGTCTAAGATTGCCAAGAAAGTCTTTGTTCACCTAGCTAAAAATGGTGGTGGAGCGCGTGAATACGTTGAAAAAGCAGGTTTAGTTCAAATCTCAGATCCCGATGTCTTGATTCCAATCATCCACCAAGTCTTTGCGGATAACGAAGCCGCTGTTGCCGACTTCAAGTCAGGAAAACGTAACGCTGACAAGGCCTTCACAGGATTCCTCATGAAAGCAACCAAGGGTCAAGCCAACCCACAAGTAGCCCTTAAACTACTTGCCCAAGAATTGGCTAAGTTGAAAAACGATCAATAATCAATCTCAATATAACTGTCACAAGTTGATGAAATCAGTCATTGCTTGATGCCTTGCACTTTGTACTCACATAGTTAGGAGACATATGAAAAAGTTATATACTCTTCTCGCAACTTGTTTATTGTTGTTCTTCTTCACACCATTTAACTCAATTGATGCTGGCGTTGGCCATTCGCGAAGTGGTAGCTCTAGCCGAAGTAGTTCAAGAAGTAGCAGCCGCAGTAGCTCAAGTCGTAGCTCCTCTTATAGAAGTAGCAATCGCTCTGGAAGCAGCTCCTCTAGTTCAGGTGGCTCTTTAGGTACTGGTATGAACATGCTTATCATGTTTGGTGTCGGAGGATTCTTACTCTACATGTTCATCAAATATCTAAACGACCTGAATTCATCTTCTGGCAAGTCTTACGGTAGTTCAACTGGATATAATCCACCTAGCCATCGCCGAGTAGAACACAACACACTAGCTGTTAGTCGTATCAAATATGGTGATCCAAACTTTGATGCTGATGCCTTCGCTTCATGGGTTAAAGAAGTCTATATTCAGTTACAGGCAGCCTGGACTAAAAAGGATTGGAATTTGGTTCGTTCTCTCGAAAGTACTAGTCTCTATTCCCAACATAGTACTCAACTCGAAGATCATATTCGGGCAAAAACAACCAATGTTTTAGAAAAAGTCTATGTTGAAAATATCCGCATCAAAGATTTCTATGAAAATCCTGATGGTAACGATACCCTTGTTGTTATCTTGTCATCTACACTCAGAGACTATGTTATCGATGATGAGACTCGTAAGGTTATCGAAGGAGACCCTCAACAAGATCTATTTACAGTTTATCAAATGAACTTTATCCGCAAACATGGTAGCCAAACCGAAAACAATGTTCAAGATGAGGCTGTTAGCGACCACTGTCCAAACTGTGGCGCTCCACTTAAAATCTCAGCTATTAGCCAATGTGAATACTGCGGAGCTGATCTCACACGTAGTCCAAACCAATGGGTACTCGATACCTACGATGTTGTGGATGAAGACGAACTTTATAATTAGGAGGAAATTATGGGATTTATTCGTGCCGCCCTATCTTCAGGGCTTAATAGTTTCAACGATAGCAAATTTAAAGAAGCTATCGTACTTCCAAACAACCTAACAGCCGATGCTTTGGCCATTAAAGGCCAACTTCTTTCAAAAGATCCAGATGGTAAATCTAGACAAAGCAATCAAAACACTGGACTACTAACAGATGGTAGTGTCGTTATTGTTCCTCAAGGCTATGTCGCTATTCTAGTGAACAACGGTACCTTCCTTGGAGATGTCTTAGAAGCTGGTAGCCACGAATGGCGTTCAGGAGATAATGCCTGGCTTCTTGAAAAAGGTGGCCTAAAGGGTACTTGGGAAAACTTCAAAAACCGCTTCTCTTTTGGTGGTCAAGTCATTACCCAACAAGAAATCATCTTTATTCGTATGCAACCCGTTGCCGGAAATAAATTCGGTACGCAGAATGCTGTAGAATATTTCAGTGAACGTTATCAACAACTGCTCAACATCCGTTTCTATGGCTTGTTTGATATCAAAGTTGCTGATCCAGTCCTATTCTATGTTAGCTCCATCAGTCAACAAATTGAAGACCATAAAGCCTTTACATTACAAAATGTAGCTCAAGGAACACTCCGACAAAATATCGCACCAAAGATTGCCATTGCAATTGCTAAATTTACCAATGAAAACAAGGTAGATATCTATAGCCTTAATGCCAATCAAGATACTTTCAATGAGCTAGCTAAACAAGAAGTTAACAAGGTATGGGCTGGACTTTATGGGATTGAAACAACTAATATCCTACTTGAAGATTTAAGCTATGATCAAGAAAGCTTAGATATTGTCCGTAAACTCGATAGCGAGCTTGTCGCTATGAAGTACAATACGATTGAGATTGAAGAACGTCGTGCTCGTAATGAAGCTCTCATCGCTGCTGCTAACAATGAAGGCAATGGCAATGGTATGAACATGATTATGGGAATGAACCTAGGACAAACACTTGGTGGTCAACTCAACCAACAAGCCCAAACTCAAGCCCCTGTTCAAAATAACGGGCAAACTGCAAGCAAGAACTTTTACATCGAGGTAGACGGTAAGTATGTTCTCGTAACCAAAGATGAAGAAGGAAATATCGTACCAGTCAACTAATTCAAGCTCATCTGATATTTGAGAATTATTGCATTTTATGGTACAATAAAGAGTAAACTATTTATTAAAGAGGTAAAATCATGATTGAAGCAAGTAAACTAAAGGCTGGTATGACTTTTGAAACAGCTGAAGGAAAATTGATCCGTGTTTTGGAAGCTAGCCACCACAAACCAGGTAAAGGAAACACTATCATGCGTATGAAATTGCGTGATGTCCGCACTGGTTCAACTTTTGAAACAAGCTACCGCCCAGAAGAAAAATTTGAGCAAGCGATCATCGAAACAGTTCCAGCTCAATACTTGTACAAAATGGACGACACAGCTTACTTCATGAACACAGAAACTTATGACCAATACGAAATTCCTGTTGTGAATGTTGAAAACGAATTGCTTTACATCCTTGAAAACTCAGATGTAAAAATCCAATTCTACGGAACTGAAGTAATCGGTGTGACTGTACCAACTACTGTTGAATTGACAGTTGCTGAAACACAACCATCTATCAAAGGTGCTACTGTTACAGGTTCTGGTAAACCAGCAACAATGGAAACTGGTCTTGTCGTAAACGTTCCAGACTTCATCGAAGCAGGTCAAAAATTGATTATCAACACTGCAGAAGGAACTTACGTTTCTCGCGCCTAATCTCTAGAAACTAGAAAGAGGTCATTCTATGGGAATTGAAGAACAACTTGGCGAAATCGTCATCGCCCCACGTGTACTTGAAAAAATCATTGCTATTGCAACTGCGAAAGTTGAAGGCGTACACTCTTTTTCAAACAAATCAGTATCTGACACCCTTTCAAAACTTTCTCTTGGTCGTGGCGTATATCTAAAAGAAGCAAACGATGAGCTCACAGCTGATATCTACCTCTACCTAGAGTACGGTGTCAAAGTTCCTAAGGTTGCTATGGCTATCCAGAAAGCTGTTAAGGATGCTGTCCGTAACATGGCTGATGTTGAAATCTCTGCTGTCAACATTCACGTTGCAGGTATCGTTCCAGATAAAACACCAAAACCAGAATTGAAAGACTTATTCGACGAGGACTTCCTCAATGACTAGTCCATTATTAGAATCTAGACGTGAACTACGTAAGTGTGCCTTCCAAGCCTTGATGAGTCTTGAATTTGGTTCAGATCTAGAAACTGCTTGTCGCTTCGCCTACACACATGATCGCGAAGATACAGACGTACAACTTCCTAACTTCCTTGTAGAGCTCGTTTCTGGTGTCCAAGCTAAAAAGGATGATCTGGACAAACAAATCACACAACATTTGAAAACTGGTTGGACCATCGATCGTCTGACTTTGGTAGAAAAGAATTTACTACGCCTAGGAGTTTTTGAAATCACTTCATTTGATACTCCTCAACTCGTAGCTGTTAACGAAGCTATTGAACTTGCTAAGAGCTTTTCAGATCAAAAGTCAGCCCGTTTCATCAATGGACTCCTCAGTCAATTTGTGACAGAAGAAGATTAAATAATATAGAAAAAGTGTTTGACTCAAATCAAACACTTTTTTACTTTCTACTTACTAACACTATCTAAAAAAACGATAATAGACATAATTATAAACAAAAATCCAGATGGGCTTGGCATAAGGGAGAAAGTTGAAAAAACTATGGCAAAGGATTGTGATTTTTAGATTCTTAGTCCAACGGTAGACAAGGGCAAAGAAGAGACCGCCTAAACTATAAATGATCAAACTGATGGGATCGCGATGGGAAAATACCAAATGACTGATTCCAAAGATAAGGGCTGATAAGATAACATCCAGATAATACTTGGAGTTTGGAAAGAAGGTATTCATGAAATACCCTCTAAAAACTATCTCCTCCAATATAGGTGCGACGACTACTATTAAACTAAACTTAAGAATAGTTGATAGAAAAGTTGGTTGTCCATTGGAGTATAGGACCGAAAGAAGGTCTTGAAAGATATACTTATTGTCAGTTAAGTGGTGAAATCGTAAGTCAAAAGCATCCACCAACTGACGAAGACAATAAATAGCTACTAGACTGATTACAAGGAAAAAGAGAGTTGACCAACTCCAAGCATTTTTTTCAAAAATGTATAGCATCTTTTTCTTTTTGAGCCAATAGATAAATAATCCTAAAAGAGCTAGTTGCTTTACTGCTAAAATAATAGAATAGCCATCTATCCCCCATCCTAAAAACTTAGTCAGATGCACAACTCCTAACTCTGGTAGATAAACTGATAAAAATACCAGTAAGATAAAGACTCCCAAATGCCCTAGTTTTTTCATACTCACTCCTAAAAAATTACCTTGATGGAGGAAAAGAATAACAACCCCCTATTCACTTTATCAGTTATATACTGACCAAGCACAGCATAAAATCTATAAAAGCTTAGTCTATTTCCTGTAGCACTTATAGATTATCATTCCTTATTATATAATATACATCTTTTTTTATGACTCTCAGTTCCATTTCCTCAACTGTCAATTTTTAATCCTGAAATGAATTTTTGAGAGAAACCAAAAAGCTAGAACCTTTTTTAGCTCTAGCTGTCTTTTTAATATTTTCTAAAGCGTTGATAACGCTCTTCCAAAAGTTTCTCCGACGGTAATTGTTTTAATTGTTCAATTTCTGTTTGAAGTTCATTTTTCACACGAGCTAGTAGCTCTTTGGCAGAGAGACCTCTCTCTGAAATAACCTTATCAACGACTTCCATCTCCAAAAGTTCATGGGAAGTGATTTTCATCAACTCAGCTGCTTCCATGGCACGCGTGCCATCTTTCCACAAGATAGAAGCAAAGCCTTCAGGACTAAGAACTGCATAGATAGAGTTTTCTAGCATCCAAACACGGTCAGCCACTGCTAGAGCTAGAGCTCCACCAGAGCCACCTTCTCCTATAATAATGGCGATAATGGGCACCTTAAGATCGCTCATCTCCATGAGGTTACGAGCAATAGCTTCACCTTGACCACGCTCCTCTGCTCCGACACCAGGATAGGCACCAGCCGTGTTGATAAAGGTTACAACAGGACGACCAAACTTTTCTGCTTGCTTCATCAAACGAAGGGCTTTTCGGTAACCTTCAGGATGAGGTTGACCAAAGTTACGGTTAAGATTATCTTGTAAACTTTTACCTTTTTGGATTCCAACAACAGTCACTGCTTGGTCTCCCAACCAACCGATACCACCAATAATAGCACCATCATCACGGAAGGAGCGGTCCCCATGCAGTTCAATAAAATCATCAAAAATTCCTGTTGCGAAGTCCAAGGCTGTTAGGCGAGTTTGTTCACGAGCTTCTCTAACGATTTTCGCAATATTCATCAACTCTCCCTCCTATGTAGTCTTACCAATCGAGCAATCGTATCTGGCAATTCTCGCCGTTTAATAATTGCATCTACAAAACCATGTTCCAGTAAAAACTCTGCTTTCTGGAAGTCTTCTGGTAGGTCTTCTCTTACTGTATTTTCAATCACACGGCGTCCAGCAAAACCTACCAAACTTTGGGGTTCTGCCAAGATGATATCCCCTTCCATAGCGAAGGAAGCTGTTACTCCTCCAGTCGTCGGGTCTGTAAGGATTGTCAGATAAAAGAGACCTGCATTGGAATGACGTTTGACTGCGGCAGAGATTTTGGCCATCTGCATCAAGCTCATGATTCCTTCCTGCATGCGTGCTCCGCCAGAAGCTGTAAACAATACGACAGGTAATTTTTCAGCGGTCGCATATTCGAACAAGCGAGTGATTTTCTCACCAACAACTGTCCCCATTGACGCCATAATAAAGTTAGAATCCATGATGCCAAGGGCAACCTTCTCTCCCTTAATCAAAGCTGTTCCTGTTACAACAGCCTCATCAAGACCTGTCTTTTCACGCATCAAAGTCAATTTTTTACGATAGCCTGGAAAATTCAAAGGATCCTGAGTCTCAATCCCTTTAAACATTTCCAAAAACGTACCCATATCAATGGTTAAAGCTAAACGCTCTTGAGCTGAAATACGGAAGGTATAGCCACAGTGAGGGCATATACGCTCACTCCCCAAGTCCTTTTGGTAAATCGTATATTTACAACCTGGACATTGGGAGAAGAGCTCATCTGGAACCTCTGGCTTGATCTGAGGTTGATTTACAGTCGAACGATTGGGATTGATTCGAATATATTTATCTTTTTTACTAAATAGAGCCATACATCCCCCTTTTCAGTCTTATACTATTTTTATACTCAATGAAAATCAAAGAGCAAACTAGGAAGCTAGCCGCAGGTTGCTCAAAGCACTGCTTTGAGGTTGTAGATAAGACTGACGAAGTCAGTCACATATATAATCCAAGGCGAAGCTGACGCAGTTTGAAGAGATTTTCGAAGAGTATTACATTATTGTTTTTCTTGATAGTGTGGTAAGAAAGTTTCCATCAAGAATGAAGTATCGTAGTCCCCTGCTATCACGCGACGATCTGAAATCAAATCGAGTTGGAAATCAGCATTGGTGACAACCCCTTCAATTTCGAGTTCATAAAGAGCTCGTTGCATTTTCATGAGAGCATCAAAACGATTTTCGCCATGAACAATAATTTTAGCAATCATACTATCATAGTATGGCGGAATAGTATACCCTGGATAAACTGCAGAGTCAACACGCAATCCAACACCTCCACTTGGTAAATAGAGATTGGTAATCTTACCAGGACTTGGTGCAAATTTAAAGGCTGGGTTTTCTGCGTTGATACGGCACTCAATGGCATGTCCTTTTAGAACAATATCTTCTTGTTTCAAGGCCAATGGTTGACCTGCTGCAATACGGATTTGTTCCTTGACAATATCCACACCAGATACAAATTCGGTTACTGGGTGTTCCACTTGGACACGCGTATTCATCTCCATAAAGTAGAATTTCCCACTTGCTTCATCTAGTAGGAATTCAATAGTACCAGCATTTTCGTAGCCTACAGACTCCGCTGCACGAACAGCTGCAGCACCAATTTCATTACGAAGTGTTTTCCCGATAGCAATTGAAGGACTTTCTTCTAAAACTTTTTGGTTATTCCGTTGAAGCGAACAGTCACGCTCACCTAGGTGAATAACATGACCCATCTGGTCAGCAAGAATCTGTACTTCAATATGTCGAGCAGGATAAATCACACGCTCTAGGTACATAGCTCCATTACCAAAGTTGGCTTTAGCTTCACTAGAGGCTGTTTCAAAGGCTGAAACAAGATCTTCTGCTTTTTCAACCTTACGAATCCCTTTACCACCACCTCCAGCTGAAGCTTTCAGCATAACTGGATAACCAATTTTTTCGGCGATAGCGAGGGCCTCTTCTGCAGTATGGACTTCTCCATCTGAACCTGGAATGACGGGAACATTAGCCTTAATCATTTGAGCACGGGCGTTAATTTTATCCCCCATGATATCCATAACACGAGCTGATGGTCCGATAAATTTGATACCGACTTCTTCACACATGGTTGCAAATTTGGAATTTTCACTTAAAAAACCAAATCCAGGGTGAATGGCTTCAGCTTCAGTCAAGACCGCAGCTGAAAGGATAGCATTGATGTTCAGATAAGATTCTGTAGCCTTTCCAGGGCCGATACAGATAGCCTCATCAGCCAAAAGCGTGTGGAGAGCTTCCTTGTCAGCAGTTGAATAAACAGCAACTGTGGCAATTCCTAATTCTCGTGCCGCACGAATAATACGAACAGCAATTTCACCACGATTGGCAATTAAAATCTTACGAAACATGGAAAACCTCCCTAGTTTCCAATAGCAAAGGTCAGAGTCCCGCTTGCTGCAAGCTTACCATCTACTTCTGCCTTCGCTTCTACTACGGCGATTGTGCCACGACGTTTGACAAAAGTTGCTGTCATGACAAGCTGATCACCAGGAACAACTTGTTTCTTAAACTTAACCTTATCCATACCAGCATAGAAGACAAGTTTCCCTTTGTTTTCAGGTTTAGACAATTCCAAAACACCTGCTGTCTGAGCCAAGGCTTCCATAATGAGGACTCCAGGCATAACTGGGTATTGAGGAAAATGACCATTGAAGAAAGGTTCGTTAATCGTTACATTTTTAATAGCAACGATTGTATCTTCGCTGACTTCCAAAACACGATCCACTAAGAGCATGGGATAGCGGTGAGGCAAAGCTTCTTTAATTCCTTGAATATCAATCATTTGATACGTACCAAGCCTTTCCCAAACTCAACCATTTTTTCATTTTCAACAAGAATTTCTGTTACGACACCGTCTTTAGGTGCTGGAATTTCGTTCATAACCTTCATAGCTTCAATGATGACCAAGGTTTGGCCTTTTTTAACAGTATCACCGACTGAAACAAAATTAGGTTTGTCTGGTCCCGCAGCCAAGTAAGCAACTCCGACAAGTGGGCTCTCTACTAGATCTCCTTCAGCTACAGATTCAGTAGCGCTTGTTTCTGAAACTACTTCTACAGCTGGTGTTGAAGTTAGAGCTTGAGGTGCTACTGTAGGTGCAGGTGCTGAAACAACTGGTTGAGGTGCTGGACTTGTTTCTGCAACAAGTTTTGCTTCATTCTTGCTGAAGAGTAACTCATCCGTTCCATTTTTATAAGAAAATTCTCTCAAGCTTGACTGGTCAAATTGTGCCATCAAGTCTTTGATTTCATTTAAATTCATCTTTACTTATTCTCCCAACGTTTGAAAGCAAGAACTGCATTATGCCCACCAAAACCAAAAGTGTTTGAGATAGCATAAGGAATTTCACGTTCCACGCCTTGTCCATAAATAACATTTGCTTCAATGTAGTCTGATAATTCTGTTGTTCCGGCTGTCATTGGTACATAGTTGTTACGGATTGCTTCAATTGTTGCAATGGCTTCAACTGCACCAGCTGCACCAAGCAAGTGTCCAGTAAATGACTTGGTTGAAGATACAGGTACTTCCTTACCAAGAACTGCTACGATAGCACCACTCTCCCCTTTTTCATTAGCAGGAGTTGATGTGCCATGAGCATTGACATAGGCTACTTGGTCTGGTGTAATCTCAGCTTCGTCCAAGGCAAGTTTGATAGCTTTAATAGCACCTTGGCCTTCTGGATGTGGTGAAGTCATATGGTAAGCGTCACAAGTGTTCCCGTAACCAACAACTTCAGCTAGGATAGTTGCTCCGCGTTTTTCAGCATGTTCTAAGCTCTCAAGAACCAACATCCCTGATCCTTCACCCATGACAAATCCATTACGATCCTTATCAAATGGAATAGAAGCACGAGTTGGGTCCTCTGTTGTTGAAAGAGCTGTTAAGGCTTGGAAACCAGCAATGGCAAATGGAGTAATAGAAGATTCTGATCCACCAACTAGCATGATGTCTTGGAAACCAAATTTGATAGAACGGAAGGCATCTCCGATAGCATCATTTGATGAAGCACAAGCTGTATTGATAGATTTACAAATCCCATTTGCCCCAAAGCGCATAGCAACATTCCCTGCAGCCATATTTGGCAAGGCTTTTGGAAGTGTCAATGGTTTTACACGTTTTGGTCCCTTATCATGAAGTCGAAGCACTTGGTCTTCGATTTCTTTAATTCCACCGATACCTGATGCCACAATGACACCAAAGCGGTCTTTATCAAGTGCTTCAAGGTCAAGATTTGCATTGTTCACTGCTTCTTGAGCTGCATACAAGGCATACAAAGAATAGTCATCAAAACGGTTGGTATCTTTTTTAACAAAATATTTGTCAAAAGGAAAATCCTGAATTTCTGCCGCATTATGAACATCAAAAGCACTATGATCAAACTTAGTGATTTCACCGATTCCAATCTTTCCATTTTTAAGACTATTCCAAAATTCCTCTGGTGTGTTCCCAATCGGAGATGTTAATCCATAACCTGTTACTACTACTCGATTTAGTTTCATTTTTATACCTCTATTTTAACTCTTATTGCATGGTAAGTCCACCATCAATTGCAATGACTTGTCCCGTTAGATAATCTTGGCTTGCAAGAAAGGCTGTGACCTCTGCCACTTGCTCAGCTTGACCAAATTGTTTCATCGGAATTTGTGCTAGCATGGCATCTTTTACCTTATCAGATAGGACTGCAGTCATATCTGATTCGATCATTCCTGGTGCAATGGCATTGACACGTACATTACGGTTGGCTACCTCACGTGCTACTGATTTGGTAAATCCAATCAAACCGGCCTTGGAAGCAGCGTAATTTGCTTGACCGATATTTCCCATCAAACCAACGACACTAGACATATTGATGATAGCACCTTCGCGAGCTTTTATCATCGGTTTTAAGACTGATTGTGTCATATTGAAGGCACCTGTCAAATTGACTTTTAAAACCTTCTCAAAATCTTCTTCTGTCATCTTAAGCATGAGAGTGTCTTGAGTAATCCCAGCATTATTAACGAGGACATCAACTGAACCCAGCTCTTCAATGGCTTGGTCCACCATACGCTTTGCGTCCGCAAAATCAGAAACGTCACCAGAAATAGCAAGGACCTTCACTCCGTATGGTTTAAATTCGGCTAGAAGCTCCTCGGAGATTTCACCACGACTATTCAAGACAACATTGGCTCCCAAGCTGGCAAATTTATGAGCAATGGCAAGACCAATTCCTCGACTTGAGCCTGTAATAAAGACATTTTTCTGTTCTAGTTTCATTTTTCTCCTTTCAGAACTTCTACCAGTTTGGTCTAATTTTCTAAGAGTGCTTGTAAACTTGCTTGATCTTCCACATGAGCAAGTTGAGCTGTTTTATCAATCTTTTTGACGAATCCTGACAAAACTTTACCAGGTCCAATCTCGATAAAACGAGTGACACCCGCTTCTTGCATGACTGCAATACTTTCATAAAAACGAACGGGTTCCTTAACTTGACGAGTCAGGAGTTCAGCAATTCGTTCTTTTTCCACGACCTTTGCTTCTGTATTGCCAACAAGTGGACAAGCAAAGTCACTAAACTCAACATCTTCTAGGGCTTGAGATAATTTTTGACTAGCAGGTTCCAATAAAGCTGTATGGAAAGGACCAGAAACATTGAGCGGAATCAAGCGTTTTGCTCCTGCCTCTTGCAAAAGTTCAACTGCACGATCTACCGCCACTACCTCACCACCAATAACAATTTGACTCGGCGTATTGTAGTTAGCTGGAGTTACAACACCAAGTTTAGAGGCTTCTTGACAAGCTTTTTCAATTACTTCAACCGGTGTATTAAGCACAGCTACCATTTTCCCTGATCCTGCTGGTGCCGCTTCTTCCATATAAGCTCCACGTTTAGCAACTAGAGCCACTGCATCTTCAAAATCCAAGGCACCACTAGCTACCAGGGCAGAATATTCTCCAAGAGACAAACCTGCCACCATATCAGGCTGATAACCTTTCTCCTTTAGTAGTCGGTAAATAGCAACGGACGTAGCTAAAATAGCTGGTTGCGTGTAACGAGTCTGATTTAGCTTTGTTTCATCATTATCAATCAAGTCACGAAGGTCATACCCCAAGACTTGGCTAGCTTGGTCGATTGTTTCCTTGACGATAGCATATTGGTCGTATAGCTCACGTCCCATTCCTAGGTACTGGGCTCCTTGACCTGCAAATAGAAAGGCTGTTTTAGTCATTTCTTGTAACTCCTGCCCAACGAGCAGCTTCTGCTTGAATCTTTTCAGCTGCACCGTAGTAAATATCTTTTAAGATTTCTTCAACAGTTTCTTCTTTCGAAACTAGACCTGCAATCTGACCAGCCATCACTGAACCGCCATCCACATCACCATGGACAACAGCCTTAGCTAAGGCTCCTGCGCCCATTTGTTCAAAGATTTCTAAATCTGGATTTTCTTGTTTGAAGGCGTCTTTTTCAGCTTGCTCGAAATCACGAGTCAATTTGTTTTTAATGGCACGAACTGCGTGTCCAAAATGTTGTGCTGAGATCGTTGTGTCGATATCACGAGCTTTTAAAATTTTAGCTTTATAGTTTGGATGAGCATTTGATTCTTTAGCAACTACAAAACGAGTTCCAACCTGAACAGCCTCTGCACCAAGCATAAATCCAGCTGCAGCACCTTCACCATCAGCAATCCCTCCTGCAGCAATAACAGGAATAGATACAGCCGCAGCAACCTGGCGCACCAAGGTCATGGTTGTTAATTTCCCGATGTGTCCACCAGCTTCCATACCTTCAGCAATGACGGCATCCGCTCCAATTTTTTCCATGCGTTTAGCCAAAGCCACGCTAGGTACTACAGGAATAACGGTGATTCCTGCTTCATGGAATCGTTCCATATATTTACTTGGATTCCCTGCACCAGTTGTGACTACCTTAACTCCTTCTTCAATCACAAGGTCCACAATATCATCAACAAATGGAGACAGAAGCATAATGTTGACACCAAAAGGTTTGTCTGTTAATGATTTAATCTTATCAATATTAGCCTTAACCACTTCTTTAGGAGCATTTCCTCCACCAATGATACCGAGACCACCTGCTTTTGAAACAGCTCCAGCAAGGTCACCATCTGCAACCCAGGCCATTCCACCTTGGAAGATCGGATATTTAATATTCAATAATTCTGTAATACGTGTTTTCATAGTGCCTCCGTATGTCTTGCTTACGTAATAGTTCGACTACATTATAATTTGACAGTCAAACTATTACCTAAACAAGAGGGAGCGGGTTCCCCCTACTCCTTCTTCATTTATTTTAATTATTTTGTTTGCTCTTCAACGTAAGCAACCAAGTCACCAACTGTTTTCAAGTTGTCTTCAGCTTCGATTTGGATATCAAAAGCATCTTCAATTTCTGAGATCACTTGGAACAAGTCCAATGAATCTGCATCCAAATCATCAAAAGTAGATTCAAGTGTTACTTCTGATGCATCTTTTCCAAGTTCTTCAACGATAATTTCTTGTACTTTTTCAAATACTGCCATGATAGACTCCTTTAAAATAAATAGTTTTTATAACAATGTGTTCACCACATGATTACCTAAATTGTAACAATAAGCGTGCCCCATGTCAAACCTCCACCGAAGCCTGACAAGAGAATATTTTGGCTACCATCCAAACGAATGAGCCCTTCCTCTACACACTCTGAAAGTAGGATCGGAATACTTGCCGCACTGGTATTTCCATACCTAGTCATATTGGCAGGAAGCTTGTCTCGATCTACACCGATCTTTCTAGCCATCTTATCTAGAATGCGGATATTAGCTTGATGAAGCAAGAGATAATCTAGTTCATCTGCCGACAGAGGACTCTCTTCTATAGTATTTTTTATAGACTTAGCAACATCTCGAATCGCAAAATCAAAAACTGCTCGACCATCCATTCTCAAGAAAGCATCGGGCTTTTCTTGATTTGAAAATGGCGAAGTTAAACCAGTCTGCCCATATGTCAAACACTCACTTCGCGAACCATCGCTATTGAGACTCTCCGCTAGAAAATGTGGCTCTTCGCTTGCTTCTAACAAGATGCCCCCAGCTCCATCTCCAAATAGGACAGCAGTTGAGCGATCTGACCAGTCTAAAGCTTTTGACATGGTTTCACTTCCGATGACCAGACCCTTACGATAAACTCCTGAAGAGATGAACTTCTCTGCAGTTGATAGAGCAAAGATAAATCCACTACAGGCAGCTGTTAAGTCATAGGCAAAAGCCTTGTGAGCACCGATTTTAGCCTGAACACGAGCGGCTGTTGAAGGCATCATCGAGTCAGGTGTCATCGTAGCTAGAATGATAAAATCTAACTCTTCAGCAGAAATCCCTGACTTCTCTAGGAGTTGTTTTGCAACTGCCGTTGCCAAATCTCCTGTTGATTCTGTCTTAGAAATGCGACGTTCCTTAATCCCAGTTCGACTTGAGATCCATTCATCACTCGTATCCATGACCTGAGCCAAGTCTTCGTTAGTGATAATCTGCTCTGGAGCATAATGAGCGACCTGGCTTATTTTTGCAAAAGCCATTACTTCAAATCCTCCAAAAAGTGATAAAGATTAGTCAACCCTTTTCCCATAACTTCAATCTCTTCAGGACTCATGCCCTCGATAATTCTTTCGACCATGGCCTTGTGGAAACGTTTATGAAGACGATGTATGAGTCGACCTTTCTTGGTCAAATGCAGATGTACTACACGACGATCTTGATCTGAACGGATACGTTCGATGTATCCTTTTCTCTCCAAATTGTTTAAACTCGTTGTCACAGTCCCTAGAGTTACCATCAACTCTTTGGAAACTTGACTCGGAGTCACTTCTGGATACTTACCGATAACATCAATCGTGTGCATTTCTTTGATAGAGATATCCTTGAAACGACTACCTCGCAAACTTACTTCCTCGATTACTAGGACGTTGTTAAAAATTGATGTTAAATAGTCATTGACTTGTTGGTAGTCCATTTCTCTTCCCTCCTTTATCAAAAAAGTTTAACTATCAAAACATTTGACAAAAAAAGTATATCAAACTTCAAAGAATTATGCAAGTATTTTTTTATTTTCCGATAAATTTTGGACGTCGTCTTTCAGAATGTGCACGAACACCTTCTTTAAAATCTTCCGTATAAGATAGAGATTTTTGCAATTCCAGTTCTAGCTGTGCATACTCGTGCCACTGCTTAAACTCGCTTTCCCAGACTAACTTCTTAATAGCAGCATAAGAGTTAGAGGAGCCTCTTCTCAACTTCTTCAACAGTTGTTCTCTTGTCTTTTCCAGCTGATCACTAGCACACAGACGATAGACAGCTCCAGCTTCCAGTGCTTTTTCTGCTGTGAAAGCTTCTCCAATCATAGCTAATTGCGTTGCCCGAGTCGCACCTAGTGATCGTGTCAGCAAGAATAAGCCACCCGCATCAGGAGCTAAGCCCACACCTACAAATGCCTGGATGAATTTAGCTTTGTCAGAAGCAATACAGAAATCAACTGCTAAGGCCATATTGGCCGCAGCTCCAGCAACTGCTCCATCCACCTCCATAATGACTGGTTTAGGAATTTGTTTAATCTTATAGGAAATCGTATTTACCAACTCCGCAATTTGGGTAAGGGAGGCAATATCATCCTCATCGACTGCACGTTTCATTTCTACTAAATCCCCTCCAACGGAGAAGACTTTGCCAGCAGCATTGATGAGAATAAACGAAACCGAAGCATCTTTTTCAGCCAATTCCAATGCTTCTAGAATTTCTTGACACATAGGAATATGAAAACCATTGGCCACCTCAGGACGATTTAAAGTTAGTATAGCTAAATCGTCTTGAACTTGATAGAGAATATGATTCATAGGCACTCCTTTTAATTTACAACGAAGAATAAATTATTTTATTTTCAAATTATATCTTTTTCTGACTTTTTAAACAAGAGAAAAATCGACCGAAAGTGTCTCGGCCGATTTTAAAATCTTAGTTTGGCCTCTAAAAATACAGGAAAACCAGTACTTGTATTATCCATGAAATCATAAATCACTTCAAGCATTCGTCCTCCTTCTCTCTGATAAAGCTGTTCTTTGTTGGAGCCTTTATAGTAGAATTCTCCTGAAATCATGTAAAAAATACGATTTGGATCTTCTAGGTAGGCAAAAAGATTTCCTGTAAAAGGAGCTTCCTTATCCCCGTCCTTGGTGACCAGACTTGTAGCTAAGAGTTTCGTGACTCCTCTAAATTGTCCACTTTCATCTGTTCGACAATAAAACTTGACTCTAGCTTCATAGTCAGGGTTGACGATAATCTTTTCAGAGAGAATTCGATAGGTCCTTGCCTTACTATCTGACAAGCCGATAGATAAGATAATTTTAGCCCTCTCAACTGAAATCTGACCTTCCTGAGCATATTCCATTGCTAATTCTTCTCCGGTCAAACGACCACTGGGAAGAGGTTGAGAACTTGCTCCGATATTTGTAGGAATCATCACGAAGGTAAGGACTAGTAAGATTAAACAAACTACTCTTTTAATCATCTTCCCCCAACTCCTTTCATTAGAAGAGTCTTTCCTCCTACACCTTTATTATAAGCTTTCCTGATGAGACTTTCAAACAAGTATATAGGTAATTTTCCAGATTGAAAAAAGCCCCTCTTTCTGCTATAATCGTATAAAATACTTACTTTAGGAGTTCTTATGAAGGTTGTTAAAT
The DNA here is from genome assembly GCF_001811305.1 of Streptococcus sp. HMSC056C01. NCBI lineage: Bacteria > Bacillati > Bacillota > Bacilli > Lactobacillales > Streptococcaceae > Streptococcus > Streptococcus sp. HMSC056C01. Next base: position 112,934 of record NZ_KV804207.1, read on the forward strand.
TTGGTGGAAGCTCGCTTGCCTCTGCTAGTCAGTTAGAAAAAGTTTTAAATATTGTCAAAAGTGATCCAGAACGTCGTTTTGTGGTTGTATCTGCACCTGGTAAGCGCAATTCTGAAGATACTAAGGTTACAGATGCCTTGATTAAATACTACCGCGACTATGTAGCTGGAAATGACATTAGCAAAAGCCAAAACTGGATTATTGATCGCTATGCTGCTATGGTTAGCGAATTAGGTCTTAAACCAGCTGTTTTAGACAAAATTTCAAAAAGCATTCGCTCCCTAGCTACTCTTCCAATTGAAGATAATAAGTTCCTCTATGATACCTTCCTAGCAGCTGGAGAAAATAATAATGCCAAGTTGATTGCAGCCTACTTCAACCAAAATGGCTTGGAGGCGCGTTATGTTCATCCTAGAGAAGCTGGTATCGTCGTTACGAGCGAACCTGGAAATGCGCGAATCATCCCATCAAGTTATGATAAAATCGAGGAATTGACAAATTCAACTGAAGTTCTTGTTATCCCTGGTTTCTTCGGTGTTACGAAAGAAGATCAAATTTGTACCTTCTCACGTGGGGGTTCAGACATTACTGGTTCCATCATCGCTGCTGGTGTCAAGGCTGACCTCTATGAAAACTTTACTGATGTAGATGGAATCTTTGCAGCTCACCCTGGTATTATCCATAAGCCACACTCTATCCCTGAATTGACCTACCGTGAAATGCGTGAATTGGCCTATGCTGGATTCTCTGTACTACACGATGAAGCACTTCTACCTGCCTACCGTGGGAAAATTCCTCTTGTCATTAAAAATACCAACAATCCAGACCACCCAGGTACTCGCATCGTTCTGAAACACAGCAGTGATGAATTCCCAGTAGTGGGGATTGCTGGGGATTCTGGCTTTGTCAGCATTAATATGTCTAAATATTTGATGAACCGCGAAATCGGTTTTGGTCGTAAAGTTCTTCAGATTCTTGAGGACCTTAATATTGGTTGGGAACATATGCCAACTGGTATCGATGACCTGTCTATCATTTTACGTTCACGAGAATTGACTCCGATCAAGGAAGAAGAAATCCTTCGTCAGTTAGTCCAAAAAGCAGAGGTAGACCACGCTGAAATCGAACACGATCTCTCTATCATTATGATTGTTGGGGAAAAAATGAAGCGTCATATCGGGGTAACTGCTACAGCCACTCGTGCCTTATCTGAGAACAACATCAACATCCAAATGATGTCACAAGGTTCTAGTGAAGTTTCTATCATGTTTGTTGTCCATAAAGACCAAGAAAAAGCCGCTCTTAAAGCTCTCTATCAAGCATTTTTCGGTGAAAATAAGGAAGACTAAACATGGCACAATCCCTCAACAAGGTCGTCGACTTGCAAACAACTGGAATTTCCTATCTCTCCATTACAGGAAAGGTTGGAAAATTTCTGGTAGGAGACCATGCGCTAGAATTTTACGCAGACCGTAATGTCGAGGACTATATTCAAATTCCATGGTCCAGCGTTAACCAAATTGGAGCCAATGTTTCAGGTCGCAAGGTTAGTCGGCATTTTGAAGTCTTTACAGATCAAGGAAAATTTCTCTTTGCCTCAAAAGACTCTGGAAAAATCCTTAAGATTGCTCGTGAAAAATTGGGAAATGACAAGGTAGTCAAACTTCCTACCTTAGTCCAAATCATCGGTCGTAAAATCAAAAATCTATTTGCAAAAAAATAGAAAGTTTAGTATAATCATAGAAACGGATAAGTAGGTTACTTCCTTCTTTCAGAAAGTCTGCGGATGCTGCGAGCAGATAGAAGATTTAATTGAAATTCTACCGTTGTTTTAAATCAAATACAGAATCAAGTGCACACCTGTGAAGTTGGATGGAACCGTGGCCCTGCCACTCCAACGCTTTGTCAGGTGTGCTTTTTTCATAAAGGAGTTTATATGTTAGATATCAAACGTATTCGTACAGACTTTGATGCTGTCGCAGAAAAACTAGCTACACGTGGTGTAGATGCTACTATCTTGAACGAGATGAAAGAAATCGATGCCAAACGACGTGACATCTTGGTTAAGGTTGAAACCCTCAAGGCTGAACGTAACACAGTTTCTGCTGAGATTGCCCAAGCTAAACGTAACAAGGAAAATGCAGACGACAAGATTGCAGCTATGCAAACCCTCTCTGCCGAGGTAAAAGCTCTTGATGCTGAATTGGCAGAAATCGATGCGAAATTGACTGAATTTACTACTACACTTCCAAATATCCCAGCTGATAGCGTGCCTATCGGTGCAGACGAAGATGATAACGTAGAAGTTCGCCGTTGGGGAACTCCTCGCAAGTTCGACTTTGAACCAAAAGCTCACTGGGATCTAGGTGAAGATCTTGGTATTCTTGACTGGGAACGTGGTGGAAAGGTAACTGGAGCGCGCTTCCTCTTCTATAAAGGACTTGGGGCTCGTTTGGAACGTGCTATCTACAACTTTATGTTGGATGAGCATGGAAAAGAAGGTTACACTGAAGTCATCACACCTTACATGGTTAACCATGATTCTATGTTTGGTACTGGTCAATATCCAAAATTCAAAGAAGATACATTTGAATTGAAAGATACGAACTACGTCCTCATTCCTACCGCTGAAGTTCCTCTGACTAACTACTACCGTGATGAAATTATCGATGGCAAAGATCTACCAATCTACTTTACTGCTATGAGTCCATCTTTCCGTTCAGAAGCTGGTTCTGCTGGTCGTGATACTCGTGGCTTGATTCGTTTGCACCAATTCCACAAGGTTGAAATGGTAAAATTTGCCAAACCAGAAGAATCTTACGAAGAATTGGAAAAAATGACAGCCAACGCTGAAAACATTCTTCAAAAACTAAACTTACCATACCGTGTAGTTGCTCTTTCTACAGGAGATATGGGCTTCTCAGCTGCTAAGACTTACGACTTGGAAGTTTGGATCCCAGCGCAAAATACCTACCGCGAGATCTCAAGCTGTTCAAATACTGAAGATTTCCAAGCACGTCGTGCCCAAATCCGTTACCGTGATGAAGCAGATGGTAAGGTTAAACTTCTACATACCTTGAACGGTTCTGGACTTGCCGTTGGACGTACTGTCGCTGCTATTCTTGAAAACTATCAAAACGAAGATGGTTCTGTTACTATTCCTGAAATCCTTCGTCCATACATGGGTGGAGCTGAAGTTATCAAACCATAATTAAATAGATGTAAAAAGAGGAGGCTGAGCTTCCTCTTTTTGAGTAATTCAAAAGAAACAGGTAGAAATCTTTCATTCTACCTGTTTTTATTTATTTCTTAGTAGCCACCCATCATTGATGGATCCATAGCTGGCGCTGGTGCAGCGGGTTCTGGTTTATTAGCCACAACGGCTTCTGTTGTTAGAATCAAGCTTGCTACTGAAGCTGCGTTCTGAAGGGCTGAACGGCTAACCTTAACAGGATCGATAATTCCTGCTTCAATCATGTTAACCCATTCACCTGTCGCAGCGTTGAAGCCGGTACCAAGCTCTGCATTTTTCAAACGATCAATAACAATTGAACCTTCATAACCTGCATTGTAAGCGATTTGACGTACAGGTTCTTCCAAGGCACGAAGAACAATGTTGCGTCCTGTTGCTTCATCACCTTCTAACTCCAAGGCAGCAACAGCAGAGATAACATTAACAAGGGCAGTACCACCACCGGCAACGATTCCTTCTTCAACAGCTGCGCGAGTCGCATTGAGGGCGTCTTCGATGCGGAGTTTCATTTCTTTCAATTCTGTCTCTGTTGCAGCACCGACCTTGATAACAGCAACTCCACCTGACAATTTAGCCAAGCGTTCTTGGAGTTTTTCACGGTCAAATTCTGAAGTTGTTGTTTCAATTTGAGACTTGATGACAGCGACACGGTTAGCAATTGCTTCAGGATTTCCTGCACCTTCAACAATGACTGTGCTATCTTTATCTACAGACACTTTAGCTGCTTGACCTAAAGCTTCGATGGTAGCATCTTTCAACTCAAGCCCAAGGTCTTCAGTAATAACGGTACCACCTGTCAAGATTGCGATATCTTCAAGCATAGCTTTACGACGGTCACCAAATCCAGGCGCCTTAACAGCAACGACGTTGAAAGTCCCACGAATCTTGTTCAAAACAAGAGTTGGAAGAGCTTCACCGTCAACGTCATCAGCAATAATCAAGAGTGGACGACTGCTTTGAAGAATGCTTTCTAGAAGTGGCAAGATTTCTTGGATATTTGAGATTTTCTTGTCAGTGATTAAGATGTATGGATTTTCAAGGTCTGCAACCATTTTTTCATTGTCAGTGACCATGTACTGTGATAGATAACCACGGTCAAATTGCATTCCTTCTACGACTTCAAGCTCTGTTTCCATACCACGTGACTCTTCAATGGTGATAACACCATCTTTACCAACTTTTTCCATGGCTTCAGAGATGTATTCACCAACTTTTTCAGAACGAGAGGATACTGCAGCAACCTGCGCAATAGCTTCTTTATTGGCTACTGGAATAGCATTGTTCTTCAAGGCTTCTACAGCTGCAGCAACCGCTGCTTCAATTCCACGACGGATACCGATTGGGTTTGCTCCAGCAGTAACGTTTTTGATTCCTTCTCGAACGATTGCTTGGGTCAAGACAGTTGCAGTAGTTGTTCCGTCACCAGCGATATCATTGGTTTTAGAAGCCACTTCTGACACCAATTTGGCACCCATATTTTCAAAATGGTCTTCTAGTTCGATTTCTTTAGCGATGGTTACACCGTCATTGGTAATCAATGGTGAGCCGAATGATTTTTCAAGAACGACGTTACGGCCTTTAGGTCCCAAGGTTACTTTAACAGTGTCAGCTAGGATATCAACACCGCGAACCATAGCTGAACGTGCATCAGATGAAAATTTAATGTCTTTTGCCATACTTACTTCCTCCTATTATTCTTCCACGATTGCTAAGATGTTAGCTTCACCAACGATGACATATTTTTCGTCACCATCTTTGACCTCAATACCTGCATGAGCTTCAACCAAAACCTGATCTCCAACTTTTACACTTGGGGCAACCAAATCACCGTTCAAGGTGCGAACACCTTGTCCAGTAGCCACTACTGTAGCTGTTTTCGTTTCTTCTTGGGCTGATTTTGCGAGGACAAAGCCTCCGACTGTTTGTTCTTTTTCTTCAATTTTCAAGACCACGCGGTCTCCTAATGGTTTCAACATCTGCTTTCCTCCATAACATAATCATATTGTTAGCACTCTTTACGAACGAGTGCTAAACCATAGTTCTATTGTATCACTTAGTCAGAAATAGTCAAGAAAAAACACCTCAAAATGAATGAGATGTTCCTTTAATACTAATTGAGAATCGTCAATTTTTGATTGAAATCATTGATAACCTTTTGGAGATTGATCCGTCCTCGATAGATACCATATCCAAAAACCACCATTCCCAATATTCCAACCAAGGCAAGTAAAATTCCGAAAATTAAGATTGGGAGGAAGCTTTTATGAAAGAGATAAATTAAGACCATACCTATACTGGCAATGATAAAGAGTAAGCTAAACCAACGGCCAAGATTTTCAATCATATGACGTTGATACTTAATTTCTGTTTCATATCCATTAACAAGTTCTTGTTTTGTAACCATGAGGATTCTCCTGACAAAAATTGAGAATGAAGGGTAAGAGAAGGAGGTTAGTCTACTTCATTCTCAAAATTTTCTACTAGTAAGTATGTGCTTTTCTTGAGCTTAGTAATTAAGATGTGGGTCAAAGATACCTAGAGCAACACCGACCAAAGCGACAACAACTAGAAGCAACATTACTTTGTTTGGTGAAACTTTTTTCTTAGACATTAACCACCAGCAAATAGTGATGAAAGTTGCTGTCAAGAGACCTGGATAAACACCATCAATCTTTTCTTGGATATTTAAGAAGACTTTTCCTTCAGAATTCTCGAATTGAAGAGCTGTTGTAACAGATACCCAAGTTGCTGCTACCGCACCGATAACCATACCGCCGACAACGCTGATTGCTTTACGAAGTGCTTGTCCTTTTGGTCCTACTAGGAATTCAACGGCTTTATCCCCTAATTGATACCCTTTAAAGAAGGCAAAGCGCATACCAAAGTATACTAAGAGGTTCCATACGACGATGTAGAAGATAGCACCAGCGATGTTACCACCTTTAGAGAGACCAAGGGCAATCCCCAAAAGAACTGGAATCAAGGTCCCAACGACCAAAGAGTCACCGATACCAGCGATTGGCCCCATCAAACCGGCACGCATACCATTGATGGTTTCACCATCCACTGCATCTCCGTTTGCACGCGCTTCTTCCAAACCAGCCGTAATCCCTACAACGAGAGAGCCAAGTTGCGGTTCAGTATTGAAGAAGGCAGTATAGGTTTGCATAGCATCTTTTTGTTCTTCTTTTGTATCATACATTTCTTCTACGATTGGAAGCATAGAAGTCAAGTACCCAAAGGTTTGCATGTGTTCTTGAGAGAAACAAGTCAAATGACCATAATACCAATGATGAAATGCTTTTGCTAATGTTTTCTTTGAAATTTTCTTTCTATCAGCCATTTTAAATATCCTCCTCATCATCGTCTACGTAAACAGCCCCAGCTGGAACAGCTTTCATAGATTTGATTACTTCAAGTTCATAGTAGATTACTGCAAAGATCAATGAAACAACTGCACTCGCTACCAAGTTCAATCCTAGAGATTTAGCCAAGGTAAATCCAACAAAGAATGGAATGAAGTCAGTTGCTTTTGTAACAATTTGTTTCAACAAGATAGCAATACCGACACATGGGAGAAGGGCTCCAACTGTAAAGAGGGCTTTCATCCAGAAACCATCCATAGGAAGGTAAAGTTTCATCAAATCAACCATGTTTTCACCATATTTGGTGATAATCATAGTTGGAAGGAAAGAGAAGAGGAAGTGAGAAATCCAAGGATAAACCCAGTCAACTGCGTAGAGTTTTTTGAAGTTTCCTTCTTCAACGGCTTTCCAACCAATGTGTTGCCAAAGCAAGTTCATTGTAGCTGTACCGTAGAAAAGAACAGTACCGATTGTCCCAACGGCTGCACCGATTGGGGCTGCTGCTGCTGCAATTCCAGCTTCGTCTGTGATGTGATTTGCATGCACAAACAAGATAGCAAGAGGAACACCGATATAAGAGATTGCACGAACATCAGCAGATACGGTTCCACCAGGTGTTACCAAGGCGATATAAACGACTTGAAGGGCAACCCCGACCATAATACCGGTTGTCACATCTCCAAGAATTAAACCTGAGATCAACCCACCGATCAAGGGACGACCGAGTGTATAGTTCCCGATACTGGAACCTCCCATACCAGGCATTGAAGACAAGCTGGCGAAAACTGCAAGCAAGATTGCTTGAATCCATGAAATTGTCATAACAAACGCTCCTTTTGTTTGTAAATTTATTTACCTAACTAATAAAACTGTTAGGTTTAAAAACCAAATTTAGATTTGAAATCATCCCAGTAACCAATTGAAACATCCGGCAACAATTGGAATTTCACCTTATATCCTGCTGCTTGAATAGCCTGAAAGGCTTCTGCTTCTTCCTGGGTGATGGATTGGTTATTGCCCAATTTCATTGCACCAGGTCTATCATTTGCAGGGCCAACGATGATTTCTCTGACATCACCTGGGACAAAACCTTGATCCACCAAAATTTCCTTCATATCGATTGGGTTTTTGGTAATCAAGAAGTACCGACTGTCAGATTCCGTTACTTTTGCTGACTTTTCTTTAAAGGCTTCTTTTGTCCATACAAAGGTTTTCTTGTCTGATGCGCCTTTGTAAGCTTGGATCAAAACCTTGTTTGATGCTGCTGCATCGTTTACGGCAATCAAACCATCACATGGTTTTTCTTTTGCCCAGCGTGTGACTGTTTGACCGTGAATCATGCGATCATCAATCCGTACAAATGTTACTACCATAAGGTACCTCCCAATTAAATATCGTCATCATCTTCTTCAGCACTAGTGGCTGAAACTTCAAAAGGTTGTAGTGCAGATTTTGCTTCTGATAAGATAGTTGCTGACAAATCGTCTCCATCCAACACATCCTTCATCACAACTGCTGTCAGGGCCATGGTCAGGTTCATCCCACCAAGAATCAAAGTTCCATCTAGCTTTCCAGCTTCTTCTAGGACACTGGCTGCCGTGGTTAATGGACTACCACCTACAATGTCTGCCAAGATCAGCACAGAATCATCTGCTGTCAATTCTGAAATGCTCTCTCTAAAATCAACTGCAAAGTCATCGACTGATTTTCCTTCTTTAAGTCCAACTGCGATGACCTGATTCATCTTGTCACCAGCAAACATAGCTAGCGATGTTTTTAGTCCTTCTGCCAATCCACCATGACTGACTAAAATGAGATATTTCATTTTGCTACACCTCCTTTATTTGACTCTATTGTAGAATATTTGGAAGCGCTTTTACATTGTCAAATGTCACATGATAAACATGACATTTAGCAACAAAAAAATGACATCTGTCACTTGACACAATGTCATCTTATTTTTCTTTAAACTCCTACCTGAAGACTACTTTCAATTTCCCTCTGAATTTGAGGCAAGCGGTTCTCGACATCTTGATCGCGCAAAGCATTGCCAATCAAGTAGTCCAGCTTTTCCAACATTTCTTTAGAGACATTCTTGGGACTACTTTCAACAGCTTGTTCCATGATACGATTCAAGGTCTGATTGGTCAAGGAGTCCGTGCCAAAATCATCTACCTGTAAAAGATCTTTACTAGATTGACTTTGGACCACCTGTGGCATAACGGAAATCCCTTGAGATTGAGCAAAGAGGAGTTGTTGAATTTCTGGATCTTCTGTCAACAATTGCATCAATTCCCAAGCTAACTTGGAATGAGGAGTCCGAGCAGACATGGCAAAAGAAGTCGTCGTAACCAAAGTCGCCTTGGTAGTTTTTGACTTAGCAGGCATAGGGATACAGGTCCAGGTGAAGTTTGAATATTTTGAAACATGGTAAGGATAAGGTTTATAGGTTCTATATTGAGCCAAAGTCATGGGATAAAAAGCGACTTTTCCCTGGTCAAAATCTTTGGAACTCACCTTATAGTTCTTATTCAGCTCTTCCAATTTTTGTAAAAAAGTCAATGATTCTTTGACTTCTGGAGCCGTAAGTTTAAGCATCCCACCTTGAAAGAGACTACCCCCATTTGCTGCCAAAGCTTCTTTCCATGTATATTCTGTACTCCCAAACTGATCCAATTGACCATCTCCATTGGTATCTTTGGTTAGTTTTTTACAAATTGTATAGAACTCTTCCAAGCTCCAACCTTCCTTGGGAACCTCAATGCCTTCTTTATCCAGCAAATCTTTATTGACACACATCAAAATAGGATTACTTTCATAAGGTAAGGCATAGGATTGCCCCTGATAGACACCTGATTCAAATGCAACAGGATAAAAAGCAGCTTGGTCTTCTTGATTCATATAGTCATTTAATTTCTCTAGAACGCCACGCGCCGCCAATAAGGACAGATCTTGTTCAGAGACCATGAACACATCCGGCGTCTTTCCTGAAACAATCTTTTCTGAGAGCCAGTCTGAATAATCTGACTGTGGAATCCCATTTTCATATTCCACACGGACATTAGGATGGGACTTTTCAAATTTTTGAATCGCAAGATCCAAAGCATGGGAGCGTTGACTGGTCGGTACATCCCAACTAGACCCTGCATAAACGCCTATATGGAGCACGATCGGTTGTTGTTTCCACCAATAAAAGCCAGTACTCACAGAGACCACAAAAAGGAGAACGATTCCCCAACAAAGATGCTTTCGGTTTAATTTCATTCCGTATTTCCTTTTGAAAAATCGCGTCTAGTCACTCCTGTTTGAACTGACCAAATTGCTAATTGCGTTCGATCTCTTAGGTTTAATTTCGCCAAAATCGTTGATAAGTAATTGCGCACAGTTCCTTCTGATAAGAAGAGTTTTGCAGCAATTTCTTTGTTTGACTCGCCATAACCGACTTCTTGAATAATTCGCCATTCTGTCGTGCTCAAATCCTTGACGTTGTCCTCATCCACAGCAATAGAGAAATTCGATTTGGCCATTTGAGAGAAGATCTGAAAGACCTTGCTTGCGATATTGGGATTGATCATAGCTCCACCCTGATGCACCACCTTAATAGCCTCATAGAGCTCTTCTGTAGAGGCTCCCTTTAAGAGATATCCTGAAGCACCATACTTGAGTGCACTATAGATAAATTCATCATCGTCAAAAGTTGTTAAAATAATAATTTTGATATCCGGAAAGTGTTCTTTTACTTCTTTTGTAGCCAAAACCCCATCCATGCCTGGCATCCGAATATCCATCAGGATCAGATCAGGATGCGTCTGTGGAATACTGGACAAGACATGATTCCCATCTTCCACTGTAGCTACAACTTCGATGTCGGAGTGAGCCGACAAAATAATTTTCAAAGATTCTCGAATCAAAGCTTGGTCATCTGCCACCATTACTTTTATCACCATATCTTATCTCCCTTCTTTATATTTTGGTAAACTGACACGTGTGAAAAATCCATCACGACTTTCAAATTGAAGCTGTCCTCCTAGTATGGAAATACGCTCCATCATCTGTTTGAGTCCATAACCATAAGTTAAGGTTTCAAACCCAACTCCATTATCTTGCAAAGCGATCAAATAATTCTCTTTATCCTCAAAAAAATGGAGTTTTAGCTGGCTGGCGTGACCGTGGCGAACCGCATTGGTCATAGACTCTTGAATCACACGAAAGATCGTATCTTCAATCATGACATCCATATCGACATCTACCCATTCATAGTTTAGATCAACTTGTAAGTTGGAAAGAATTTGATACTCGCGGATGGTCTTTTCTAAAGCATCTTTGAGAGTTCGTCCCTCAAGGGCTCCCGGACGAAGACGATTAAGAGAACCTCTCACATCTTGGATTCCTTCACGGACCACTTCTGATACGTTTTTCACCTGCTCTTTTGCCCGATTTGGATCGATATCGATCAAGACCCCAACAGCATCTAAACCTGCTGAGATGCCTGTTAGTGCGTGCCCCAGAGTATCATGAATCTCACGAGCAATCCGCTTACGCTCCCGATCCTCTGCAATCTTCTCAGACAAGGCCATATAATTGTTCAACTCCGTATTAACCTTGGACACCATGGCCAATTCTTCCTCTACTTCGTGGTTCTCCGCAAGGACGTTCATAATATAAAACAAAAGTGAAATAATGAAGAGTACCATATTCGAAGCATAAAGGGAATTCTTTAAGAAAAAGGCCAGAATGCGGATAGATTCAGGATAAAAATGAATATAGACATCTAAGGACGGAATCGGGAAGAAAAGCGAAAAGACATCTGAATTTGTCACAAGGAGCATCAAAAAGCTCACTAGGATAAAGGCAAACCAATACTTCCGATCTCTCTTGGTATTCAACTCTTTGGAACCATAGAAGATATCCGCAAAAACCAAGAGAATGAGCCCGTTATAAGCTACATTTTGAACCCACATCAGAAGCAGCATCAGGAGAATCTCCAGAATATTCCTCTTATCAAAAATAGACCATCGACTCGTTTGAGGCAGATATCGACTCATCGATATCAAAGCAATCCCAGCAAACAAAACTGCAGACAACCAAAAAGTCGTAGATGGAGCAAAGGGAATACGCTCTAGGCGCTCTAATAATAGAGAAGCTTGGCGTTGAGCTATGATATAGTTGGTTGCTTGAAGATAGATGATACTGTTTAGCATAACAGCGATAAAATTGACGACCATAAGAATGGCCAAACTGTATCGAACACCTCTAAACTTTCTCATTACTGCCACCCATTCACATCAAACTGATCAATGTTTTCCTTTGTCATCATTTCAACTGGAATGCTCACCTCTTTGGTATAGCTCTTCCCTTCAGCAATATCTTGAATGACCTCCATCACGCGGTCTCCCATCTTCAAAGGAGACTGAGCAACGGTTCCCACAACATCATCCGTCGAGTGCAACAAAGATTTCATATCTGGTGAACCATCGATTCCATAAATCGCAATGGGGTAAGTTATTCCTTGCTCCTTAATTGCAGCCAGAGCTCCTATAGCTGAGCGGTCATTTAAGGCAACCAAGGTATCAATTTCAACCCCTGATTGTAAAAAATTCTGGACAGCCGGCATAGCAATCTCCGTCTGCCCCTTGGTTTCCAGTTCCGAAACAATCTGATAAGAACTGTGCCCCTCAATAGTGTCTTTAAACCCCTGAATCCGCGTATCTGCTGAAACAGTCCCCTTATGTTCCAAAAGGAGGACCCGAGCACTAGAAGAACGTTTCATCAACTCTTTAGCAATCAATACTCCCGCTTGGTAGTTATCGGATACAATACTTGCATCTGGCTTAAAATTCTTCAGTTGGGTATCGACCGCAATGATTTTAATTCCTTGTTTTCTAGCTTTTTCAAGAGCAGTTAAAATTGACTGGCTATCCCCCTTGACCGGATTGATCACTATCATATCAACTTTTTGAGCACAAAAATCATCAATCTGTTGGCTCTGTCTTTCTTCGTCCAATTCTGGATCTCGGACGTAAACAAGAGCTCCTCTTTCATCGGCAATTCGACTAATTTCCGAATGAATACTTTTATAGAACCCATTGTTCATGGTCATATAGGTGACACCAATTTTAGTCTGATCCTTGATGCCACTTGTTTGACAACGACCGAAAACCCATAATAGAACACAGACCACTGGAATCAGCAGTAATAGACGCTTTATCAGCCATTTCAACAATTCTATTTTCTCTTTATTTTTCGTCAAATTTCATTCCTTTTCTGAAAATTTTGAATATATATTACTTTATTCTACTACTTTTTCAAAAAAAGTGCTTGATTTTATTGTACAAGTGCATTTATTTGACCTATCTTAAGAAGTAATTTCCGAACAATAACACAAAAAACAATAGAAAAAGCTGGTCTATAGGCGAACCAGCTCTTCTATTTGATTGATATTAAAATGGAAGTTCCTCTTCTTCCAAGACCAAATCTGCCAAGTCTTGTCCTGCATTATTTTCACGCATAGCACGTTGGGCGCGACTTTCTAAGAGTTGGAAACCTGTACAGAGAACTTCTGTTACATAGTTGGTCTGGCCATTCTTCTCAAACTTACGGGTACGAAGTTCCCCATCCACAGAAATGAGACTGCCTTTGCTACCATAACTTGCCAAGGTTTCAGCCAATTTGCCCCAGACCACAATATTGATGAAGTCTGCTTCACGTTCCCCATTTTGATCTTTATAACGGCGATTCACTGCGATAGTTGCTCGTGCAACAGACTTGTCATTGTTGGTTTTGTGCAATTCTGGTGTAGACGTCAAACGTCCAATCATAATAACTTTATTATACATTTTTCATCCTCCTACTTATCTATTCGAAGGAAATCAAAAAAAGTTACAAAATTTGTAACTTTTTTAAAATAATGTTAGTCTCTATGAATCATAAATCCAGTTGCTTGTTGATTGGCCATGATGGTCATATCTGTAATTTGCACACGACGTGGCTGACTGGTCACATAAACTACAGCATCTGCGATGTCTTGTGCCTGCAAAGCTTCGAGTCCCTGATAGACCGTTGCAGCCCGTTCCTCATCTCCATGGAAACGGACCTTAGAAAAGTCAGTCTCTACAATACCAGGCTGAATGGTTGTCACCTTGATATCCGTTGCGATGGTATCAATCCGTAGTCCATCTGAAAATGTTTTGACTGCAGCCTTGGTTGCTGAATAGACTGCTGCACCAGCGTAAGCGTAAATACCTGCGGTTGAACCCATATTAATGATATGGCCTTGATTTGCAGTCACCATAGAAGGCAAGAGACAACGAGTAACAGCCATCAAGCCCTTGACATTGGTATCCAGCATGGTCAGCATATCCAACTCTTCATAGTCCTGATAGGGTGCTAAACCTAAAGCAAGTCCAGCGTTATTGACCAAGATATCAATCCGTCCTACAGTTTCTAGAATTTCTGAACAAACAGTCTTAACCATTGTCATATCGGTCACATCAAGGGGAAAGGTCCAGACTTTTTGATTTGGAAAGGCTTCTGCGAACTCAGTTTTGAGAGCTTCAAGTCTTTCTCTTCGACGCCCTGTGAGAACGATATTCTCACCTTTTTCTAGATAGGCGCGCGCAATTGCTTCACCAATTCCTGATGTTGCACCTGTAATCACTACATTTTTTGCCATCTTACTTTCTCCTATCTAGTTTAATAGATACTAGTTACAAATTAAGCTGTCCAGTGTTTAGCCGGATCGAACGGAGTCCCAACAACTTGGTCGTCTGACAGTTCAATGACACCACGTTTTTGTGGAGCATTTGGCAAATGCAATTCACGAGGACTACACATCATACCAAAGCTCTTTTCCCCACGAAGTTCCCCTGGGAAAATGAGATTGCCTTTTGGCATCATTGCTCCTGGAAGAGCTACAATGGTTTTCAAACCAAGACGCGCATTTGGAGCACCTGCCACGATTTGCACTGTCTTATCATTTCCAACAGCAACTTGGCAGATATTCAAGTGGTCACTATCTGGATGTGCCACCATCTCTACAATTTCTCCAACCACAAATTTCGGTTCCTTGTCATTGATAATCTCTTCGGTAAAATCTTGAGCTTGCAATTCTTGGTTCAAACGAACTACTTGGTCGTCAGTTAAAAAGACTTGCCCGCGCTCAGCGATTTCAAACATGCTAGAAACTTCAAAAATGTTCCAAGCAACAGTTTCACCTGTTTCCTTTAGGAAAACACGCGCCACATTGCCTTTACGTTCAACATCTAGTTTAGCATCGCCACTGTTTTTCACGATGACCATAAGGACATCACCGACATGTTCTTTGTTATATGTAAAAATCATTCTTTCTTTTCTCCTATTTTAATCCTGCTAAAAAGTCGTTAATTTGTGCCTTGGTTTTACGGTCACGATTGACAAAGCGTCCAATCTCCTTGTCCTTATCTAAGACAACAAGACTTGGAATCCCGTAGACATCCCAAAGTTTGGCTAAGTCCATGTACTCATCACGGTCTACTCGTATAAAGGTAAACTCTGGATTTGACTCTTCAATCTCTGGCAATGCAGGGTAGATATAACGACAATCGCCACACCAATCCGCAACAAAAAGGAAGACCTTCTTGCCATCCTGTTCAACTAGATTAGCTAGTTCTTCCAAACTATGAGGAATTATCATAAGACTTCCTCCTCATAGATAAGATCTTCATCTTCATAGACAAAGGTATAGTGACGACCATCCTCAAAAATGACACCACCAACGAGACGTTCTAGGCTACTTTCATACACTTGGACATAGAGAGTCGCTATCTCACCCATCTCTGAAAAGGAGTCACGCACAATAGCGGTCAACTCTTCCTGCGTTTTCATGAGTTTGTGATCATCGGCTACTTTCTTAGCTCCAAAAGCAAGTGCTCCGAGGCCTACTAATGCCAAACCTGTTTTAATGATATTTTTCGTTTTCATGCTAACATTGTAACACAAAAAGATAAGTAGGACAAATCGTGAATGCTATTTTCGTTTGAACTATAGTTCCTCATTTCAAGAAATATTGACTCCTATCTCCTCCTATGGTACAACACCTCAAAGTAATGATTTACTTATCTATAAAATTCTAAGGAGACTCTATATGAACAAAGAAAGTTATTTTGACGGTGGATTACTCAGCTTTATTGGGCACTCAATTGTCGCTTTTTTCATCATCGCCTTAACTCTAGGAATTGCCACACCTTGGGCCGTTTGTTTTATGCAAGATTGGAAAATCAGACATACTGTCATCGATGGTCAGCGTTTATACTTTGATGGAACTGGCGCCCAGTTATTTGGAAATTGGATCAAATGGTTCTTACTGACGATTATCACTCTTGGAATCTATTCATTTTGGTTAAAAATAAAAACAGAACAATGGATTACCAAACATACCCATCATATGTAAAAAGTGCGGTTTATAGACCACACTTTTTTTATAGCTCTTAATAATGTCTCTCACCAAACAAATCCTCTGGCAATTCATGGAAACCCTTGCCTGCCTTGAAGTTTTCAAATTTGCCTAGCAAGAACTGGTAAGCATCCAAGCGGCTTTCATAGCGAATCATGGCATCTTTAGCACGCTCATCTTGATCTTCTTCATAGACCTTTTGGCTTTCCTTGAGCGCCATATCATTAATCATGATTTGGGTATTAACCCAAGCTTCAAATTCTTTCATAAATTCTTGTTCGTAACTCATTTTTTCTCCTTATTCTAATCCACGGAAATAGTCTGTATCAATCTCACGGTAAGGCTGGATATCCTGAACATACTCCAATACACCTTGAAATTCTCCATTTTTATCGTGTACTGCAGCATAGGTGATATGGACAAACTTACCTCGTGACTCGGACTTGAACCACATCTCATACTTGTCCTTGACCCCGTCACGAAGACCTTTCATAATGGTCTTTACCTTATCAAGGTACTTGGGCGGGTGACAAAGCTCAACATTTCGCCCTACTTGAGAAGGTGTCCGCTTGAAAATCATCTCATCTGCTGGCGTATTGTCATTGTAATACTGGAAAATATCATCCTTATTAACAAAGGTAATTTCCATTGGCAGATGGTTGAGAATAAGATTAGCCTGCTCGACTGAGAGATAGCCATTACCGAAAGCCTGTTGGCTATGGCGGTCCAGCACTGCTTCCTTTTCCTTAGGTGTGAAGGTGATGGTAAACTGACCTTCTGGCGTATCGATAACCTTCTGAACTTGGCCTTCTGCTGCGTCTAGTTGCACGGGCTCTTCTGCACTCTTTTCCTCAACAAAGCTTTTACGTTCTGGCACCCATTTTTCAGAAGGTCGGATGATAGCATAACCATAAGCATCACTTTCCTCGGCAATCTGAATCCAGTCATCCTGGGTAAAGGATTCGAGTAGAATCATGAGGAGGATGGATTCTTCCTTGAAAATCATACTTTCAAACTCTGTCGCAAAAGCTTCAAAAGCTTCCTTTACAGTGCTAATGGACACTTCTGGTAGGGACTTGGCTGTCGCCAGGGCTTTCTGAAAAAGTTCCCTGATCTGGTCATCGACTCCCCACATGACTTTTGGTGGTGAATCATGTCCATAACGCTCCATAATAGGAAAGAAGAGTTCTTCCTTACGCTGGTAGTGACGGTCAAACTGGCCTACAAGCCCCATCTGACGAACCAAACCCTTACGCATTTCCGCCAGCATTTCCTCGTCTTCCATAGACTCATATGTATCTAATAATCTACGAACACGAATCAAGGCAGCACGAAGGGCTAGATTTTCATCCTTAAAGACACGCACGGGATGACCTGGATGCTCGGTATCTTCAACTTCGATACCCTTAACAGCATTTTTAAAGAGATTGGCATGGACATCACAGAGCTCCATGACGTCTTCAAATGTCACACCTGAGTCAGAGTTCATCAACTCATGCTCCATGAGAGAAATCTCGATAGCTGATACACCTGTAAAGGTCGCATCAAAGCGCTCCTGAACGGATTCAGGTGAGGCTCCATTATGCAATTCTAATAAAATATCCCGTAGGACATGAATTCGTTCATCTGCCATTAGTCTAATCCAATCACTTCGTAACCATTTGCTTCCAGTGTGCGTACAATCTTATCCATAGGAGTTCCCTCCAGCTTAGACCCCTGTTTGAGCGATACTTTTCGTCCGACTGTATTTCGCATCAAGGGATTTGCAAGAGGTTTAAAACCAAGTTCTACTAGGATATCTAAAACTTCTGGATGTTTGTCCACCACTTCCGCAACAGGAATAGATACATCAATGATATTGTCCATCATAACCTCCATCATATTCTCTAACAGTTTTTTCTTTTTTATTATACCACAAGGGCAAAGATTAAAAAACTAGCAATAGAAGACTTGCTAGTTTATTTCGTATTACTTCATTATTTCTAATTATATAGACTCTTACTAGTAAAACCTCAAAGTCTTATCCTTACCATGATCATCAGAGAAGTTTGAAAAACCAGTCTATGATCTTGAAAAGAATCTTATAAAACAACAATTGGAAGGCGAAAGAGATTAGGAACCAGAGAATTTTTATCAGACCAACAATTGGTGTTATAAAAAGAAGAGTAAAGAATCTCCAAAAAGATTTCATTCTTTATCCTCCGGCTTCATCAACCAAGTAGCTGTATCCATAAGCTTATCTACGAGAACTAATTTCGCCAAACTAACGACTGTGTTTTCATCTTTTTTTATGGTTTCTGCAACTTTTAAAGCTTGGGTTGTAAGAAGATAATTGCCATAAGTTTTGGCCAATACTTTTATGATCCCCATGTCAATCTCCTTCGATGATTTCAACCTCTTTTTGGATAGTGGCAACATCTCTTTGATATTGTGCTTCATCGTAGTTAATCAATTTGGACAATTCTTTTTGCAATCTTTCTCCCATGGGTTTCATGGTCGCAAAGGTTAAGCCACCTGATAGGACTCCACCTAAGATAGGGATAACTTTCCCCATCCCCTTAGCCAATCCTCCCTTGGTCAGATTCACTCCAAAGATTTTCAGAACTTTTTCCAAAATTGGATACCAAAGAGTCTTTGTCAAAGCCTTTCTGTTTACAATTTTCATCACTTGCTTAGCAACTGAAACACCACCAGAACGAAGTAGAGCGCCCGCACCATTTACTCCCAACATCACTCCCAGATAGAGCAAGAGGGTATTTTTAGCTTCTTCGCTCAGCTCATTTCGCGAAGCCCAGAGATCATCGTAGCCGTAAATATAGCCTAGCTCCTGGGCTAGTTTTAATGAAAATGCGTAAAACTGGGCTACATCTGTCGGAATGGTAACTGCCATGGCAATACCTCCAGGCAAACCTGCTAAAACAGATGTCCCACTTGCCAGTAAAACACTGTCTTTAATACAGGCATTGGCCACTCGATCTAAGGTTTCCTGAGGTAATAAAGCTGTCGGCCCTTCTTCCAATAATCTAGGAATATCCTTTGAAGCCACTTCCTTAGAGAATTTATCCATTAAAAATTTTGACCGGTTCACTTTGACGACAGGAAGTTTTACTACCTGTTGCAACACTTGCATCGCCACATCTTCTTTAGCCATCTCTATCTCCGTTTTTCATTCATATCAAGCTTTATCTTATCATATTTATGGAATAAATGATATTTTCAAGATCTATTTTATTTCCTTGATTTCTACTCATCTAATCTGATTAGACAACGACCTACTTATAGACACACAAAAAAGAGGGTTGCCCCTCTTTCTTATACTCAATGAAAATCAAAGAACAAACTAGGAAGCTAGCCGTAGGTTGCTCAAAACAGTGTTTTGAGGTTGTGGATAGAACTGACGAAGTCAGTAACCATACCTACGATAAGGCGACGCTGACGTGGTTTGAAGAGATTTTCGAAGAGTATTAATTTTTATCCAGATTGCGTAACATCTCGTCAATCTTATAAATCCATAATTTCTTTTTTCTTTCGATTAAACTCTTCCTGAGATAATATATCTGCATCTAAAAGTGATTTGAGTTTAGTTAGAGCTTCGATTTGCTCATCAAAAGATAAACTTGGTTTAGTTGCTTTTTCATCTAACTGTTGTGCCATATTCATACCAAAAATCATCCCCGCACCATCTCCTAGCCCATGTTGTTCGATCCCTGATGCGACTTTTTGTTGTGCAGCAATATTAGAAGCTTTCTGCGATACATCATCAAAGGCCTTTAAATTCATCTTATTTGATGAAAAGTTCTTAACTAATTCCTTAGATTCTGGTGAGAATTCTATATTAGCAATAGCAACTTTTATAATTTCAAACCCAAAACGATCTTTCCAAGTACCAGCATACTGTTCATCATTCGATACTTGTTCTGCAAGTACTGATGCTTGTGATGGTAGTTGTGAGATACGATAAGTTGTTGATAACGAATTAAGGGCAACGGTAAAGGATTGAAGAAATTCCGTGACTATCTGAGCCCTTGCTTGAGCACTATCAAAGCTATAGTAGGTTACATTTGCAGGAAGGAAATTTTTTACAAACTTGATAGCATCCGTAATTTGAATAGAAAAAGTTCCAAAAGCGCGTACTTCTAAGTCTGTTCCATAAAACAAGTCGTTATACATAACCGGACCACGAGTACCAAACCTAATATCGCGAATTTCTCTCAAATTGACAAAACAAATCTGTTTTTGCTGATCACTTTGTCCGCCAAATCCAACACGATTAACAACATTATCAAACAGTGATTTTTTTATCCCATCACCATTAAAAACACTACTCTCCCCATTTTGATATTCATATCCACCTGGTTCAGTGATAATTTCTTCTATTCCAGACTGACTAAAAATAAAAGCAGCAGTATTTTCAGGAATAAATATCTTAGACCCATTTGAAATGACACCTATAGACCCTTGACTATTAACTCCTCTACCATTATTGCTGACTTGAAGAACACCCGGACTTACAGCTGTATGTTCATCAAAAGCCTGAACTGTAATAATCTCCTTCCATTGATCTGCAAAAGTACCACTAATTGAATCTGTAAATGCTTTAATTATTCCCATATTTCATCTCCTACAAGGTCTGTTCCATATCACAAAAACTACATTTGACAGTTTGTTTTACGGTTCCAGACAGAGGAGCTCCACAAAAACTGCATTTAGTAGATAGTTTCTCTGGTTCTGCATCCTTAATACCAAGCCCTGCTTTGAAAGTGTCAAACGTATCTTTTAGAGTCTCTGCCAAAATTTCTACACCAAATAAGCTATTATCACCCAAGGTTGCAAAGTTGCTTGTATCACCAGAGATTAATTTAATAATATTTGTTGCCCACTTTTCAGTATCCTTAGTATTAGAGAATGAGAAGATAACTTGTCCACCATTATAATAGATTTCTAATCGTTTCATACCATTGGATTTTGTAACTGAAACTTGTGGTTTCCCCTCAAAAACCTTAATTTGGTTAATTGGTATAATAGTTTGATCTTTTTTTCCTCCAAAAATACCTTTTTTGATATGTATCAAGTGTAGATTTGTTAAAATTAATTCATCTGTAGACAAACCATTTTTCCCAAAACTCACATGATCACTATTCATAACCATGTATTCATGAGGTAACAATTGATAGTCCATCCCGAACTCCATTCTTATTTTTAAAGACTAGCTTTCCATTGTTCTACTTGTTCGTGTAGAGAATCACGATATTCCTTTAAAAACTTAATTATTTCCTCTTTTCCTTGAATAGGTGCTTTCTTCAATGGACCATATTGTTTTTTCTGTTCTTCCATTTCTTTTTTAGTACTATCTTTTAATTCTTGGATAGAAGCACTATCTTCTAAAACAGTTCCCTTAAAGGCTTCATCTGCTTCGGTATAGTAATTATTAACAATTTTCTCATACATAGTCAAATAATCTTCATAAGTTTTGATAGATTCAATTGTCTCATCACTGACATCTTGTGGATTAAAGTCACTAGAACCTAATTTATCTTTTGCTTTATCTAAAAATCCTTTTTTCCCAGAACTTTCTGTTTTACTATCACTAGATGAATTACTTGTTTTTTCAGACAGAGAACTACAAGCAACTAGAGTAGAAACAGACAGACATAATAAAGCTAAACGACAAACTTTTTTTACATTATTCATTAATAGAATCTCCTTTTATTTATGAAATTATCATATCATATTTCCTAAAAAAAAAGCATTTTCTGATTAGCAAACATTTTATAAATACAGAATCTCATTTTTAAAAGAATATTTTTCCATTTTAAATTCCAGCTATTTTCCACACAAAAAAGAGGGTTGTCCCTCTTTCTGCTTAATTTTTATCCAGATTGCGTAGCATTTCGTCAATCTTGTTTCCATATTCGATGGATTCGTCTTTGACGAAAGTTAAGTCTGGAATTTTGTACAATTTCAAATTGCGACCAAGTTCACGTTTGATAGTGCCAGTTGCTTTTTCAAGCCCGACTTGAGCTTTCTGATTATCTGAGGCAAGATTACTCAAAATAGTGTAGTAAACCTTAGCCATAGATAAATCACCTAGCATCTGAACATCAGTGATAGTCACACCTTGGACACGCGGATCACGGACTTTCTTTTGCAAAATCTCATTGACTTCGCGCTTGATTTCCATGCCCACACGATCCGTACGGAAATGATTTGCCATGCTTTTTCCTTTCTCTCAATTGAACCAAAAGCTAGGCCAGCAGACCTAGCTTTGTCTAGTAGATAGAGGAACTAGAGCCATTTGAATCTAGGAAACAAGCCATAGATAGAACTAAGGGTTCATCAAGGCGTTGTTGACGACGAGTCAAATCGGCTATTGTTTCTCTATTATCTCTTGATTTCTTCCATGATATAAGCTTCAATCACATCATCCATCTTGATATCATTGTAGCCATCAATCATGAGACCACCTTCACGGCCGTTTGTAACTTCTTTAACGTCATCTTTATAGTGTTTCAAGCTAGCTAGGGCACCATCGTAAATAACGACACCATCACGGATGACACGGACTTTAGAGTCGCGAGTAACTTTACCGCTGGTAACCATAAATCCACCGATTGTTCCCACTTTAGATACCTTGAAGGTTTCGCGGATGATTGCTTCACCGATAACTTTTTCTTTAAATTCTGGGTCAAGCATCCCTTTCATAGCTTCTTCCATCTCTTCGATAACCTTGTAGATGATGCTGTGGAGACGGATTTCTACATCGTCAGCTTCTGCTTGTTGACGAGCTTGTGGTGTAGGACGC
Source organism: Streptococcus sp. HMSC056C01 (assembly GCF_001811305.1). Lineage (NCBI taxonomy): Bacteria > Bacillati > Bacillota > Bacilli > Lactobacillales > Streptococcaceae > Streptococcus > Streptococcus sp. HMSC056C01. The sequence goes on from NZ_KV804207.1 coordinate 135,784, forward strand.
ACGTTGAAACCAACGATAAAGGCATTTGAAGCTTCGGCAAGAGTCACGTCAGATTCATTGATAGCACCTACTGCTGAGTGAACAATAGTTACTTTAACGCCTTCCACATCAATCTTTTGAAGTGATGCAGAGAGAGCTTCAACAGAACCTTGTACGTCGGCTTTGATGATGACGTTAACAGACTTGAGTTCTCCTGCTTTAAGGGTATCAAAGAGGTTTTCAAGGCTGACACGTTGAGTAGCTTGACGTTGCTTCATAAGAGCACGTTTAGCACGTTCTTCACCAGCTGCACGCGCAGATTTTTCATCTTCGTAAACAGCAAAGTGGTCACCTGCCATTGGCGCTTCATTCAAACCAGTGATCGATACTGGTGTTGATGGGCCTGCAACCTTCACACGACGTCCAAGATCGTTAGTCATAGCACGGACACGTCCAAAAGTATTTCCGACAACGATTGGATCTTGGACATTCAAAGTACCTTGTTGAACAAGAAGGGTTGCAACTGCACCTTTTCCTTTATCCAAACGAGCTTCAATAACAGTACCGATGGCACGAACTGTTGGATCAGCTTTGAGCTCTTGAATTTCAGCCACAAGTAGAACAGTTTCCAAGAGTTCATCGATATTTTGGTTGAACTTGGCTGAGATTTCTACGAACTCAGAATCTCCACCCCAAGCTGTTGACATAACACCATGTTCAGCCAATTCACCGATCACACGTTCTGGGTTAGCACCTGGTTTATCGATTTTGTTGATAGCTACGATGATTGGAACATTAGCCGCTTTTGAGTGGTTGATGGCTTCGATAGTCTGAGGCATTACCCCGTCATCTGCCGCTACGACCAAGATGGTAATATCGGTAACAGAAGCACCACGCGCACGCATAGAAGTAAAGGCCGCGTGTCCTGGTGTATCAAGGAAGGTAATCTTCTTACCATTTTCTTCGATCTGATAAGCACCGATATGCTGAGTGATACCACCAGCTTCTCCCGTAGCAACACGAGAATTACGAAGGGTATCCAAAAGGGTTGTTTTACCATGGTCAACGTGTCCCATGATCGTTACAACTGGTGGACGCTCTACGAGTTCATCTTCATTGAGATAACCCTCTTCAGCAAAGAAACGTTCGATATCAGCATTGTCCACCTCAACCTTTTGTTTAGCTTCAATACCGTAATCTACCATGAGGAGTTCGATTGTTTCACCGTCCAAGGACTGGTTTTGTGTCGCCATCACACCCATCATGAAGAGTTTCTTAACAATCTCAGCTGGTTCGCGTTTGATACGTTTTGCGATTTCCGCAACGGTCATACCATCTGTATATTCAAATTCTGTTGGCAATTCATGGAACTTACGCTCTGTAACAGGTTTTGGTGCCTGATTACGGTTATTTTGCTTATTGCCTTTTTTATTCTTTTTGTTATTGTTCCAGTTACTATTTCTTTGATTTCTCACTTGATTTTGACTACTTCGATTCTTTTGTTGTTTTCTAGGACCATCTTCTTCGTGATCGTAATCATCACGATCTTTGTCTGGTCGGGCTTGTTTCTTACGACGTGTATCCACTACAGGTTCTTTAGCTGCAGGAGCTACTTCAACCACTGGTTGAACTGGCTGCGCTTGTTCAGCTAACTTAGCAGCTTCTTCAAAGATTTCCTCAGGTTCCTTGCGTTTGTTTGCTTGAGCCAAGGCTTCTTTGGCAGCTTGAGACTGCTTGAAGCGTTCCTCACTTGAACGAGCATATTCTGCATTTTGCTCTGCTTTTAGAGCAGCTGCACGGGCTTTAAAGTCAATACGTGGTCCAGACTGATTTGGACGTTTGTCCTCTTGCTGACGACGATCATTCCCACGATTTTGCTGACCTTGTTGTTTTTTACCTTGATCATTGAATCGACGGTTGTCACGATTGACTTGACCTTGTTTGCCACCATTACGGTTATCATTTTTTTGACGATTCCCATTTTGCTGGTGGTCACGGTTATTACCCTTATTTTGCTTGCGTCGTTCAGCCTGCTCTTTTGCACGTGCTTCACGCTCAGCCTTAAAGTTTCGACTCTGCGGTTTTGCTGGTGCCACTTTTTCTTCTTTAGGGGCAACAGCTGCTGCTGGTTTTGCCTCTTCCTTAGTGACAACTGGTTTTGGAGCCACAGGTTTCGATTCTACCTTTGGAGCAGGAGCAGGTTTAAAACTTGCTACGATTTTTGAAGCAGCTGCTTCCTCCACACTTGATGAGTGGCTTTTTACATCCAAGCCCAACTCTTTTGCACGCGCTACAACTTCTTTACTTTCTTTTCCAAGTTCTTTTGCGATTTCGTACAATCTTTTCTTAGACAAATCATGTCCTCCTCTTCTATTCCATAAGAGACCTCATTTTCTTTGTAAATCCAGCATCTGTCACAGCCAAAACTTTTCTTGATTTTCCGACTGCTATGCTTAATTCCAGTGTTGAAAACACGGTAATAACTTCTACTTGATAATAATGACTTTTATCCTGAATTTTCTTGGCCAGGTTGGGACCAGCATCATGGGCGAGAAATACCAGTTTTACTTTCTGGTCTTGGATAGCCTTGACGACCATTTCTTCACCCGAGATGATTTTCCCTGCTCTCTGAGCAAGTCCCAAGAGATTAGCAATTTTTTGTTTATTCAAGTCCTAACTCTCTTCTTTTCACTTTGTGATCGACATAGGCAATCAACTCGTCATAAAAGCTTTCTTCAACTTCCATACTAAAGCTACGGTTAAAGACTTTTTTCTTTTTGGCCTCAAGGGCTTCTGCATTGTCTAGCTTGATATAAGCACCACGACCATTAGCCTTGCCTGTCGGGTCGATAAAGACCTGTCCCTCTTTGTTCTTGACAATACGGAGTAAATCGCGTTTATCAATCACTTCATTGGAAACCACAGACTTGCGCAAAGGGATTTTTCTAGTTTTCATCTTCCCCTCCTCTGATCAGCTTTTATTCTTCGACCAATTCGTCTGTTTCTACCTGGTCAGCTTGTTCTGCTGCTTCCATGGCTTCAAACTCACTTGCAGACTTGATATCAATACGGTAGCCTGTCAAATGAGCTGCCAAACGAACGTTTTGTCCACGACGACCAATCGCAAGAGAAAGCTTGTTATCTGGCACAACGACCAAGGCACGTTTACTGTCGTTTTCATCAAAGATAACTTGGTCAACTTCAGCAGGAGCGATAGCGTTGTAGATAAATTCAGCTGGATCTGCTACCCATTCGATAACGTCGATGTTTTCTTCGATTGGAACCATACGGTCGCTCTTGGCATCGTAGCGAGCTGGGTGGAATTTGCTAGTGATTTTCTTGATGTTAGCACCACCACGTCCGACGATTGTCCCGATCGCATCCACGTTTGGATTGTGGCTACGAACAGCAACCTTGGTACGGTCACCTGCTTCACGAGCTACGCTCATAATCTCAACTGTTCCGTCATAAACTTCAGGAATTTCTTGTTCCATTAAGCGTTTGATCATTTCTGGATGGCTACGGCTTACAAAGACATTCACTCCACGAGGATTGTCTTCAACCTTGTAGACATAAACTTCGATACGATCGTGAGAAGCAAAGACTTCTCCAGGAATTTGGTCTTGTTTTGACAATTGAGCTTCGATGCTGCCAAGGTTGACATAGATAAAGCGATTGTCGAAGCGCTCCACTGTACCTGACATGATTTCTTGTTCATGCTCTTTGTAAGTGTTGTAGGTGATAGCACGTGTTTGCTTGCGCATTTTTTCCATGATGGTTTGTTTTGCAGACTGGGCTGCTACACGACCAAACTCACCTGGTGCTTCTTCAAATTTAATCTTGTCCCCAAGCTCGTAAGCTGAGTTAATGGCAAGAGCATCTTTCAAGCTGATTTCCAAACGGCTATCAAATACTTCATCAACAACTTCACGAACAGTATAAACTGTAAAGTCACCTGTCTTTTCGTTGAAATCAATGGCTACACTATCAGACTGCCCATAGCGTCTGCGATAGGCTGAACGAAGTGATTCTACCACTGCATCAATGATGTCTTCTTTTTTGATTCCCTTGTCTTCTTCCAAAATGCGGAAGGCCTCTAGCATTTCTTTACTCATCTTCTATTCACTTTTGAATCTTCAAAAGCTTCCTTTCTTTTACTATAATTTTACTGCTAAACGTGCTTTTGATACCAAACTGTATGGGATTTGGACTGTTTTCTTACGAGTCTTGTCCATATATTCCATAGTCAACTCATCCTCTTCAAAGGCTAGCAAGGTTCCTTCAAAGACCTTTTGCTTATCGATGGCTTGGTAAAGTCCAACATGGATGTATTTCCCAACCGCTCCAGCGACTGCTTCCTTGGTTTTCAAAGGACGCTCCAATCCTGGACTGGTAATTTCTAGGAAATATTGTTCTGGGAAGGGATCTGGCTTGATAGTATCTAGGACAGGACTGATAATCTCTGTCAAGTCCGCTGTGTCGTTCAAGGTAATTCCCTCTGGTTTATCTACAAAAATACTAAGAATCATGTCACTGCCAATCTTTCCGTACTCGATATCCACGAGTTCAAAGGGAGCTTCAATGACAGGTTCTACGACTTCTCTGACTAATTCTACGATAGTTGCGATTGCGTCCACCTCCTCATAAGCAAGAGGCGAAGATATTTCCCCGCCTCACTTTCTCATATTCTTACTTACAGTATAACACTTTTGACTACTTATGTAAAGTATAAGCACTCAGAAGGCTTGATTTTAAGCTTTTTCTTAAAATTCTGCCTCAACTCGGTAGATAACTTGACCCTTACTTGAGAATTTTTGTTCATATTCTGTCATGACATTGCCTTCAAAGTCGCTGGCGTGCAAATCTAACCAAACGCCATTGAGCTTCATGCCATATTGAGAAAAACTCACTAGGCTATATTCAAACAAGCCACGGTTATCTGTCTTGAAATGAATCTCACCGTGTTCAGGCAAGATACGCTTGAAGGTATCCAAGAAACTCTTATAGGTTAGACGACGCTTTTCATGGCGTTTTTTAGGCCACGGATCTGAAAAGTTCAGGTACAAACGATCAATCTCACCATCTTCAAAGTAGTCGGTCAAATCTGAACCATCAACCCACAACAACTTGATATTGGGTACAGCAACTTCCAAGACCTTGTCCAAGGCATAGCTCAAAACAGACTTTTGAATATCAATCCCGATATAGTTGATATTAGGGTTTTGCTTGGCCATACCTGTCACAAAAGCACCCTTACCACTACCAACCTCAACATGGATAGGATTGTCATTTCCAAATAAATCTCGCCATTTCCCTTTGGCTTCTAAAGGATTTAAGACAACATACTGAGGATTAGCCTCTAGTAATTCTGTTGCCCCTTTACGATTTCTAACTCTCATCTCTTCTTTCCATACTTGTCACGGAAGATACGCAAAGCATAAATCTCCCGATTGACATTTTCTAGATCTTCATTTGTATAATATTTGGCAATCTGGCTCAAGAAGGATAACTGAGCATACCAAAATAGTTTGTTGATGACTGTTTGGTTGTATTTGTAACCGTAATAAGTCAACCACTCTTTCCACTGATAGTCTGGAATATAGTGACATAGCATATGCGCTACATCAAACATGCGATCCGTTAAACGAACGGAATCCCAATCCACTAAATAAACAAGACCGCTCTCTGTCTCAATCCAATTACTATGTCGTACATCTCCATGAACGATCGTTGCATAATCTTCCCTAAAGTTTGGCAAACTTCCTCGCAAATCCTCTACTACCATTCTTAGATATTGATTGTTCTTCAAGGATTCTGGAGCATCTTTTAACCAAGCCTGAAGCAAGTCAAAAGGTGTTTCTAAAGAATAGCCTAAACGAGTCAATTGCGTCATCAAAGGACGCGAACGATGCAAGCGGCTCAAAATATTGATAATCTGCTTGCGATTCATATCATAAGGGGTCAAAATTTTACCATTCAACCATTCTTGGGCACACATATCACGCCCATCCGATAAACGGCGAGTCCATAATAATTGAGGAGCGATTTGTTCCTTGGCTAAACCAGGTAGGATTGGAGAGGTGTTCATTTTAATAAAGACGCGCTTCCCATCAGGGTAGCTTCCCATATAAGCTTTTCCGCTTTTCCCAGGTATAGGGGTCAGCGTTAGCTCAATATCACCCAAGTCCATTTCTTTCCTCCGTATAAAGTTTCCTTACTATTCTACTAGTTTTTAGGCTATTCGTCAACCAGTCCAGACCTGATTCTCAAATAAAAGCCCTTTATCCAATTTTGTTAAAAGAAAAAGGCAAGCAGAGAGATCTGCCTAGCCTTGCTCATTCAATTTTTTTAGCAGAAAATTGTAAGGAAAAAATCTATGCTTAATCTGATAATTCAAGCTTTTAACTGGTTCTCATCATGCAAATACCCTATGTAAAAAAGTCATGATAAATGGTAAGTTTGCGATGATATTATTAACAATATGAATCGTATAAGAAGGATAGATAGTCTTGGTATAGCGTGTCAAACCACCAAAAATACAGCCAACTGCTGTATAAACCAGAAGGTCTAGTAGACTAGGAAAACTTGAAAAATGAGGTAAGGCGAACAAAACCGATGGGAATAGAATATCCAGTCCCCATCTTGAATTCTTAAAGAAGGCATGTTGAAGTAGTCCCCTACATACCAATTCTTCCATCAGAGGTCCTAGTACTATTAAGGTTAGGTAAACTCCGAACTCTGCAAAATTGGTCTCACTATAAGCAATAAACAAATTCCAACCTTCGTTTGTCCCCTGAACATGTTTAGCTGTCAGATAGTTAAAGCTTATAAGAACGACAGCTGCTAACATCGTCAGAACAGAATAACTCACCCACTTTTTCCTAGGGATACGAAAGAGATAAGCATGGCCCGATCTAACCAAGAACCACATCATCAAACCGATAAAGAGAAGACTGATGATGTTTCGAATCCAGATAAGATTTCCTACCCAAGACGAGAACTCCCAATAATTTCTCCAAAATTGGGTTGTCCAAGACAACCCGAAAAACAAAAATAAATAGGAAAGAACTGCACTCGTTTTGAAAAGAATAGAATATTTTTTCATAGAAACTCCCTAATAGCTTTGCTATCGTAACTGCCACTAATTATCATTTAATCCTCCAGCATTCAGTCTCGGTAGTTCTCACTAAACCTTTGACAAGCCAATACTTCTATCCGTAGTATACTTTTGTTGCTGTTCGAAACTGTACCTAGTTAGTCACTCGTTTTCCGTCAGGTTACAGCCAATCTTTTCAAACAAGAATACCTCATCCCTTTTTGACCCGATCATTTTATAAAACTTGATACTCTCGATGAAAAGCCTTGGCAGATACCACTCTATGATTTGTGAGGTCAAGATAATCTCCTGGATAGCCAAGGACATACATACTATAACCAGCAAAACCTCCTCCTGCCGTTCCGACTAGACCAATTTTGAGATTGGTTACAAGAGAAGACTGAAGTCCTGCCATTAAAATTCGGACATGATTGTCTAGCCATACTATGTAATTCTTTTGCAAAGCGTCTTCTACCCAACCTGGTTTAGGAGTATCTTTACCAACTTCCCAAACTTCTACTATTTGATTTTTATATTTTGCTTGCATCTTTTTAATCTTTCTTTTAGGACTCTCACAGGGTTTTTATGTTCTTCTTACCTGGTCTATGTTTTACCAGACTATAGATCGTAACAGGGGTACTTACCAGTACAAGAACATTTCTCCAGAGTTCTGTTGAAATCATGAGTACTCTTATACAAAGAACAAGAGATAGCAATATTATTACAACTCGGGCAAATAAATCTAACAATTCGACATACTTTTTCATTTGATTCCTCCATCTATTGATTTCACATCTACCAGGTCAGTTCCCTAGTCACTATGATGCCAACTGATCATCCTCTACATTCCTTTGTAAATTTAACCACTGTCAACTACTAGAAGAATGATAAACAATTGTAACAAATATGGACTAAGATAGGCACCGATAGATTTTGACTCTTTTTATAAGCAAAGCCCAGCATCAAACCTCCAAATAGATAATAGATAAATGAAGGAACATCATAAGGAGCATGCAGGAAAGAGAAGAGAGAGGCAGTCAGTATAAGCCCCAACCAAGAATTTTCAAAAACCGCACCTTGAAGGATACCTCTGAAAACAAATTCCTCCAGAATAGGCCCAAAAACTGTCACGCTTGCAATAAAGGATAAGGAAATTCCTGTACCAGTAGCCTCAAGGTGTTGATATCCAGCACCAGAAGATACTGTAAAAAAACTATAATAACCTATATTTACCAGCACACAAATAAGAAAGCTTCCAATAAAAAGTAGAATTTCTTTCTTCGTTAACCTTCTTAGCGAAACCATATCAAACCATTTCGCATAGGCAACACTCAGTGAAATCCAGAAAGTCTTTGCTATAATAAATAGGTACTCGTTTAGAAAAAAATCTCCTTGATTGATGGTATAGCCTACTGTAGTAACTATTATAAAGGCTAAAAATCCAACAAACACAGCATGACATTTATTAAAAATGGCCATAAACACAACCTCTCTCCTATTTAGAATCATCAAAATAAGGATGCAAGAATTTTGCATTTTACAGATGATCCTTAGCAGATATTAATTTGAAACTATTCATTCTATTTAGATGATCCATTACAGACCTATAAAACTTCTATGTTCAAGATTCAAAGTGGCTTTTTCTCCATTTTTTATTGAACTGAACGAAGATATAAACCGAAGCAAAGTATGCTAGTGCATCCATTACATAATACCACTCATTTCCCCTAAGCGGATAAAGACAAGTTTGCATGATTACATACAAGATGACAATCGTAATTATTTTTTTCGCCATAAGAATCACTCCTTTATTTCAGTTTAGCATTGGTATCCTTGTAACTTTTACACACTCAGTATAGCACTGCTTTTTTAGGTTTTGCATCCAAATCTTAAACGGTCGTCAAAAACTCTTAAATTACAAGAATTTCTCTTAAAAAAGACCAGCAGTCTGAAAACACTGCCTGTAAGTTCTTTTGTGAGCTTACTTTTTATAATACTTCAAGCCCCAAATGAGCAGCAGCATGATGATTAAGCAGAGAACAGAAGCAATATAACCAATCAGTTGTTGATAGGATTCTGCCGCCGTCATACCTCTATACAAACCGATAATAGACATAAAACCTGTCAATCCGATGAACATGAGTTGATTGGTTCTAGGATTGACCAACTCATCATCTTCAAACTTTCTCACTCTCATTTCTCTAGTGAGGTAAACAATCACCAAAATAGAAGACAAGTTGATAATCACTAGAAGCAATTGGAAAACCAAGGAAAAATGTAAAAACTGACGAGATAGAAATAAATAAGTAGAGATCAGTACAGGTAACTGCCCTAGGAACAATCTCGCAAGGAAGATGTTCCGTTTTTTAGCAAGAATAGTTTTCATTTCTTTACTCCTTTCTTTTTCATTAAAGCAAAATAGATTATAACTGCAATCAGATAGGCTATGGTATAAAATAAATGATACCAATTACTCTCCCCAAGCGGAGACATGATTAGATACAAGATGAAAATGACAAGTATTTTTTTCTTCATAAGACTTCCCCCTAAATATTTGTTGAGCAAAAACCTTTACACTGCCAGTATAGCACTCCTTTTGACCTTAATTTACCCAAATCATGAATGGTCATCGAAACCTCCTAAATTGTAGAAAAAAAGCAAGCACGAAAAATATGCTTGCCCTAATAAACCATAACCAATCAAAATGCTCTCATCCTTACTTCCCTTTTTTCTGATACATTCTCATGATAGCTAGGACGATAAAGGCTACCCAGCTTGCTAAAACTAGAAGGGTGACGCCTGTATGTAAGATTTCAGGTGTCCTCTCTATTCGGCTGATGAGACGGACTAAGGATATCACTGCCATCTGAATGAGGATCAAGGATTCTGCCCTAACCAATGATGTCTGCTGATTTTCAACTGCATGTAAAAAGGCTGGTAGCAAGACACAGGTTGAAACAATTATAATCAGATTAGCTCCTGTACCTTCTCCTTCGTTGACTAGAGAAAACATGAGAAGATTGGATAGGATGATCAGTACAGAACAAGCTATAAAATAAAATTTCTGGTTCATTTGTTTTTCCTCGAATATTATAAAAAGTCAGGTTGGATAAGGATAAATCGTTGCAGTGTTTTTCAACCTAAAATGCCACGGTTCTCTTGTTCACACATTCTCTAATCAGAACTTGACAGCAAATGAACCGCCAAAACCTGACGAAAGACTTGATCTTGACAGGTGGTATTGAGACTGGCATTGGGATAACTTTCCACAATCTTCATGACGGTATAGAGACCAACACCTCGGTCCTCCCCTTTAGAACTAACTCCAAAAGAGAAGATTTCAGAAACATCTATACCCTCTTCTTTGATGGAGTTTTCAATGATAAAGGTCTCCTGTGCGCCATTTTTTATAAAGGCGATTGAGACATGAGGTTGACTAGCCTCTGCACTAGCTTCAATGGCATTGTCACAAAGGATAGACACAATAGTCAGAAAATCAAGCAGACTCATACTCTCGACTTGAATCTCCTCAGGAACTTCGACATTAAAGACAATTTCCTTTTCTCTAGCTTTTAGAAATTTGCCTGCTAGGAGACTTTTAAGGGCACGGTCACGAATATTCACCAATCTGCCAAGGTCATATTTATTGTCCTGCAATTTTTGGCTAGAGTCCTTTAAGACGGAGTCGTAGACCTCTTTTATCTGCTCCATATCCTCCTCTTCAATGCCCAGACGTAAGCTGGTCAAGAGGTTGGTATAATCATGACGAAAGCTCCGTACTTCCTTGTAAAGCTCCTCTATATGCCGACTATACCGCTCCATATCTCTGTAACGCAAGTCCTGCTCTTGGTTCAGTCTCTCATGGAGTTTGTCCTTCAAATAGGTATCCAATTTCTTGATAACCCCCATAAAAAAGAGCAAGTAAAACACTAGGATGAGATGGCGCACAGTCTTTGATTGAATACCTTGTTCATATTCAAAGTAAGACAGAGTTTGTATCACCAAATAGTAGGCTCCCATTATCCAGTTAATCTTAGTCAGGGACTTTTGAAAACCTTTATCGAAAATATCTTTTTTCAAGTTAGTGAAATCATAGTCCAACCATTTCAAAAAGACTAGGGAAATGAAGAAATTGAAAATTATTATACATAACCAAGCAAATGAGTAATTGTCATCTATTTGCCCTTGGTCTAAAAACGGAAGCACAAAATAAGAAATACCTCTATGAAAGAGATTCACTAATATCATTGGGAAGAGACCATAAAAGAGGAGGAGTTTTTTAGGAAGTCCTCTTAAAAATAAGAAAGATAAGCCTATGCCGTACAAGGGTTCCATAAAATAAAATAGGTAACTATCTCCTACCATATAATCAATCATTAAAAAAACAAAGGCCAACAGTATCTTAAAAAGAAAGGCCTTAAAAATCCTCTCAAAAGTGATACCAATTCCATCCACCTTAAAGAAAATGACAATTTCTAGCCCATGAGTAACAAGTGTATACAACAATATCCAAGCAATATTCATAAACTCTCCTAGCTCAATGTAAGTTATTAATAGCCTCAGACACCTCCCTGACCTTATAACGTGCGATCAGACAGCTTCCGCCATTGGGAAAGAAAAGGAGTTTTTCTTTCTTATCCAAACGAACTACATTAGTTGGATTGACTAGAAAAGAGCGATGGCACTGCAAGAGACGAGGCTCCTGCTTGAGAACCTCCTCTAAACTCGCCGTAAATTCTAACCTGTCTGTCTTGGTATAGAGAATAACACGATGGGGTCTTGGGGACGTTTCGAGATAGTAGACCTCTTTAAAAGGATACTGAAATTGGGCAAATTTTGATTTAAAGTAAAAGCAATCTTCTGCTAGACTTTTACTGTCTTGACTATTGGCATAGAGGAGGACTGTCTCGATCTGAGATTCAAACTCCTCTGCCGATAAGGCCTTATCAATGTAGTCCAAAGCTGACACTTGGTAGCGAAAGGACAGGGGCATAAACTCCGAGTGAGTTGTCACAAAGACGATCAGGGCATAGGGGTCCCTATCCCGAATCTTTCTAGCTACTTCTAGTCCCTTCATCTCTTCATTTCGAATCTCAATGTCCAAAAAGAAAAGCTGATGCGCCCCCTTCTCATGCACCTCTGCCAGCAATTGGTCTGGCTTTCCAAAGACCTCAAAAGAACTGGGAATGATACTCTGTTTTTTCAAAAGTTTTTCAATCGTCGTTTCAATTCTTGCTTGTTGGGAAAAATCATCTTCTAAAACAAATATTCTCATCTTCTTACTCTCCTTGTCTCAACCATTTTTGGCGAATTTCTCTATAACGACGTCTGGAATACTGAACAGCATATCGATCTTCTTCTCCAAGAAAAAGAATCTTCGATTGGAGTTCCATGGATTTTACTCGTTCAAGGTTGACCAGACAATTTCGATGACATCTCGTTAAAGTTTCCCCATATTGTTTTTCAAGCTTGCTTAAATTTTGAAACAGATCAAAGCTAGCGTCTTCTGTAACAATCTGCACGGTATGGGCTTTCCTTGGATGCGTTTGGATGTAGTAGATATCCTTTATGTTTAATTTGAAAATTTCTTTCTCTTTTTGGATGATGATATAGTTCATGGATAAAACCTCCTGAAGAGAGGATACCAAAAGTCTAGAAACTATTTTTCACCAAATCCTAAACGGTTCTTAAAAATTCCTAAAGAGTCGAAGTTTTTTTCGAAATAACTATGATAACCTTACAACTATTTTATCATAAAATCCCGCTATTACCATTCAGGAAATTTCAATGACAATTAAAGATTTGTAGGTAAAAAAAGAGGAAAAAGTGATAGGCTAGGATTATAGAAAGACAAAGGCTTTAAACAACTTTAAAATCATTACAAAGGAGGAATTCTCATGACGGAAACAGACCCAATCAAAAGAGCTCAGACACTGATAACTGAGTTAAACAAAGCTTACCAAGTCTGCAAACAGGCAACAGCTGACGATGTCCGTTTCCAGGAGCAGCTGGACAATATCCTCCGCTTTCTCTCTAAAGCTGAGACAGTGGATAATCGATTCTTGATTGAGCTGGAAAAATTTTACCAAACTTCCAGTCTTCTCATGGGTCTCAGTGCTCTCAATCCAGATGCTCCTACTCGCGCCGCTTGGCGGGCCTACGACCGCTTTCACTTTGACCAAGTCAAGACCAAGTTGAGTCTCTACGGTCCAACTATTATCTTGTAGTAACAAAAAAGAAGCTGAGACAGATTGAACTCAACTTCTTTTTTAGTATCATATAAGCAATGTAATACTCAATGAAAATCAAAGAGCAAACTAGGTCGCTAGCCACAGGCTGCTCAAAGCACTGCTTTGAGGTTGCAGATGGATGCTGACGTGGTTTGAAGAGATTTTCGAAGAGTATTAGTCCTGCATCTGACGTTTCACCTGATAAGGAAGATACAAGATTTGCAAGACCAGTCCAGCTCCAAGGAGGACTAGAAGGGCTAGTTTTTCTTGGAGGGTAATCAACCCAACTACCAGTTGAACCAATAAAACAAAACCAGTCAATCCTCGGACAACTGCTTGTAATCCCTTTTCCTTTTGCCCCTTGTCTAGCGGGAAAAGTTGGGTCAAATATTGGTAATCAAAGGCATGATAGAGGGCCAGCAACTGAAAGAGCAAGAGATAGTTAAATAAAACTACCACTGCTGCGGCTATCCAAGACTGCTCGACAAAGATCAAAGCCAGCAAGGATAGGAAAAGGAGGCGAAAACTGAGGGCAAAAAGATCTCCATTTCGCAGATAAGAACGAAGATAGAGGTTCTGCCAAATCTTGCTCGGCACCTTCTGAACTGCTTTTAGGATAACATCTAGATAAGCTCGTCTCTTGACGCTGTTTGAAATTCCCTTGACTTGGGTAAAGAGGGCAAAGAAGCGAAGCAAGAACTGCTTGCGTTTACTTTCTTGGGCAATCACATAGTCCCAGTCCAGATGATTTGCACTAAAAAACTTGCCAGCCTTTTTCTGAAAAAGGAAATATTTCACGACTCCCAAAAGAAGAACATAAACACCAAAAACCACTAAGCCCAAGCCCATAGCTAAAAATAAAGGAGCAAAAAGGAGCAAAAAGAGAGTCTGTACACTAACCCAAAAGATGAAGGAAACTAGGCTTTGCTTTTGGATATGTTCTCTCACTTCTTCTTCAGCTACTAAGAGAAAGAGCTTATCAGGCGCTTCCACATAAGTCGCTATTCCTCCCCAAAGTAAGAGTAAAACAGAGACAATCCCAATTAAACCTAGGATTGGTAAATGATTCTCAGGGAAATGCTGAAGCAGTTGACTATACTGATAGGCTAGAAAACCTACCAAGACCAGTAAAAACAAGACAAAGTGATCATTGAGCACATAACGCAGATAACCGACACACTCTTTACGAAAAGCCTGCTTTCGCTTTAGAAACAAGTCTTTCATCGGTCCTCCTCTTTGGTCAAAGCCAAATAGATATCATTGAGACTTGCTTCTGGCATGGCAAAAGCTTGTCTCAGCTCTTCAAGATCCCCTTTAGCTCTCACTTGACCTTTGTGAAGAATGACAAAAGAATCACACATTTTTTCAGCAGAGTCAAGAACGTGGGTACTCATGAGGATCGACTTCCCTTTTTTCTTTTCTGCTTCTAGAAGATGAATCAAGTCCGAAATCGCCAAGGGATCAAGACCAAGGAAAGGTTCATCTACGATAAAGAGACTCGGATCCACGACAAAGGCACAGATAATCATGACCTTCTGTTTCATCCCTTTTGAAAAATGAACTGGGAACCAATCTAACTTCTGGTCCAAACGAAACATTTTTAAAAGAGGTTCTACGCGTTCAAAAGCTAAATTTTGCTCAATACCATAGGCCATGGCAACCGTCTCAATATGCTCTCTAAGAGTCAATTCCTCGTACAAACTAGGAGTTTCAGGAATGTAACCAATCTGCTGACGATATTCTCGAGGATTAGCACGTAAGGTTAGACCATCGATACTTATTTCTCCACTATAAGGTGTCAACAGTCCAATAATTTCATTGATGGTCGTTGATTTCCCAGCACCATTGAGACCAATCAAACCGACTAACTGCCCACTTTCAACGGTAAAAGACACATCTTTCAAAACAGGGACATGGACATAGCCACCTGTCAGGTTTTTAATTTCTAACATATTTTCTCCAAATCTGGTATAATGTAGCTATATTATATCAAAATTCAATACAGTAGAGGTAGATTTTATGTCAGATTGCATTTTTTGTAAAATCATCGCAGGAGAAATCCCTGCTTCAAAAGTATATGAGGATGATCAAGTTCTTGCCTTTCTTGATATCTCTCAAGTGACCCCTGGTCACACCTTGGTCGTACCCAAAGAACACTATCGCAATCTTTTGGAAATGGATGCTACAAGCGCTAGCCAACTGTTCGCACAAGTACCAAAGATTGCTCAAAAAGTCATGACAGCTACCAAGGCTACTGGTATGAATATCATCGCAAACTGCGAGGAAGTAGCTGGACAAACTGTTTTCCATACCCATGTCCACCTTGTCCCTCGTTACAGTGCAGATGACGACCTCAAGATTGACTTTATCGCACACGAACCAGACTTCGACAAACTTGCCCAAGTCGCTGAAACTATCAAAAATGCTTAAGGAGTCACTATGAAACTATCAAATTTACTACTTTTTGCAGGCTCTGCAGTCGGTTCCTACCTCCTCGTTAAAAATCGTGAAGCTATCACTGAAGAAGTTTTAGATACTACTGATCGCGTTGAAGCCATTAAGGATGACTTGGATATCATCCAAGATAGCCTGCAAATTATCGACCAACAAAAAGAACTTATAAAGGAATATCAAAAAGATTTGACCTACAAGTTTAAAGTTCTGGAAAAAGACCTTCAAACGAGACTCGCTGTACTAAAAGAAATGCAGGAAACTGAAGAAAAATAAGGAAAAGAAAAACTCCAACTTTCCTTTATTCCCTTTAAATCCATTTTGGGTTAGCAGATCCTAACAGGACAGGGAGGACATGAAAATGAAACAGTTTTTAAAAGTTCTGACGCGGATCATCCTGATCGTTTGTGGTGCTCTCTGCCTTCTTGCAGCTCTAGCATTTCTACTAGTGGCCAATCTTTTCAAGGCCTCACCAGGTGATATTCGAGAAGGAAATGAATCCTTAAGACAAATCTTCATCTCCCTTGACATGCCTCCTGAGAAAGTAGAATCAAATGGAAAGTATCAATTCGAGGGTGGAGGCTTAGATTTTTATGTGACTTTCTCAGATGAGGTCATCAATAGCAACCCTGTCCTAAAAGAAAGTCCCAACCTCACTAAAAACCGACTCAAAGTCTATGTCTTAAACACAGGAGATATTTCCTACCATTCAGTAGAAGACAACTTATTCAATCATGGTTTATTCCAATTTTTAGAGGAGGAAAGCAGGAAGTATTTCCAAGAAATCGGAAAGAAATCAAATCCTTCTTACTTTATTCTATCTTGGCAGGATCAGGAAAGTCTGAAAAAGGGAATCGCATTCTATGAAAAAGCTTTGAACTTGGTGGATATTCAGGATAATTCGGCGACTAAGCGCATTGATACCGTCACAGTTAAGCCTGGCAAAGAAGCGGAGTTCAAGCAACTCATCCAGGATATGGATGCGGCAGGCTTACTCAAGCAAAAGTATAAATAATAGGCTAACTGGAAAATGATTTTTCGACGCTAAATTTTCAAAGATAACACAAAAAGAGCCATTCGGCTCTTTTCAGATTGAAGACAAACACCATTTGGAATGTTTGTCTTCGGTCTGAAATCCTCGGCTGACCCGAAGATTTTTTCTATTTCTTAAAGCCTAAAATGCCGTAGACCGGTGAAAATCATAGTCAAGCCATGCTTATCATCTGCGATAATAGACTCCTCATCACGGACAGATCCACCTGGCTGGTTCGACCCAGTCCAACACTGGGTGTTATGTAGTCATTCGTCATGATGATATCATTTGATTTCACGTATTTGACAGCCTTCCAAGCAAAATTAAAAGTTCTTCTTTTTTATTAATATTATTTAAATCAAAACTAAATAATATGAGCTACGAAAGAAAATAATCGTAAAAATTTTCCATCATTCAAAGCATTAACCGCTTGTTATAATATGTACTTATGGTTATAAAATAGTTAAATCATACTTATCAATTCGCTCTTCGTCTTTTTTTATAACAATATGAATATCAACTTCATGTTGAAAACTATATGATTCAAATGCAAGTTTCAGTAACTGGAGTCGTTGCATAGAATTTAAACTTCCTTCTTTAAATTGAATATTCCCTCCTATAACAGAGCAAACAACTGCCTTCCCATGTGCATTATCATCTATAAATTGACAAAGTTCATATATCATCGAAAAGTAATCTGTATACGTATTTAATTCAATATTATTGGTATTTGTATACTCTGCTATCCTCAATAGAAAGTAATTATCGCAAGCGATAATTCTTTCCTCTGATTCTTTTAGTTCATTCAGTCTTTGATTATCTATACAATTGTTATCTCTAAATTGAAACTGAACTGATTTTATTCGTATATCAGCCTGATCACAATCTAAATTTCTATCCATAGGTATTACTTTTATAAATTTATTGAAATCTTCATCAAATATATTCCCATAATATATATTTAAAATTAATTTTGAATCTTTACTAACATAACGATATAAATATTTTTCTAGTATTTTATCTAATACGTATTTATTCCAAAACCAAGCTCCCAACAATGAAAACATAACAATGGCCAACTCAAATTGTAGAAAATAACATTTTGGAATAATAAGTTGCAAAAACTGTAAAAAACTAAATATTGATGCCCAGGGGAAGAGCCACTTCAATATATGTTGGATGATATCTTGTCTTTCTTTCTTTTTTTTCAAATTCATTTTTATTTTCCTAAATTTCTATAATAGTATTTTGGAGGATTCTGCTTCATAGTGTTATCTTGATTATGTAATCGTTTATATTTTATTGCATCTAAATCAACCTCACAAATATCAACATGAGTATTTTTGGCACCCTTATGGATTGAAATCTGCCTTCTATATTCTTCCTTATACGGGCTAAACACTTCAACCCCCCCTAGCTGTGAATAATTGGTTATAGTTGACACAGCCATCAAATCACGTGATAAACTTTCTGCTATCTGTTTATAATACTTAATATCCTTATTATTAGTAATTAAATGTACTACCTCTGGTTCTTCTTTTGATATTTCATACTTCAAATCTAAAGAAGCTGCTTCATAACAATTTAATACCGCATGGGTACTATCCTTGAATTTTACTATATGCTGATTTTCCCAATCGGATGAGTCAGGAATATAAATTTCCCAATTTTTGTTACGACTGAACCTACTTCCCTGAAATATTTCATATTCAATAGGTGAAGGGTATAATTTTGGTAGTAAAATAATCTCCGTATCTTTATATTCTTTCTCTCCTTTCAACACTTTAAAGGGTCTAATAATAAATGTTAAATTTAATACTTTATTCTCGTTCTCTAGATAGATAAAATCCAAGCCACCAATTACTAATATTTTTGTTTTTCTAGCAAACCTGACAAGTGAATATATTTCTTGCAATGGTATACCTTGTTCAGGATACAATAAAACATCTGTTTTATTCCTATCTGCTTCATTTAGCGTAAGTATAATGTCTTTTATATTGGATTTATTTTTTGAATAATCTTCAAAATATTTTAGTCTCTGACTATATGTTTCAAAATTACTCTGAGATAGCACAATTTTTTTCTTATAGTTATAATCCCCAATTTTTATTCCGTCATTACCATCAAAAACAATAATACCTTTTTCATTATGATAATTATTTCGAAAATTCTTTTTTACTACATCCAAAAAATTTTTGTCAACATTTGAAACAACTAATGATCTAGAGCAACTAAATTCAGCCAATTTTCTTAATTGCTTCTCAAAATAAAATAGACTGTCCTTTTCAACTATATTTCTTAATTTATATCTTGGATATCGAAAGTACTCTTGTATTTGATATAACGAAGTACCATATCGAGCTTTAAAAGTATGTTCAAGATTATTCTTGAAATTTGATAGAAAAATCTTAAACAACTTACTTTTTGGCTCTACATTTTCTTCTAGAGACTGGAGCCTTTTCATAAATTCTAATTTATCCAATTTAATACTAGATTTTTTTGCCAATTCTTCACACAATAGAATTTTATTTGAAACTAATTCAATTATAATTAACTGATACCAATAATCAAATAAATTCAAAAAAAATTCATCATCAACAAATGAGTAAAAGTATTTAAGAAACTTCTTTGCCAAGTTTACATTCTCTTCATCAATGTCCTCTTTAAGATTCCAAAAAATATAGTTGAATACCGTAGAAATAGTCCGACTAATATACTTTTTATCTCTGACTATTGTAAATAAGTCTGAAATTTTCGTAAGTCCTTGCGTTAAGTTATAGGCATTTTCAAATTCTTTATCATATTCATTAGGGTCTATTAATCTATAACTATCACTGGAAAGTTGTTGAGTTTCTTTCGCGAATTTATTCAAATAATTGATATCGTTCCGTTTATTAACAATAAAAAATAATGTTTTATCTTCACTAAGTTTGACGGACTTCTTCTCATTTAATTTAAGTGAATCTCTTATTTGTGTGATTTTTGCTTTTATATTATCTATTTCAGGCAAGTCTCCTGGTTTATATTTTTCAGAAACATCTGTTTTTACCAAAAAAACAATATCATCTACATATCGACTATAGTTTACTGGATAAAACGTTTGCTTTATTTTATTGTCTAAATCTAATAGATAAAAATTGATTAAAATGTTGCTGGGTAAAAATCCAATTGGCAAAACTGTTTCAGAAACTAAATTATTATCTACTTTTGAATCTTTTAAAAAATCTCTTATTCCTTCTAACTCATTATACTTTTCTATAATCTTAAAAATATACTCTGTAATAAATTCAAAATTCTTTGTATAATTTTGTCCTAATTCTTCTACTAATTCTTTTTTTAACTTTTCGACATTTACATTGTAATAACATCTTGACAAATCTGTTTGTACATATATGCCTGTTTCTTTTTCTTCTATCCATTGACGCATCTTATTAAAATTCGAATCTCTGAATTCAGAATAAGCATCGAAATATGGGTTAAAAAAACTACTTTGAGATTGAGAAAGTCTATTAGCATATACATCATCTTTAAGCCTACTATCAATTAATCTAGCAACAGTTTCTAACCAAATTGCACTCACAATAAAATCTTGTAAACTTATCTGAATAAAATAATTAAATTCGATCTTTCCTGATATTTTTTTAGATGAAGAAAAAGTAACAACATTGTGAGATTGATTTTCAGATTCTTCTCTAACTTTTTTATACATTGAAACTGCTTTAATTTCGTCTAAGCAAGGCTCAATTGTCTGACTTATTAACTCCTTCTTAATAGAAGAAATTCTTGAAACAAGCATATCTAGAAGATTTTCCTCTTTATCTCCACTAAACCAAGCTGACCAATTGTAAAACATTCTCTTGTTGTATTTTAACTCATTTAAAATTTTTGTAGCTACAATTTTTTCATTAACATCATTAATATCCATATTGTTTTTATCTATCAATTGATTATACCTCTTCACTCTCCATAATCTTAGTATATCAAATTTTTTTTGCATTTAAAACTTAAATATAATACTTGCAACAAAAAACATCCAATTTCTTGGATGTTTCAAATTTAAGACAAAGTCCTTAGAACTCAAGTTTCTAAGGGCTTTTCTTTTTATGGTTTCAAGCCAGTTTTTCTCATAGAGAAAAACAAGAAAACCACCAGCTATGCTGGTGGCTGAAAAGGCTTCTAGCTTCCATTTATTTTTTCAAGTATAATCTAATTGTTCAGGTTAGATAAAGGAGGAAAAATAAATGGCTAAAACCAGTTACAGTTTATCACATACCAAATGAATGTGCAAATATCATATAGTTTGCACACCTAAGTATCGCCGTAAGGCGATATATTACAAAGTCAGGTCGGATTTGATAGATATTATTAAACATCTATGCCGTTGTCGTGGCGTGGAGATTATCGAAGGTCATATGATGCCAGACCATGTACACCTGCTTGTACTGATACCTCCCAAACTTTCGATTTCCGATTTTATGGGGTATCTCAAGAGTAAAAGTGCATTGATGATATTTGATAAGCACGCTCATTTAAAATATAAGTATGGAAATCGAAAGTTCTGGGCTAGAGAATACTATGTAAGTACCGTTGGACTAAACGAAAAGACCGTAGCTAAATATATTCGCGAGCAGGAAAAGAATGACATTGCACTCGATAAGCTGAGTGTAAAAGAATATGAAGATCCGTTTTCTGATGGTGGATTTAGAATAAGGTAAAAGCCCGTTGTGACGGGCATTAGTCAAGTAATATAGCACGACCTGAACGAAGTTCAGCGAGCGTCTTTAGACGTCGCTGAAGAGAAACGGCTTATAGCCGGTGTACAAGCCACCCGTTTTCACGGGTGGTTATGATTCATTCTCCTTCAAAGGCATCTTTAATATGGTCAAAGAAGCCCTTTTTCTTAGGATTGACTTTTAGATCACCAGCAACTGCGAATTCTTTCAAGGCTGCTTTTTGGCGGTCGTTCAAGCCTGTTGGTGTTACAACATTAACAGTAACGTATTGGTCTCCAAGGGCACCACCACGAAGACTTGGAGCTCCCTTACCACGTAGGCGGAATCGTTTACCAGTCTGAGTTCCTTCTGGAATGACTAATTCTACATCACCATGAACTGTAGGGATGTCTACTGTATCACCAAGTGCTGCTTGAACAAAATTGAGGTTCAAATTGTAGAAGATAGTGGTTCCTTCACGTTCAAACTTATCGCTAGCTTCAACTGAAACCACCACGTACAAGTCACCATAAGGTCCACCGTTAAAGCCAGCTTCACCTTGACCAGCTAGGCGGATCTGTTGACCTGTTTCCACACCAGCAGGGATTTTTACGTGTACGCTATGGGCTTGTTTTTCATGACCAGTTCCATGACAGGTTGTACATGGATCTTTGATTTCTTGACCACGGCCATGACAGACATCACAGGTTACTTGGCGACGCATCACACCGAGCGGTGTTTGGGTGTCAACATTAATCACACCTGAACCATGACAGCGTCCACAAGTAACTGGACTTGTTCCAGGTTTAGCACCAGACCCATTACAAGTACGACAGCTTGCTTCACGATTGTATTTGACTTCCTTTTCAGTACCAAAAATAGCTTCTTCAAAAGTCAAATGAACGCGATACTGGAGGTCGTCACCTTGACGAGGGGCATTTGGATTACGTGATGCACCGCCACCACCAAAGAAGCTTGAGAAGATATCTTCAAATCCGCCAAAACCACCTGCTCCATCGAAGCCACCGAAACCGCCAGCACCACCAAAACCACCATTGGCACCCGCAGCACCGTATTGGTCATAGGCAGCACGTTTCTGTTCATCGCTCAAAGTTTCATAAGCTTCTTGAACTTCCTTGTACTTGTCCTCAGCTCCAGGATCCTTGTTGATATCTGGATGATATTTTTTAGATAATTTCCGATAGGCTTTCTTGATCTCATCTTGAGACGCATTTTTCGAAACGCCCAAACGGTCATAAAATTCAGTATTGTTCATACAAGATACTAAGAGCGAACAGAAAGCGACTGAAATTTAGGAAACCGACAAGAAATCCTGATTTCTTAGGAGGTTTATCTAATTTCCAAGCTTTCCGCTCGAGTTCAATTCCCCGAACGCTCTTTGTTCCTTTCTATTGATGTTGTGAATCAAACCACGAATTTAGGTCGGGTTCAATTCCTTTCTTTCATATTGAATTAGAAACTTTGGAACCCGTGTTCAGTTGCAAACACTCTTTGTTCCTTTCTATAATTTATAAGTAAATCTTTAGAGGCTGTTTTCTAAACTCTGCTTCACTTGATCAAACTCTTGGTCCGATAGAGTAAATATCAAATCCTCTTCTGCATACTCCTTGTGCTCTTTAAAATAGTTGTCCGTATTTTCTGCCAGCCCTAAACTTAGAATCACTTTTCTTGCAAACTCTTGGTACGCAAAACCGATAGCCGTAATGATTTGTTTATCTTGCACAACCAGTTTGGGTTGGAAATTCTCACGAGGAAGAAATTCAAAATAGTCAAAGAAGTTTTGCCAAATTCCACCTGTAAATTTCGTATCCTTCAACAAGCCTGCTTTCGCCAATAAAAGAGGCGCTGAAGAAATGGCTGCAATGAGGATATCTTGCTCACCAAGGCCCCTCAAGAACGAAATCAATTTCTCATCGCGTAGAGCAGGACCTATATTCACCATTCCTGGCAAAATGATACAAGAATAATCTTCTAGGTTTATTTGATCCAGTGTTTTGGTCGGTTGACAGGGCAAACCATCCTCAGAGACCACCTTCGAGTGATCTGAAGCGACATAATCAATCGTGATATCAAAAGACAGAGCTAAAGTACTCGTTAAAGCGGTTATCTCATAAAGAGAAAAATTAGGATAAATGATACAAAGTACTTTTTTCATACGCAACATCCTCTATTTTACCGAAAAACAGAGGCTGGGTTGCAACCTCTGGATTTCTTCTTATCATTACGACGTTCAAAAACAAAGTCGATTATACTATGTTTTTGAACTAGTAAGGCTGAATTGAGTTTCGGATTAAAGGAATCCTAAAATCTCGGAACCTTTCTTTATTTCAGGAGGTTCCGCTAAAACAATCCACTGGATTGTTTTACTTTTCAGTAAACTCTCCGTCTACGACGTCATCGCCTGCGTTTCCTGTTGCTTGTGCGCCTTCTGCTCCTGCTTGAGCTTGTTGAGCTGCTGCGGCTTGTTCGTAGAGTTTAACGGCAAGTCCTTGAGCTTTTTCGTTCAATGCTTCAAGTTTTGCTTTCATTTCGTCCAAGTTGTTGTCTTCTTGGGCTTTCTTAAGCTCATCGAGGGCAGCTTGGGCAGCATCACGTTCTGCATCGAAGACTTTACCTTCAGTTTCTTTGATTGTCTTTTCAGTCGCAAAGATTGCTTGGTCTACTTCGTTACGAAGGTCAACTTCTTCTTTACGTTTCTTATCTGCTTCAGCGTTAGCTTCTGCATCTTTCATCATGCGGTCGATTTCTTCGTCTGTCAAACCTGAGTTTGATTGGATAACGATTGTTTGTTCTTTTTGAGTTCCAAGGTCTTTGGCTTTAACAGATACGATACCGTTCTTGTCGATATCGAAAGTTACTTCGATTTGTGGGATACCACGAGGTGCAGCTGGGATATCTGTCAATTGGAAACGTCCAAGAGTCTTGTTATCTGCTGCCATTGGGCGTTCACCTTGAAGAACGTGGATATCAACGGCTGGTTGGTTGTCTGCTGCAGTTGAGAAGACTTGTGATTTAGATGTTGGAATAGTTGTGTTACGGTCGATGAGTTTTGTGAAGACTCCACCCATTGTTTCGATACCAAGTGACAATGGAGTTACGTCAAGAAGGACAACGTCTTTGACATCACCAGTGATGACACCACCTTGGATAGCAGCACCCATGGCAACAACTTCATCAGGGTTCACTGATTTATTTGGTTCTTTACCAGTTTCAGCCTTAACAGCTTCTACAACGGCAGGGATACGAGTTGAACCACCGACAAGGATGACTTCGTCGATATCTGACAAGCTCAAACCTGCATCTGAAAGAGCTTGACGAACTGGAACTTTTGTACGTTCTACAAGGTCACGAGTCAAATCGTCAAATTTAGCACGAGTCAATGTCATTTCCAA
Organism: Streptococcus sp. HMSC056C01; assembly: GCF_001811305.1. NCBI lineage: Bacteria > Bacillati > Bacillota > Bacilli > Lactobacillales > Streptococcaceae > Streptococcus > Streptococcus sp. HMSC056C01. The sequence goes on from NZ_KV804207.1 coordinate 160,698, forward strand.
GTGAAGAGGTCCAGCCTCGCCAGCAGTGATGAATGGCAAGCTGATTTGAGTTGAAGTTACACCAGAAAGGTCTTTCTTCGCTTTTTCAGCTGCATCTTTCAAACGTTGAAGGGCCATCTTGTCTGTTGACAAATCAATGCCGTTTTCTTTCTTGAATTCTGCTACCAAGTGGTCGATGATTTTTTGGTCAAAGTCGTCACCACCGAGTTTATTATCCCCTGCAGTTGCCAATACATCAAAGACACCGTCACCCAATTCAAGGATAGATACGTCGAATGTACCTCCACCAAGGTCGAATACCAAGATTTTTTCTTCTTTATCAGTCTTATCCAAACCATAAGCAAGGGCTGCTGCAGTTGGTTCGTTGACGATACGTTCTACTTCAAGACCAGCGATTTTACCAGCGTCTTTTGTTGCTTGACGTTGAGCATCGTTGAAGTAAGCTGGAACTGTGATAACTGCTTTAGTTACTTTTTCACCAAGGTATTCTTCAGCGTAACCTTTCAAGTATTGAAGGATCATAGCTGAGATTTCTTGTGGAGTGTATTCTTTACCGTTAGCAGAAACTTTTTCAGAAGTACCCATCTTAGATTTGATAGAAATCACTGTATCTGGGTTTGTTACTGCTTGACGTTTTGCTGCGTCACCAACGATGATTTCACCGTTTTTGAATGACACTACAGATGGAGTTGTGCGGTTTCCTTCTGGGTTTGCGATAATTTTGCTTTCAGTTCCTTCAAGAACTGCTACTGCTGAGTTTGTTGTACCTAAGTCAATACCGATAATTTTTGACATATGTTTTTCTCCTTGTTATTTTTTCTCTTTTTTCTTTTTGATACTCTTCTTAAGTGGCGACGTCGTCAGAGCTTGACTTCGTCAATCTCTTTGACTAAACTTTGAGCCTAAGGTCTCAAAGTTTGCGAAGATACCGCCACGGCGAAGAGTATCGCCTTTGGTTCGCTTCGCTCACTATTGGCAAAGCTGAACCATTGTTTATCTTTCTTTCATAGTTTATTGTCGTTTCGGACAAGGTTTCAATGTATATAAGTTGCGACACGAGAAGTCGAAATCGATATTATTTCGACGACGAGTTAGTAAGGAGGCTAGGCAAACGCCATAGCGATTGCCGTTTTCTGACGAGTTGCTTTAGCTACCGTCAGAATTGCCTAGTTATAAACCACTACCATAGCCGGTCTTAGGATGCGGTCATGAAGTTTGTAGCCTTTTTGGAAGACTTGTGCGATGGTGTCTGCTGGATGTTCGTCATCTGCTGGAACTGTTTGAATAGCCATGTGGTAGTTATGGTCAAATTCTCCATCTGCTGGGATTTCTTCGATCCCTTCTTCTTTCAGAGCATGTACCAAACTTTCTTGGACCATTTCCAAGCCCTTCTTCACATCATCTGTCAACCCTTCGACGGCAAGGGCACGTTCGAGGTTATCAAGTGATGGCAAGATTACTTTTGCCAAATCTTGACTGCGATAGCGTTGCAAGAGTTGGCGCTCTTCGTTGGCACGGCGCTGAATGTTTTGCATTTCTGCATGAGCACGAAGGTATTTATTTTCAAATTCTTCGGCACGTTCATTGGCCAAGTCCAATTCAGACTTTTCAGGTCTTGTTTCTTCAGCTGTTTCCACAACTTCCTCTTCTTTTACTTCTTCATTTTTAATATCTTGGGCCATTTTCGCCTCCTTTAATGATTTCAATCTTAATTCACTTCATAGTGATTACTGCTGAGATAGCGGTAAAAATCCGTCAACTTCATAGTCAAAACTCGATTAACTACATTGAGTTGATTGACCAATTGTTGATAATCCAGATTAACTGGACCAATAATCGCCAGAATTCCAAACCCACGATAGGGAATCAGGAACTTACTGCTAATCACTGCTAAGTCAGCAAGACAAGATTCTTGGCTATCAGCAACTCGGACACTTTGCATCTGGTCGCCAATCAGATTCTCTCGAATTTCCAAAGCTACCTTTTGTGGCTGATCAAAAAATTGATAGGCCGCTAAATTAGCGAAATTCAAAAGATTGACTTTGCCAGAAACCACGATATTTTCATTGAACATTTCTTTGAAGATATGCTCAATAAGATCCATAACATTATCCGTTGTTGTGAAGTAACGTTGGATAATTTGCGGAATCTCCGTCCGAATCTTGTAGTGAATATCCAAAACAGTCTGATCCAGGAAACGTTCTTGAATCATGGTCTTGAGGCGGTTCAAATCCTCCTGCAAGAAATTTCTCGGAATCAAAAACTGACTGGTAACTGTTCTAGACTCATCAAGCGTAAAAACAGCAAGAGCTGTATGTTGCCCGAGGACAACAATATCAAAAGCTGTCAGCTTCTGCCTACTTGGTTCTACATCCAGTGCTACAACCGTACAACCACTCAAGTCTGACAAAATTTTCGTCGCCTCTTGAAGAATATCCTCTAGCTTGAAGAATTCTTGATCAAAGGCTTTTACAATCTCATAAACTTGATTTTCAGCTAAACGGTCAAAGGATAGGGAGTGTTTGACATAGTATTGAAAACCAGCCACACTCGGCATCCGACCACTGGAAGTATGAGCCTTTTCAAGTAAACCTTGCTTTTCTAGAGCTGCCATGTCATTTCGAATGGTAGCACTACTAGAGTTGATAGACTCTTGCAAGGCTTTGGATCCAACAGGTTCGTGCGTTTTGGTAAAGATGTCAATAATCAGATTTAAAATATTCTGCTGACGTTCTGTAACCATCTCGCTACTCCTCTCTGATAGATCTTTTTAGCACTCGAGGCATCCAAGTGCTAACTTATGATTCTATTATACACCCTTAGAAAAGAATGTCAAGACAAAAACTCAAAAAATTAGCACTCTTTTGTCAAGAGTGCTAAAAATCGGTCTGAGGACCTAAAAAATCATCTTATATTCACAAGATATTTCTTTTTAAGTCTGTAAAAACTATAGATTAGATAGGAAATCATGAGGGCATAAAGGGCAAAAATAAGGAAGAAAGATTGAGAGAGACTTTCGCGAAACAAGCTCATACAAATAACTAGACCGCCAGAGATAGAAACTATAGATGGACGAAGTCTAGATTTCACATCGGCCCATTGAAGACGATTGTCCATGAAAGATTGATCATTTGAATCTACATCACAAGTTGCTTTTCGAAAAACAGTATAAGAACAATTTTCCACAAATTCCCATCCTCTATCCTTAATACTTTGTAAATCTACCTCATTTTTTCTAAGGTAGCTAGTATTCCACACACGGTAAATCACATCATCTGGTCGGCATTGTTCAAAATAGAAAAAGCCAAAACGATTCGATTTAAATTTCCAACCTTTCAAATGCATCTCATGTAAATAATCTTCTACCTTATCCAAATCAAAAATGGTAAACATTCGAAATTGTACTTTGCTATTCATTGTCTAACCTCCAAAATGGTTTTATTTATCAGATAATTCTTTCCACTTTTGAAACAATCTCCAAAAAATATAAGAAATCTGAATCGTGAAAACTATCAATAAAGTACAGTCTATGATAACAATCAAAAACATTCCCCAACTGAAAGAACTACCTCCACTGACAAACTTTGAGAAAACCGGTAGTAGCGCTAAAAAGAGAAGCAAAATAGGAAGCATCCGCATTGTTAAAATCTTCTTGACCATTGCTAACTTCCCGGCCGCGTCATTATAAATTTCAAACTCGGCATCCGACTCAACTCCAGAATAAAGCTTTCTAAAGTAGGAAAAACCATTAAAGTCTGTTATATGCTCCCACCCACAATCTTTAAATAGTTGTAAATAGGAAGCTCTCTCTGACTTTTTCATAGGATAAAAGTCCAACTGATAAACCACCTTCTCCGGTTGGCACTTTTCAAAAGTATACTTAACCGCAACTACTAAGTTAGAATAACTTACTTCCTTAAGTTTCCAGCCCTGAGCATGCATTTCTCCGAGATAGAGAGCCTCTTTATCATAATCCGCAATGGTAGCAATTCTATAAACAACTTTCTTTTCCATCAAAGCTCCTCCCGACTGTTTCTATAGAGCCGTTCAATACGTTTCAACTCAATGTCTAAAACTTTTCGGCCCAAGTCTGTGATCTGATAGATTTTTCGTTTTTCCTCTTCTCGGACAAAGGAAATCAAACCATCCTTTTCCATCTTTGACAGGGTTCCATACATAGTCCCAGGACTAATCGAAACCTGTGAATCTGACATCTCTTTGACCTTTTGCGTAATACCATAGCCATGATTTTCCTTCTGCAGACAGAATAGAATATAAAATCCCGTTTCAGTCATGGGAAGGTAGACACGCCTAATCTTATCTGTTAATTCCATTTAACCAGACCTCCTATTTAGTTCGATATATCGCACTTCGTTATACAAAATATATCACACCTCGATACAAAATGCAAGAAAAAAAGATCGTCCTCACGGACAATCTTTCTGATTTATCATTAGTAAAGATCTAGGTAGTTATCAATTTCCCATTGTGAAACAAAGGTAGCGTAGCTTGCCCACTCGATACGTTTGGCTTCAAGGAAGCTAGTATAGATGTGCTCACCTAGGGCTGCTTTAACCACTTCGTCTTCTGTCAAAGCTTTCAAAGCATTGTGAAGAGTTGATGGAAGGTCTGTGATGCCAGCCTCTTTACGCTCTTCAGCAGTCATAATGTAGATGTTTTCTTCGATTGGTGCTGGTGCTTCGATTTTGTTTTCGATACCGTTCAAACCAACTTCTAAAAGAACAGCCATAGCAATATAAGGGTTTGCCATTGGATCCACGGAACGCAACTCCAAACGTGTTCCCATTCCGCGTGATGCTGGTACGCGGACAAGCGGTGAACGATTGCGACCTGCCCAAGCGATGTAAACAGGGGCTTCGTAGCCTGGCACCAAACGTTTGTATGAGTTAACGGTTGGGTTCATGATAGCTGTATAGTTGTAGGCATGTTTGATCAAACCACCAAGGAAGTAGTAAGCAGTTTCTGACAATTGCATTCCTTTTGGATCATTTGGATCAAAGAAGGCATTGTTTCCTTCAGCATCAAACAAGGACATATTGCAGTGCATTCCTGAACCAGCGATACCAAATTTAGGTTTAGCCATAAAGGTTGCATACAAACCATGTTTACGGGCAATTGTTTTTACAACTAGTTTAAAGATTTGAATCTTATCACAAGCACGAAGAACTTCATCGTACTTAAAGTCAATCTCATGTTGACCTACAGCAACTTCGTGGTGACTTGCTTCAACTTCAAATCCCATTTTGGTCAAGACGTTAACAATCTCACGACGAGTATTGTCAGCAAGGTCTGTAGGCGCCAAATCAAAGTAACCACCCTTGTCATTTACCTCAAGAGTTGGATCTCCATTTTCATCAAGCTTAAATAGGAAGAATTCTGGCTCTGGTCCAAGGTTGAAAGATTTAAATCCAACTTCTTCCATGTGACGAAGAGCACGTTTGAGGTTCCCACGAGGATCTCCTGCAAATGGTTCCCCTTCTGTTGTATAGACATCACAGATCAATCCTGCGACACTACCGTTCTCATCTCCCCAAGGAAAGACTGTCCAAGTGTCCAAGTCAGGGTAGAGGTACATATCTGATTCGTTGATACGAACAAACCCTTCAATAGAAGATCCATCAAACATAGCCTTATTTGACAAGACCTTGTCTAGTTGTTCATCTGTAGCAGGAATTTCGACGTTTTTCATCGTTCCCAAAATATCTGAAAACATGAGACGGATAAAGGTTACATTTTTTTCCTTAACTTCACGACGAATATCTGCAGCTGTGATTGACATGGTTTTTCTCCTTATATATGACGACTTGCGGTTGCCTAACCGCGACCAAAAGGTGATTGTTGAGAAGCGAAGCGACTTTGCTGGAGAACTTCATTCCGAAGCGCTCTTCGTACTTCAGTTTGACTCACTGGCTTTTTAGACTTCGCCTCACGTTCAGCATATTTTTTCTTGATGGCAGCAATGTTCAGACCTTCAGAGATATAATCTTTAATCTCAAGCAACCGATCCATGTCATTTAAAGAATACATCCGGCGATTACCTTCGTTTCGATCAGGTTTTATCAACTCCTGATCTTCATAATAACGAATTTGACGCGCCGAAAGATCGGTCAGCTTCATAACACTACCAATAGGGAAAACTGCCATATTGCGACGAAATTCTTTTTCCTTCATGTGCACTTCCTCTTCTTTCTGTCTATTATAGTCTAAAAAAATTCAATCGTCAATCAATAATGTTATATCTTGTGACATTATTTTGTTTTTTTCAGTAAAATGCTCCGTAAACGATCAATATCGTAATTTACAAGAATTGCTACAAAAACACCCATAAAGGTTTCAAAAACTCGAGCAAACACGTACAAAACTGTCTCACCGTTTGGAATTGATAAGGTAATAATCAACATAGCCGCAACTCCACCGATAACACCTGCTTTATTGTTCATAGCAACATTTGTCATAATGGTTAACATGGTACAAATTGGAACAACAAGGAGAGTTACCCAGAAGGCGCCATGAAAAAGATTATTTAAGAGAAAGAAAATCAGGGCATAAAAACCACCGATACTATTTCCGAGAATACGAGAAGTACCAAAATGAACACTCTTGTCAAAGTCTTCTCTTAAACTAAAAACTGCAGTCAAGGCTCCAATCTGAAGTCCTTTCCAACCAAAAAAACCAAAAATCATGAGAACTAAAAAAACAGCGATCCCTGTCTTGAAAGTTCGCATCCCTAACTTAAACTTGGATTTGTCAAATCTATACTTTTTAAAATAACTCATCATTTCAACTTTCTATTTCCATTTTACCATAAATTTACCTATTTTTGAGAAGGGGATGCAATAAACTGATGGAAATAGAAAAGAGAAGGAACTTAATCCTTCTCTATCTGATGATTCCACACTCTCTTTTTAGAACAAATACATGAAAGCCAAAGTCAAGAGACTAGCGAATAAGCCCACTCCCCAGAAAAAGAAGTCGACCTTCCACTCACTCCAAGCTTGGCCTTTCCCAGAAAAGCCCCCCAACTCAAAATGATGGTGAACTGGTGTCATACGGAAGATACGTTTTCCTCCAGTCAACTTAAAGTAGGTGACTTGCATCATAACAGATGTTGTTTCAAAGACATACACTAGACCAATCAAAAGCAGCGTCCATTCTTGGTGCAGTGCCATGGAAATAGCCGCCAACATCCCTCCAAGGGCTAGGCTACCTACATCTCCCATGAAAACTTTAGCAGGCTTGTGGTTAAAGACAAAGAAGCCAAGAAGACCACCAATCATAGCTACAATCACTAGTAAGATATCGAGCTGATTTTGCACATAGGCAATCACTCCATAGGCAGATAGGCTAATCACCACAGAAATACTTGCCAAGCCATCGATTCCGTCAGTCAGATTAACTGCATTTGAAAAACCGACCAACCAGAAGAGGGCAAAGAGAATATAAAGAACACCTAAATGCAAGGGAAAACCAAATACATTTAAGATATCTCCTCCTCTTTCATAGAAGAAATAGAAGATAACTCCTCCGACCAACTGAAGCAAGAGCTTCTGTTTAGGATTAAGTCCTTCATTGATTTTGCGGAAAACCTTGAGGAAATCATCCAAGAAACCGACCAAACCATATAAGACCAGGACAAAGAGGATCATTCCGACATTATTGGTTAATTGATTAGTCACGAGAGCAAGGACCAGACTAACTAAAACTCCTGCTAGGAGAAAGACGAGTCCTCCCATTGTTGGTGTCCCAGCTTTTGCTTGGTGTTGTTTGACATCCTCATGCATCTGTTGACCGGTAATCTGTGCTTTATGGTAAAAACGGATAAAGGCTGGAATTCCTATGACTGTTAGAATAAAGGCAATCACTCCAGCAAAGATAGAAATAAGCATTCTAATCTCCTAATGTTATTTTTATTTTCTGTAAATCTTTTAAAGCTGTATTAGAACGAACACTTTGCTTTTTAACAGTTTCTCCTGTGCCTTCAAACTCAACTTCAAGATTCAACCATTTGGCAAAGGTTTCAACATTTTTCTTAGACCAGCCATATAAGTCAGGCATCTCTTCTACCTTGTCTGAAAGGAGTAAGATTTGCTCATTAGCGTCTAGATTTGTTCCTTCTGCCACTGAACTGTCCTTGATTTTTGTTCCTGAACCGATAACGATTGGTTGAACAAGATTGCGTCTCAGTTCCTCTGCCATATCTCCCGGACTATAGTCCTTGGTCGCTGGCATTGCATAACTAGTTGTTGTTGTAACTTGATCCAGATTTTTAGCTGTAGACTGAAGATTAAGAGATTCTTTCATAGCAGAAGCTCGTTCAAGAATAGGATTAGCAAATTCTCCAAACCAAGGTGTAGAAAAGTGTTCTGGCTGTTGAACTGTTACGTAAAGAATAAAATCAGGATTTTCAGAAGGATGCATGGTTACTACAGAAAAGATATAATTGGTTTTCCCAACTAAATATCCTCCGTTTTGCTCATCGGCAATTTGAGCTGTTCCAGATTTGACAGAAACATTCTGACCAGGAACAGTAATTACTGGTTTATTATCATTACGATTATACATGGTCCCATAAATAGGGTCTGTACCAACCAAAATCATGTTTTCCCTAGTCAAACTAGCCGTTTCTTTAGAAACAGGATTACCCACAACTTCTTTTTGCGACTTCCGAACTGACTGATCATTTGGATCATAAAGGGCGCTAATAAACTTTGGTTCTAACATAACTCCGTCATTCGCAATGGCTGTAAAAGCACGTAGCATCTGGGTCTGCGTTACAGAAATCCCCTGACCAAATGCACTCATGGCAATATCGACAATATTATCTGCAGGCAATTGACCTGAATACTCATCAGTCAGACCAAAACGCGTCGGCACCCCAAACTTAAAGCGATTGAGATAATCCAACCAAGTAGCATCTCCCATTTTTTGTTCAAGTAGACTCATTCCAACATTACTGGAGAGAGCGAAACCTTGTAAGAAAGTCATCATCCTACCAGTAGTCAAACCAGCATTAACATCCCAATCTCGAATCGTCGCATCCGCTATTTTTAATTCACTGCTATTGAAAACTTCTCCTCCTGGGAAAGTGTTATTATCAATAGCAGCAGCGAGCGTCATAACCTTCATGGTTGACCCCGGCTCATAGTTACTTTGATAGAGGATATCACGCCAAACAAAGTCCTTAGTCAGCCCTTCCTTAGTATCAGCATCGAAGGTTGGTCTCTGCGTCGTTGCAAGAATTTCCCCTGTTTTAGCACTGACCAAGGTTGCTGTCATATACTTGCCTTTTACTTTCTCTTGAAAGGCATCCATTTGACTTTCCATAAAGGACTGCAAAGGACTAGATAGGGTCGTATAGACGTCTTTCCCGTTTACGGTCTGTTGGGTGACTTGTTCTGTACCAGGAACAATATTACCTAGACGGTCTTTTTCGTATGTAATAATACCATCTGTCCCTGCCAATAAACTATTTAAGGAACTCTCGATACCAGATGTCCCAATTAGACTTTTCGTGCCATCTTCATTTTCATGTAACTGTGCTAAACCAATAAAGGATGATGCAAATTTCCCATTTGGATAACTTCTATTTGGACTAGTCGTAAAATTAATACCCTCAACCTTAGCAGTTTCCAAATCCTGTTTAATGGACATCATATTAGCGTAGGTAATCCCATTTCCTTTAGCACCAAAGGAAACCTGTTTGAGATTTGGTTGAGAGAGTTGATCCTTTACGTAGGTCTCCTCCATATCCAAGTACTTATGGAAAATTTCGGCTACCTTATTGTACTGAGATTCCTCTACATATAGAACATCTCCATTAGCTGATTTATAGTCTTTATCAATGACAGCATAAACATTATAGGACGTTGCATCCTCAGCAATTGGCGTTCCATTACGATCATAAATGGTCCCCCTCTTAGCAGGAACTGTTAGAGTCGTTTGGTGAACCTTACTGGCTTCTTTGACCAGGTCAACACCAAACTTCTTCCCCGTACCAGTAATCACCGCAAAATTAACCAAAAAAACAGCAAATAGAAAGACGGCCAAGAGACTGAGGCTCTTCCCAACTCGTCTGCGGTTTTCAAGGGGAGATTTGCGATTCTTAATGGCAAAGTGTACTATTTTTTCTTTCCAGGTTTTCATATACTACTCCGCCGATCGAATATTTTCATTATTCAATTGCAACTCTTGAGAATTTGCAATTCCGGTCAAACGTTCTGATCGGATCAATTCATTAACTTCTTGTTTGGCATCATCTAGCTCTGTCTTTTTTTCCTCGATTTGTGCATTGACTCTTGTCAAATCACTCTGGACCTGAAAAAGTTTTGTCTGCATATAGACTACACTAATTGCTAAGACAAGGGCTGTGATGGCAATTGAAAAGTAAAAGGCCTTTTCAACACGTGAAAATTTTTTTATACGAGCTTGTAGCAATTGGCTCGTTGTTCCTCTGTTTTCTGCCATTATTTCCTCTTACTTGTGAATTTTTCTTGCCACTCGAAGCTTGGCTGAGTGGGAACGATTATTGGCTTCCAATTCTTCCTTGCTTGGTAAAATCGGCTTCCGAGATACCAATTCCATTTTGGGCTTGAGATCATCTGGGATGAAAGGTAGTCCTTTAGGAACTTCAACTGTAGAAGCTTCCTTAAATAACTGCTTAGTCAAGCGATCTTCAAGCGAATGAAAAGTGATGACTGAGATTCTTCCGTCCACTGCTAGTAATTCCATAGCTTGTTGGATGGACTCATCTGCAGCTCCTAATTCATCATTGACCTCAATACGGATGGCTTGGAAAATTTGCTTGGCCGGATGACCTTTTTTCTTGAGTTCCTTGGCAGGCTTAGCAGACTTGATAATCTCTGCTAATTCAGTCGTTGTCTCAATCGGTTTCAACTCACGCGCCTGTTCAATCTTCCGAGCAATCTGCTTGGAAAACTTATCTTCTCCATATTTGAAAAAGATTCGTACCAAGTCATGATAGTCATAGTGATTGACAACCTCATAAGCTGTCAAACTAGCCTCTTGGTTCATCCGCATGTCCAGTGGCGCATCTTTTTTATAAGAAAAACCTCGTTCACGCTGATCCAACTGCGGGCTAGAAACTCCCAAGTCATAACAAATGCCATCAATCTCTTCTACACCTGCTTCCTGCAAACGTGCCTGCAAATGACGGAAGTTGTCCTTGATGAAGGTAACCATTCCTTTTTCGATATAAGGTGCCAGACGTTTTTGGGCATTGTCAATGGCATTCTGGTCCTGGTCAAAGGCATAGAGATGCCCCTTTTCACTTAATTTACTTAATAAATACTCGCTATGGCCTGCTCCACCCAAGGTCGCATCAACGTAAATACCATCAGGTTTCACATCTAGCATATCAATAGTTTCATGGAGCATGACCGTTACATGATGAAATTCTTTAGTCATATCTTATCTATTTTACCACAATTCTGACTAGCTTGCACTCGCTAAAGCAAAAACCTCTCCTTACTACTTTATCACTTGTATTCAGCAGGTGGCTCTGCTACCTGAGCTAGTTCTACTCGTTCTTGAGGATTCAAGTGGTGATGAACCGCTTCTGCCACTGCTCTTGGTATACCAACGGCGACAATCTCATCCAAGCTGGCTTCCTTGATTTTTGTCAGAGATTTGAAATATTTCAGCAAGTTCTGCTTGCGTTTTGGACCCAGGCCTTCAATTCCATCCAATTGAGAGGAGAAGGAATTTTTAGAGCGAAGTTGACGGTGGAAGGTGATTGCAAAGCGATGGACCTCATCTTGGATTCGTTGTAGGAGAAAAAATTCCTGAGAATTGCGAGACAGCTCTACCACCTCAAGCGGATCTCCAAAGAGCAATTCATGGGTTTGGTGCTTATCATTTTTTTGCAGACCTGCGATTGGAATATCTAACCCTAACTCTTCTTGAATAACCTGCTTGGCAATATTTACCTGACCTTGCCCTCCATCAATGACAATCAAATCTGGCGGGGTCAAGCCATCACGCTGGACGCGCCCATAGCGTCTGCGGATGACCTCTCGCATACTAGCATAGTCATCTGGTCCGACCACCGTCTTAATCTTGTACTTGCGGTAATCCTTCTTGCTCGGTTTACCATTGACAAAAACAACCATGGCAGAAACTGGACTAGTCCCCATGATATTGGAATTGTCAAAGGACTCGATGCGGACTGGGGTTGGAATTTGTAAGAGTCGTCCCAAGTTTTCAATGGCACCTTGAGTCTTTTCAACTGATTTTTCTAGCAGGTTAAATTTCTGCTCTAGACTAACACGCGCATTTTTGATAGCGAGATTAACCAGTTGTTTTTTCTCCCCACGTTGGGGTTTGAGAACCTTGGTATCCACCAAAGCCTTAACAGCCTCGTCATCAATATCCTGAGGAATCAAAATTTCATTGGGAACCAGATGAGATTTTTCTTGATAAAACTGCCCAACGTAAGTCAGGAAATCTTCATCTGGATCATTGTAGTAAGGAAAAAGGTTGACATCACGCTCAATGAGCTTACCTTGGCGGACAAAGAATACCTGAACGCACATCCAACCCTTATCCACGTAGTAACCAAAGACATCGCGATTTTGGAGATCCTTGGCCATAACTCGTTGCTTGGTCCGAAGGGTTCCAATGGCCTGAATCAGATCTCGATATTCAGCTGCACGCTCAAATTCCATACTCTGAGCTGCCACATTCATCTTTTCCTTGAGGTCATCGATGATTTTGTCATCCTGTCCCTTAAGAAAATCAGAGACTTCTTGGGCCATAGCTTTAAAATAAGCCTCGTCTTTCTTACAGATGGTGTGAGCCACGCACTGCCCGATATGGTAATAAAAACAAACCTTCGATGGTGGATTAGTACACTTGCGAAAAGGGAAAATCCGATCCAGAAGTCGCTTGATTTCATTGGCCGCCCCCACATCCGGATAGGGTCCAAAATAGAGACCTCCGTCTTTCTTGACCTGACGAGTAATAATTAGTCGAGGATAGCGCTCATTGGTAATTTTAATAAAAGGATAAGACTTGTCATCCTTGAGCATGATATTGTACTTAGGCTTGTTTTCCTTAATCAGGTTAATCTCTAAAAGAAGCGCCTCAATATTGGACTCCGTGACAATAAACTCAAAATCTACAATCTCAGACACCAAGGCTTCTGTCTTGGTATCATGACTTCCGCGGAAGTATGACCTCACGCGATTACGCAGATTTTTAGCCTTTCCTACATAGATAATCGTACCGTTTTTATCTTTGTGAATGTAACAACCAGGGCTGGTCGGCAAGAGCTCCAGTTTTGATTTAATCAAGTTATTCATAGTTCCATTATAGCAAAAAGCTCCCCTCATTGCTTACATCAGGGAGCTCTATTTTTCGTTTAAAAATCACTTATTCTCCAGACTCATATAATTCTTGAACTGCTTGAACATCTTGAGCCTGAATACCATAATAAGAACCTGCTGGTTGCATGACTGACACTTCATTAGTATGTTCCAAGCCAATGGCATGTCCTAACTCATGCTCGGCTGTATGCAAGATGCGATCATAGGTATAGCCATAGTTTGGATTAGATAGATAATAATGATTCAAACGAACTGTTACTGAAGTAAATTGTTTGGTTAGGAGATTTGTCTGGCTCTCCGCCTCACCGGCAACAGATGTGGAACCATCATTCATTTCAGTCGCAAAAATAGTTGCTTGGTCAGGTTCTGTCACAACTACAAAATTAAAAGCACCAGTCTGATTCCAATTGGTAATAGCCTCAATGTAAGCCTTTTGAAAGGTTGCATCCATTTGGGGATCAATATAAATTGTCGCCTGCGCTTGGGGCCATTTTACTCCTGAATCTTGATGATGATCGGTCTGAGACAAGCCTTGCAACTTACCAGTTTCTTGCCATTGATGCCAACCTGCTTGACCAACTTGAACAAGTTGCCCCGCTTGATTGAAGACACCAGATAAATCTCCCGTCACATACCAGAGAATCCCTAAAGCAATGAGAATTAAGACTACAAGAGTCCACACAAGGCGCCAGAACATGCGCCAAATTCCTAGTAACAATCGACATAGAACACGTATAATCCAGAACATGATTTCCCGCCTTTCTAAAAAAATAAGAATCTACCTTTAAACCATGGATTCCCATTCTAAAGATAGATTCCTTATTTTACTTGAGTAAGCTGAAAGAAAACTAAAACTAAGACAAGCGTTCTTCCAAAACAAAATCAATTGGCAAGGTAGCCAAAAACCGTTCCAATTGTTTTTCCCAATAATACCACTCATGGGTCCCTGCACTGTGGCTATAGGTCACATCAAAACCAAGTTTCTTGAGATTCTTCACTGCTAGATTATTGGCAGCATACAAGAAATCTTGTTCACCACACCAAGCCCAGAGCTTGGTTTTCTTATCAGACTTTTTAGCGAGTGTTTCAAGTGAGTAAGGGCTATTCACCCAATCATTAACTTTACCAAAAACACCTCGCCAGTAGGCACGCGTCCCTAAATCCTGGCTTTCAGGAGAAAACTCCTCGAAGCTAAGAGCCCCAGAAAGACTAGCTGCATGTGAGAAACGATTGGTTGATAGGGCCAATTTGAAGGAACCGTAGCCTCCCATTGATAGACCAGCGATAAAAGTCTTTTCACGCTTGCTAGACATATTAGGGAAGAAGCGTTTGAGCACTTTAGGCAGTTCTTTTGCTAAAGCTGTATAGTAGTTATAGCCATACTGAGTATCTGTGTACCAGCCATTACTTGTATTTGGCATGACAACAATTAGATTAGTCCCTCGTACCAAGCGCTCTACATTGGTCCGTTTGAGCCAGCTATTATGATTTCCTGACATCCCATGTAAGAGATAGAGGACAGGAATATCCGTAGAATCTGGCTCCTCAACCCGAGACGCATCTGGGTAGAGAACATTCACTCCCCACTCCATATCTAAAACTTCTGAGTAATACTCAATCTTCATTACTGCCATAACTTGCTCCTTATTCGTTTAAGATAAGAAAAAGCCGAAACTCGACTTTCTCCTGCTATTTGATCCTATTTTGCTTCCATGACTACTGGTAAGATAGCTGGGCGACGTTTGGTTTGGTCAAAGAGGAACTTGGCCAAATGATCACGTACCTTACCTTTGAGTTCAGCCCAGTCAAAATCTTCACCTTGTAGATAGTCTTCTACTGTTTGATTGACTAGCTCTGTACTTTCGCGCAAGATATCACGGCTCTTCTTGAGATAGACAAATCCACGCGTGTGCACTCGAGCTCTAGCAATGATTTTTTTCTCACGACGGTTAACAGTGATAGCCACGATGAAAATCCCATCTTCTGACAAGACCTTACGGTCACGAAGGACGACATTGCCGACATCTCCGATGGCATTCCCATCAATCAAGACATCTCCTGCAGTAACAGCACCAGATGGGACAAAATCTCCATGCTCATAAGACATAGTTGTTCCCTTTTTAGGGATAAAAATCCGTTCCGGCAACATACCAACTGCCATAGCAGCCTTGGCATGGGCATCCAACTCACGGTATTCTCCTTGGATTGGGAAGAGATATTTAGGTTGCAAGAGATTGATCATCAATTGCAAATCACGCGCATTCCCATGTCCTGACACACGCAAGCTATGAGTAATTGGCTTGACAACTCCACCTGCTTGGTAGACCATATTTTCCACGCGTGCCATCACTGCTTCCTTGGCGATTGATGGTGTTGTAACGATATAAACTAGGTCACCTTCTTTGATTTCAACATAACGGTGACGACCAATAGACATCTTGCGTAGGCCGTTAATGGGTTCACCCATGCGTCCAGTTTCAAGGATAATTAATTCGTGATCTTCAAAACGAGACATATCTTTTGGCTTAATCAAAAGATTTTCACTTGCTAGAGACAATTTTTTCAAGCGAATCGCTGTACGGACGATATTTTCAATGTCAAATCCTGTCAAGACAACACGGCGTCCTGTCTCCGCAGCTGCGTCAAAAACCTGCTGGATACGAGAAAGGTTACTTGCAACTGCAGCAACAATGATGCGTCCATCCCAGTCAGAGATGGTTTGCGTGATTTCTACACCAACTTCATTTTCACTGGCTACTTGGATATTGCTATCTGCATTCGCAGAATCACTTAGAAGAGCCAGGACTCCTTCACGACCAATTTCGGCTAAACGTCCAAAGTCAGTGGCATATGATTCACTAGCTGTTTGGTCAAACTTGAAATCTCCTGTATAGACGATGTTGCCTTCAGATGTTTTCAAAACCACACCCAAACTTTCTGGAATAGAGTGGGTTGTACGGAAAAAGGAGACTATCGTTCCACCAAAATCAATCTCTGTATTTTCATCAATCACATGGAAATCATCAAATTTCTTGACGCTGTCATTTCCCTTAACAAAGAGTTTAGCCAGTTCGATGGTCAACTCTGATCCAAATACAGGAACCTTAGCTTCTGCCAGGAGATAAGGAAGGGCGCCAATCGCATCCGCATGCCCGTGTGTTAAGAAAACCCCAGCAATACGGTCGCTATTTTCAAACAAATAGTCCATATTTGGAATAACGACATCGACACCCAACTGTTCATTTTCAGGATATTTCAAACCTGCATCTAATACAAAAATCGAGTCGTTAATTTCTGCGATGTACATGTTTTTACCATTTTCACGTACACCCCCAAGTGTTGTTAATTTAATAGTATTCATTTTTCCTCCGAATAGTCACTTCAACTGTTTGTAGAGCTTTAAATGCTCTCTTTTTCTGAAAGTCCAATTCACTTTCAGCCGAATCTTTTCCATTCATTATACCATTTTTTTACTAATTTTCAAAATGAAGGTTTCCAGTTAAAGAACTATAAATAACTCTTCTCAAATGCACAAACAAGTGAGAACTACAAGCTCCTCAAAAGAATGTTTTCTGACTAGCTTCCTGTCACTCTTCAAATCTTTCCGCGACATTGAATAACACTTCGCAGTCACAGTAGGCTCCATTTGCTTCTAAAAAGTCTCTAACTGTTTCGACATCCACATTGTG
This sequence comes from Streptococcus sp. HMSC056C01, assembly GCF_001811305.1. NCBI lineage: Bacteria > Bacillati > Bacillota > Bacilli > Lactobacillales > Streptococcaceae > Streptococcus > Streptococcus sp. HMSC056C01. The sequence continues at coordinate 177,751 of NZ_KV804207.1, forward strand.
CTCTTCTAGAAATGTTTGTGTTAATAAAAAATCTTCCTGACAAGCTTGATATTCAAGCTCTACATCCAAAAAGTCAAACAAGTCAAAAAAGAGCTCCCTTGACAGGGGCAAACTTTCTTCGAATTTTTGTCTTTCTTGCTTTTTATAGTCCGCTCGTAATCTCTTTTTCTTCAGCTTATCCATTTGACACCTCTAGACTTTCCTTTGACCAGTTTATCTGCCAACTAGTCCTCTTTCCTCATTATAACACAAAACCGACTCCAATTGGAGCTTATTCATGAATATAAAAAGAGTCAGCAAGCCAACTCTTTCTATCTCTATTCACTTTTTTCCATTAAGAAATCATAGATTTCCTGGACTGTTCCAAGCGCCATTATTTCTTGCTCCTTGACAGTTTGTTTCAGCTTTTGATAAATCTGACTCTCAGCTATATCACGCTTTTCAGCCTCTTTATTCACCCTCATGACACCATTTTCAATGGTCACAAAGCCAAGCTCTTCAAATATCTGAATCATTTTAACTAATAGAATTTGCTCAATCTTGAGATAGGCCGCCAAATCCTTGAGTTTATAGCGAATATCAAACTCTGGGAACTGATAGATGGTTTTATACAATTTTGCAAACTGCTCTCTCGTTCCATATCCCGTCAAATAGTAAGCCTTGGCTATATCATTTTTAAAGTAAAGAGCTGAAAATT
>NZ_KV804207.1:178547-178994 GCF_001811305.1 Streptococcus sp. HMSC056C01
TATAGCGAATATCAAACTCTGGGAACTGATAGATAGTTTTATACAATTTTGTAAACTGCTCTCTTGTGCCATAGCCCGTCAAGTAGTAAGCCTTAGCTATATCATTTTTAAAGTAAAGAGCTGAAAATTCCTGCTCCTGACAGATTTTCTTAAGGAGGGATATATCCTCAGGGATATTTTTTACGACAATAGCAGAACAAGAGGTCACATCAGGCAACTCTTGCGTAAAATCCAAAACGGCTACCCCTTCTGGTAACAAGGCATTCTTGCCACGAATGTTAAAGAGCTGAACACCTTCTACACGGGCGTCAACCATCATTAACTGCAAGGTGGTTTGTCCATTCCATTGGTTGACAGAGAGAGTCACCGCCAGTTCCAATTGCTTGGTCTGTGAGTATTCAGTCACCCATTTCCCTTGACCAAAAGCAACCACCTCAAAACTGGATT
>NZ_KV804207.1:179094-179961 GCF_001811305.1 Streptococcus sp. HMSC056C01
GACAGATTTTCTTAAGGAGGGATATATCCTCAGGAATATTCTTAACGACAATAGCTGAACAAGAGGTCACATCAGGTAACTCTTGCCTAAAATCCAAAACGGCTACCCCTTCTGGTAACAGGGCATTCTTGCCACGAATGTTAAAGAGCTGGACACCTTCTACACGGGCGTCAACCATCATCAACTGCAAGCTTGTTTGTCCATTCCATTGGTTAACAGAGAGAGTCACTGCCAATTCCAGTTGCTTGGTCTGTGAGAATTCAGTCGCCCATTTACCTTGACCAAAAGCGACCACCTCAAAACTGGATTCACCTTTGGAAATTTTCAGCTTGAGATGAGCATTCCCAGCCCCCATAACGCGAGCATTTTCAACTTGAAAATCTCGAATATAGAAGACAGGTTTTTGGTTATCCATCCCAAAAGGAGCTAGACGTTCAAAACTTTTCACCGTCTCCAGACTCAAGGTCTCTAAATCCAGTTCTTCATCTAAAAATAGATTGTTTTTACCTTGGGCATCTGCGCCTTTTTCTCGGATATAGGCTTCCAAAAGATCAGACAAGAATTCCAACTTATCCACTTCAAGGGTCATACCAGCAGCACCTGCGTGACCACCAAAGGCGATAAACAGTTCTCGATGCGGGTCCAAGGCTTCAAAGATATCGACTGCTTCAATGCTTCGAGCACTCCCCTTGGCGCGTCCATCTTCGATATTCAAGACAATGACTGTCTGACCCAGTTCTTCAAGTAAGCGCCCAGCTACAATTCCAAGAACTCCCGGATTCCAGCCTTCCTTAGCCAAAACTTGAACACTTTTCTCAGGATCTACCATACCTTTGGCTTCATCGTAAATGGACTGAACAATTTCCT
>NZ_KV804207.1:180061-181109 GCF_001811305.1 Streptococcus sp. HMSC056C01
TCTGCGCCTTTTTCTCGGATATAGGCTTCCAAAATATCAGATAAGACTTCCAACTTATCCGCTTCAAGGGTCATACCTGCAGCACCTGCGTGACCACCAAAGGCGATAAACAATTCTCGATGCGGGTCCAAGGCTTCAAAGATATCGACTGATTCGATGCTGCGAGCGCTACCCTTGGCTCGTCCATCTTCGATATTTAGCACAATAACTGTCTGACCCAGTTCTTCAAGCAAGCGCCCAGCTACAATTCCAAGAACTCCCGGATTCCAGCCTTCTTTAGCCAAAACTTGAACACTTTTATCAGGATCCACCATGCCCTTGGCTTCATCGTAAATGGACTGAACAATTTCCTTACGTTCTTCATTTTTCTGATGAATCAAAAGGGCGATTTCATGTACTTCCTCATCGTCAAATCCAGTCAACAAATCAATAGCTGGATTGGGATCATCCAAACGTCCTAGAGCATTTAAACGCGGTGCTAACTGAAAACCAACTGTCTCTTCTGTCACATCACTACTCGAAATCCCAGCGATTTCAAACATTTCTTGCAATCCCATTCGCTGAGTATTGCGCAAGACCTCAAGACCATATTGGACCATGATACGATTTTCGTCCGTCAAGCTGACCATGTCGGCAATTGTCCCAATTGCAACCAAGTCTAACAACTCGACCTGTACTTCTTCCAAAAGGGCACAAGCCAACTTAAAAGCGACCCCACAACCCGCCAAATACTTGAAAGGATAGTCCGCCCCTGGATGTTCAGGATGGATAATAGCATAGGCATCTGGTAAAACCTCAGGCATAGAATGGTGGTCGGTCACAATGACGTCCACTCCCATAGACTGAGCCAAATCAATGGCTTCATGCCCCGCCACACCATTGTCCACCGTCACAATCAAAGACACGCCCTGCTGTTCGATAAAATATTTGTAGACACTGGCATTTGGACCATAACCATCCGTAAAGCGATTGGGAAGATAGATCAGGCATTCAGCGCCTAACTGTTCTAAACTTTCCTTAACAATGGAAGCCGAAGTCATCCCATCCG
>NZ_KV804207.1:181209-181437 GCF_001811305.1 Streptococcus sp. HMSC056C01
ACTCGACCTGTACTTCTTCCAAAAGGGCACAAGCTAGCTTAAAAGCAACTCCACAACCCGCTAGATGTTTGAAAGGATAGTCCGCCCCTGGATGTTCAGGATGAATAATAGCATAAGCATCTGGTAAAACTTCAGGCATAGAATGGTGGTCGGTCACAATAACGTCCACCCCCATAGACTGAGCCAAATCAATAGCTTCATGCCCCGCCACACCATTGTCCACCGTCA
>NZ_KV804207.1:181537-182888 GCF_001811305.1 Streptococcus sp. HMSC056C01
CCATAACCATCCGTAAAGCGATTGGGAAGATAGACCAGGCACTCAGCACCTAACTGTTCTAAACTCTCCTTAACAATGGAAGCCGAAGTCATCCCATCCGCATCGTAGTCCCCGTAAATGAGAATCAACTCCCCTTGCTCAATAGCATGGCGAATCCGCTCCACTGCCTTTTCCATATCATTTAAAAGGTAGGGATCATGCAAATCTTCCAAAGAAGGTTCTAAAAATTTTTTCAGACTAGTTTCATCCTTGATGCCTCGTTCAAATAACAAACGAGCTACTTCAGGTCCCAAACCAGCTTTCTTAGCTATCTTTGTAAAATCCGCATCCTCAACTTGCGGAGCGAATTGCCAATTATAAGTAGGAATTATCAAAAAAATCATCCACTCTTTCTTACGATTCTATCTTTTTATTATAACATGATTTCCAGTTTTTCTCTTGATTTTCTAACTAATTTGATGACTCTTCATCGCTCTAAACAGTAACTTTTAAGACATATACATGCCAAAGTGTCATTCCTTTTTTTACTTGATTTTTGCAATTTCCCCTCAGATAAGGTATAATAATTGTATTGTCTTTTGGGGTCGTTACGGATTCGACAGGCATTATGAGGCATATTTTGCGACTCGTGTGGCGACGTAAACGCTCAGTTAAATATAACTGCAAAAAATAACACTTCTTACGCTCTAGCTGCCTAAAAACCAGCAGGCGTGACCCGATTTGGATCGCTCGTGTTCAATGACAGGTCTTATTATTAGCGAGATACGATCAAACTTTGTCTAGCAGTTTGATAAGAGATTTATAGACTCGCAGTTCCTAGGCTTGAGTTATGTGCCGAGGGGCTGTTAAAACAATACATAACCTATGGTTGTAGACAAATATGTTAGCAGGTGTTTGGACGTGGGTTCGACTCCCACCGGCTCCATTATATTTAAAAAAAGGCGGTGGGACAGAAATCGATAGATAAAGTCTCGATTTCGTATTCCCAGCCCCGCGAGGATGATTAGAACTTTTTGGAGTCTAAAAGACGAACAAAAAGTCCAATCAGCTATCGCGTCAAAGTTCGATTGCTAATAAAAAGTGAGGTCGGGATCTTTTTTATCCCAACCTCTTTTTTTGTTTGCCTAGTTTACAAGGCTCCATCTCCATATTTTAAAAATATACAGTCACCTTTTATTTTTCGTAATCCTACTAATGATACTCGATAGGAATTTCTCCTCTTCAATTTCTTTATTTTTCTAGCATTTTAGAAATTTACTTTTTACCACTTTTCCATTAAGTAGACCAATCAACCAGCCAGCGCCTAAAGACGCTGGTTTTCACGTTGTTCAAGCCCTATTGCTCTTGACTC
>NZ_KV804207.1:182988-183258 GCF_001811305.1 Streptococcus sp. HMSC056C01
AGAAATCATCCACTGGATAATTTCTTTAATCTTGGATGTATTTCCTTATCGTGGCTTCATTAAGCCCTACTGTACTCACATAATAACCTTCTGCCCAGAAATGCCGATTCCCAAACTTGTACTTGAGGTTGGCGTGTTTATCGAACATCATGAGTGCACTTCTGCCTTTTAAATACCCCATAAAACTTGAAACACTTATCCTCGGTGGAATACTTACCAACATATGTACATGATCGGGCATTAAATGACCTTCGATAATCTCAACACCTT
>NZ_KV804207.1:183358-184295 GCF_001811305.1 Streptococcus sp. HMSC056C01
CTAGTTTGCTCTTTGATTTTCATTGAGTATAAACAGTCGACTTTTATTTTATAGCAGCTATCCCAATGATACTCGATAGGAATTCTCCACTTTAATTTCTATAATTTTCTAGCATTTTAGAAATTTACTTTTTACCACTTTTCCATTAAGTAGCCCAATCAAAAAACCGTAAGAATTTCTTCTTACGGTTTTTCTAGCAATCTCATAGAATCAAGATTCTTAGATTTGCTTTATTTGAGTAATGGCTTACTCTTCTTCCTTACGTTTTTTAGAGATAAGGAGTCCTCCTGTCACTGCTGCAAGAAGTGCTAGTCCAAGTGAAGCGTTAGATTGTTTAGTACCAGTGTTTGGCAATTCTTTCGCTCCTGCTTTCTTAGCTGGTGCTTGAGCAAATGACTCTTTAGTTGCTTCCTTAACAACTTTATTAGCTGCAATTGTTGCTACTGATCCGTCCGCAAAGGTTACAACTACTGATCCGTCATTGTTAACCTTAACATCTGTCGCAGTTGGGTTAACTTTCTTAACTTCTTCAGCTACTTTAGCTTTTTCTGCGTCTGTCAAGTTGCTTGGATCTACTACTGGAGTAAGAACTGGTACTTTAGCATTATCAGCTTCTTTACCACCTACATTAACTTTACTTACTGTTACTGTTGTTGTAGCTGATGTATTTCCTGCTTCGTCTGTTGTTGTTACAGAAACTGTATCTCCAGCATTCAAACCACTAACTGGAATACTGAATTTACCATCTTTATCTGCTTTCGCTGATACTTTAGTTCCATCTGGAAGAGTAACTTCTACTGTTGAACCTGCTTCGGCTGTACCTGTGATTGCTGTATCACCAGCTTTAACTGGGTTCACAACTGGTGCTGCTGGAGCTGTGATATCAGCTTGAGTAACTGTCTTATCACCTGTAAGGGTTGCTGTTGAGCCATCTGGG
>NZ_KV804208.1:0-3815 GCF_001811305.1 Streptococcus sp. HMSC056C01
CACTGTGCCCGCTGTGATTATGGGACGAATATTTGTTGTCATTATTCATTTTAAATTCCTCCTTATGCTTAATGATGATGTAAATGACATTCGCATTGTTCTTCTGGACAATTGCAATCCACTTCTTCTACTGCGAAAGATTTTTTCATCTCTAATATTTTTTCTAGTCGATCTATATCATCGAAGCTTAAAACATGATCGTCAATGATACTTCTTATTACATTTCCGACTTTCTTATTGCAAATACGGTTAAAAATATCTTCTGCATCTGTGATATAAGTATTAAATTCTATTGTGCTCATTCTCCTTTCCCCCTAGTTGTCTACAGATGTGAACAAACATGTTCGAAGTAAGTTTACTATTGTAAACAAATTGTGTTAAGTATTTTTAACAAATGTAAGGAACGCTTATAGCTTTTTATCTCTCCCCTTCTATCTCATAATAATTTTCATAGTTTTTCCTATACTGAACAAGGTCAGAAAATTGTTCTTTTTTTCTTGCAATTTATCGAAGTTTGATAGTATTTCTTTTGTTTTTGGTAGCTTTTTATAGTTTTCTAAAATTTCTTTAGCGGCAATTTTATATACGGGAAGTTCGCTATAATACTCCTCTGCAAATTGTTTATCTTCAAGATTTTTCTTGTGGTATTTATAGATTTCACGATACTTATTTATAGTATTTATATTTTCCATATCTTGAGATAAACTCTTCATTTTAGTTTCAATGTTCTTTATTTTATCTAACAAATCTTGTCTATCATCGGCAGATTTTTTGATTAGATCATCGAGCTGGGTAATGGAATTAATGCCTTGTTCTCTTAATTTAATTATTGAATCTGCCATTGTTTTGATATTATGTTTCCTTGCCCAAACTTCATAACCTTTGGCACTGACCCCCGTAAATGAGAATTAAATAAAAACACCCAAAAAGTTAGATTTTCTGTCTAACTTTTTGGGGTCAGTACAACCATTTTAGAACCTATTCTTTGATTTTCAATAAGCGTAAACTGTTTAATGTTACAAGTAAAGTTGCTCCCATATCAGCAAATATCGCTATCCAAAGTGTTAACCAACCGGGCATGACCAAAAGTAATGCCACTAATTTAATCGCCAAAGAGAAGGTAATGTTTTGCTTGATGATTGCTAAAGCCTTACGACTTAATTTTATTGTATATGGCAATTTACTCAAATCATCAGACATTAAGGCGATGTCAGCCGTTTCTAAAGCTGTATCAGTTCCAGCACCACCCATTGCTACACCAACGGTAGATGCCGCAAGGGCTGGAGCATCATTCACGCCATCTCCGACCATCCCCACACTTTGATGTTTTTCTCGAAGTTCTTTAATAAAATTAAGCTTATCTTCTGGAAGTAAGTCAGCTTTAATATCCGAAACACCAACTTGTTTTCCGATGGCTGTTGCCGTTCTTTGGTTATCGCCTGTTAGCATCACTGTTTCGATTCCCATATTGTTCAACTTGCCGATAACTTCTTTAGACGATTCCCTCATTTCATCGGCTACGGCAATAAACGAAAGAATTTCTTTTTCTGTTCCTAACACCATCACCGTTTTACCTTGAGTTTGCATATCGGCAATTTTTTCTTTTTTATCGCTTGAAATGCTTCCGTGTAATTCCTCAAAAAGATTTTGACTTCCCACATAATACATTTCATTATTTATTTTGGCTTTAACGCCTTTACCTGTAATGGATTGAAAATCCTCTACTGTTACTTCATTGAATTTTAATCCATTTTCTTCTGCTTTTCGCATAATCGCTGAAGCAAGAGGGTGCTGCGATCCTTTTTCAATGGCTGATGTTATGGTTATTAATTCATTTTCATTTCTACCATATGTCACAATGTCTGTTACAGCTGGAATCCCTTTGGTTAATGTTCCTGTTTTATCAAAGGCTATCGCTTTTAAGTGTCCTGCTGCTTCTAAATGGATACCACCTTTAATTAATACACCATTTTTCGCTGCATTTCCTATTGCTGTAACCACAGCAACTGGAGTTGAGACTACTAAGGCACAAGGACAACCAACCACTAATACAGCTAATCCTTGATAAATCCATTGGCTCCAGTCTCCGCCAAATAATGGTGGAACTACTGCAATTAAAAGAGCTAGTATGACAATAGCTGGTGTATAGTATTTTGCAAATTTCTCGACAAACGCTTGAGAGGGGGCCCGTTCTGCTTGGGCTTCTTCTACCAAGTGAATGATTTTTGAAAGAGTGGTATCTTCAACTCGTTTTGTTACTTTAACCTCAAGTAACCCTTCTTCATTCAAGGTTCCTGCAAATACTTCATCATTTGTGATTTTCGTTACTGGAACACTTTCACCTGTAATCGCAGCCTGATTTAATGTCGATGTACCTTTAACCACTATTCCATCCATTGCTAACTTTTGACCGGGCTTAACTATCATGATGTCTCCAACTTGAATCTCATCAACATGAATCATCATTTCTTCATTGCCTCGTCGAATTAACGCTTCTTTTGGGGCAATATCCATTAAAGATTCAATAGATTGACGTGCTTTATCCATTGAATAACGCTCTAATGCTTCACTAATCGCAAATAGGATAACAACGGTTGCCCCTTCACCCCATTCACCAATAATTGCAGCTCCTATAATGGCAATAGTCATAAGCGTATTCATATCGAAATTTAATCTGCTTAAATTTTTGAGACCTTTAATAAATAACGAATATCCACCGATTAAAATGGACGCTGCATAACCAATTGTCGGTAGAACATGCTCTTCACCATACTGCTCTCCTAAGAACCAGCTAACTACAAGTAAAAGAGCTGATATATATATACCTTAATGTTTTCTTTCTGCTTCCAAAAAGGTTCTCCTTCTACCCTTTGTTCTTTTTCATCTCGAATTTTTAAATTTTCAAATGCTCCTGCTTTTTCTAATTCTTCAATGGTTGTCGTCCCTTTAACATAAACTTTAGATGCTCCGAAATTTACTTTCGCATCCTGAACACCGGGAAGTTCTTTAACATTATTTTCAAAAATGGCTGCACAGTTCGTACAAGTAAATCCTTGAACACGATAGGCTTTCATTTCTTCTTCGAACTGTTTTGCTTTCCCACTAGACATTGATCTTCACCTCTTTCTTAAGTGCCAATGCAATCATCATAATTTGTCTGATATGCTCATCATCTAATGAATAAAATGCAAGTTTTCCCTCTTTTCGAAACTTAACAATCCCTTGCTTATGGAGCGTTCGTAGGTGATGAGAGGCATTTGCAACCGTAACACCTATAATATTTGCAATATCACACACACACAGTTCGTCATCTTGACACAATGCATAGGTAATTTTTGCTCTATTTTTATCTGCAATAGCTGTTAACATTTGGGCAACACTAGAAATATCTACTGTCTGTAAATTCCCTTGTATTCGATTGACCTTTTCTTCGTCATAACAATAAATTTCACAAGTATCTTTGTTAATCATATTCTCACCTCAATATCATTCAAGTATTTGCTTGAACATAGTATAACCCTTTTCATTAATTAAGTCAAGTGTTTTTTGGCACTGACCCCCGTAAATGAGAACTAAATAAAAACACCTCCAAGTTGGATTTGACACAATATAATCAAATGCACATGGAGGTGTCTTTTTATTAAATTCTCACTTTTTGGGGTCAGTCCCTTAAAACATGCTATTTTTATCATTGATAAATATTAATAGCTAACTTTCCGAAAAACAACTATTTTTTATACAAAAAAGACATCCAAGAGAAAATTCTTGAATGTCTGTAAACGTTGATAGTATCGTATTGATTAACGTTTTGAGGC
>NZ_KV804208.1:3915-13927 GCF_001811305.1 Streptococcus sp. HMSC056C01
TCGCAACAACTGTGTCAATTGCACCAATTTAGTATGGAAGCATAAAAAAGAACACCCCGAAAGGTGCTCTTTGTAAGTATAGTAATTCTCTCGAATTAACGTTTACTAAATTGTGAAGCTTTACGAGCTTTTTTCAAGCCTGGTTTCTTACGTTCAACTTTACGTGAGTCACGTGTAAGAAGTCCTGCGCGTTTCAATGAATCGCGGAAGTCTGGGTCTACTTGAAGAAGGGCACGAGCGATACCGTGACGGATAGCTCCTGATTGACCAGCGTATCCACCACCTACAACGTTAACGAAAACGTCGTATGAACCTACAGTTGAAGTAACTGCGAATGGTTGGTTGATGACAAGACGAAGGTCAGCGTGTGGGATGTACTCTTCAACATCTTTTTTGTTAACAGTGATTTTACCAGTTCCTGGAACAAGGCGAACGCGTGCAACAGCGTTTTTACGACGTCCAGTACCTGCATATTGTGCTTGTGACATACTTTATTGTTCCTTTCCTTAGATAAGTCCTGAAATATCAAGAACTTCTGGTTGTTGTGCAGCGTGAGTGTGCTCAGCTCCAACGAATACTTTCAATTTCATACCTTGAGCGCGACCAAGAGTATTGTGTGGAAGCATACCTTTAACTGATTTCTCGATCAAACGAACTGCATTTTTAGAACGAAGTTCACCAGCAGAGATTGATTTCAATCCACCTGGGTGGTTTGAGTGAGTGTAGTAGATCTTATCAGATGCTTTTTTACCAGTCAATTTAACTTTTTCAGCATTGATAACGATTACGAAGTCACCTGTATCAGTGTGTGGTGTGAATGTTGGTTTGTTTTTTCCGCGAAGTACGCTAGCAACAACTGCTGAAAGGCGTCCAAGAGGTACATCAGTTGCGTCAACAACGTACCATTTGCGTTCTACTTGGCCTGGTTTAGCCATGAATGTAGTTTTGTTCATGATTTCTCCTATATGAATATCGTTTTTGTTTACAGGGCGGATGTTCCGGTCCGCAAGTTATTTGAAAGGTTCCGGGGCCTTACAAATGGGGTAAACAATACCGTCTACTATTGTATCAAAATTCTCAGATAAAAGTCAAGAGATTGGAAAAATATTTTTTTATTTCTGCCAGATTCTCAACCTTTTTTCTGCCTGCTCCTGAAGGATTGTCTGAAAAATTTTAGAGACTAAGTAAATAGCGCAAGTCAAGAATAGCGTTACCACTAGATAATTGATCAAACGACCGTGGTCTCCAACCAATGGTGGTCTTGTCAAAAATCCATAATCTCCACCTGTTACTAAATTAACCACGAAAATCAAGGCATTGAGCGAAGACGTGATCATTAGGATTCGTTTGAAATCCAGTAAACTAGCATCGTAGTCCTTCAGGAGATAAATCAAGGAATTTCCAAGGAGAGCTAAGTGTCCGAAAATAAAGGACAGGATGGCAATGTGGGGGAAGGGATAGGGATCTGGCACTGGATAAATAAAAGCTGCCAAAGTTCCAAAGGTTCCCAATACAGCAAAATACTGTTTGACTCTAGAGACACCCGGGATCAAAAGCACTACAAACATAGCCAAACGGCAATGATAAAAGGGTAGACTTTCTGTTAAAGGCATCTGATTAACCAAATACCATCCGTAGAGCAGGATTAACTGTAGAGCCTGTAAAATCTGGAAAAATCGTTGACAGACTTTTTTCTCACCATAACGGTAGGCAAGAAATACAGTCAATGCTAATAAGGTAAATAGACTTCCATACCAAAGAAGGTCAAACTGGGGTGGCTCTGTCGGCTGCGTACTAAATAAAGCATCCCAAAAATTCATGTAACTTTCCTCATTTTCATATAAGCCAATCTCTTACTGATTTTTATAGAGCCTAGCTTACATTTATTTCTTATATTTTTGTGTAAAAGAAACTGTCGATCTTAATATAAAACAAAGCTTCTAATCGACATATTGTTCCCGCTCACCCTGATAGACCTGCCATAGAATTTCCATTTGTTCTTTGGTTATTCGTTTTTCAGATAGGGGAGGAAGACTCTTGATATCAAAAAATTCAAGTTCTGCAATTTCTTGATTTTCTTGAAATTGTCCATCCAATAACTGACAGTCAAAGACGAACTTTGCATACTGCTTGTTCTGAAGTTGAAAGCGATTGGTATCAAAAACCGCCAATAAAGAGCCTACTTCTGCAGAAAAGCCTGTTTCTTCCTGAACTTCTTTTCGGATATTTTCCTTGGGAGAATATCCTACCTCGCCAAAGCCACCAGGTAAGGCCCAAGTATCCTCTCCTTGCCCTCTAACCAAACAAATCTTCTGATTTTGAACAATCCATGCCCTTACATCCATCAAGGGAGTTGCATAGCTACCTGTTGGTTTTAAAATTGCAGTCAATTCCTCTTGATCAAGCTCTGTTTGATCCTGCAAGACACTCCATAAAATCTGACGTAAATCCTCATAACGTTCACGGTCATAAGGATCCTTGGAATAGGTCAACCCAGTATCAGTGATAGCTAACATTCTCTGAATAGCTTTGGCGAAATCAGTTGTGCTCATTTTCTAGGCTTTCTACTAGCTTGGCTAGATTCATAGAGTTGGAACCTTTAAGCAGAATCTGGTCATGTGCGCCAAGACTTTCCTTGACCTGCTTAACCATGGCTTCAAACTGGTCTTCCTCAGCTGTTTTCTTGAAGTAGTAAACATGACCGATTGGGAACATTTGACTAGCTAGTTGAGCCAAATCAGCAATGTCTTCACCGTAGAAAATTACGGTATCAAGGACATCGGGTGTAATGCTCAAAATCATTTGATTGTGGAGTTGAACAGACTGGTCTCCAAGTTCCTTCATATCCGCCAGAACTGCGATTTTCTTACCACCTTCATTAGCTGGAATAGCAGAGAAAGTTTCTAAAATCAACTTCATAGCTGTTGGATTAGCATTGTAAACATCTGATAGGATATCTGCTCCATTGGCAGCTTTTTTCCACTCGGTACGATTGCGGGTCAATTCTAGATCCTGGAAGGCTTGACCAATCTGCTCCTCAGTCACTCCTTCTTGCAGGGCAACATAAGAAGCAATCATAGCATTAGTCGCATTGTACTTACCTGTTACTGGCAAGTCAAGAGCCTGCTCCAAGAAATTAGCCTTGAAGGTTAAGCTATCCTTACGCTCAGTTAATTCTGTAATTTCTAGTTCTGCACCTGGGCCAAAGCGAACCACTTTTTTGTCAGTAGGTAGATAATCCTCTACAATGGGATCAGCTGGTGCTAAAAGCAAGCCCCCTTTCTCCATACCATCAGCGATCTGTAATTTCCCTTTGGCAATCTCTGAACGGTCCTTGAAGAAGGCCAAATGGGCCTCTCCGACCAGAGTCACAATAGCTGTTTTCGGATGAGCCAGTTCAGACAAAAGATGAATATCTCCCAAGTGATCCTGTCCCATCTCCAAGACCAATTTCTCAGTGTCATCTGGCATATGAAGAACTGTATAAGGTAATCCAATCTCGTTATTGTAATTTCCTTGCGTTTTATAGGTTTTGTAGCTTGTAGAAAGCAAATGGGCCAACATATCCTTAGTCGTTGTCTTACCGTTCGAACCTGTAACGGCAAAGACATCTACACCAGTCTTTTGAAGGTAGTAGGCTGCAAGAGCTTGAAAGGCTGTTAAGACATCATCTACTAAAATGTATGGATGATCTGCCACTTCCTTTTCTGACAGGGTTACAGCAGCGCCATTTTCAAAAGCCGTCTCGATAAAATCATGACCGTCACGCGCCCCCTTGAGTGGCACAAATAGATCCCCAGCTCCAATCAAGCGACTATCAAACTCTGCCTTGACTAACGGCTTATCCGCATAGCTTTTCACATCATTTTTTGCATCAACAACACGCGCAACTTCGTGAATCGTAAGTTTCATGTTTACTCCTTTAAAAAGGGGCAAGGAGTCCTTCCTCGCCCTTATGTCTGTCTTTACAATAGGTGCGCTTCACGCTTGTCAAAACTTTCCTTAGCAAGATCAACCAAACATTCGATTAATTCTGGATAAGAAATTCCCATATTGTCCCAAAGCAAGGGATACATAGACCACTGGGTGAAGCCTGGCATGGTATTTAGCTCATTCAGGAAGACCTCTCCCTTATCTGTATAGAAGAAGTCACAACGTGACAAGCCAAGTCCACCGATAGCACGGAAGGCAGTTTCGGCATTTTTACGCATAAGAGCTATTACATCATCGCTAATCTTAGCCGGGATATCCATGGTAATCTTGTTATCGATATACTTGGCATCATAGTCATAGAAGGCTACGTCTTTGACAACTTCACCAGGAAGAGTGCTCTTGACATCATAGTTCCCTAAGAGACCAACCTCAATTTCACGGGCATTGACTCCTTGTTCTACCAAGACACGACTATCGTACTTGAAGGCGAGCTCCAAAGCTTTACCAAGTCCCTCTTTATTTTCAGACTTAGAAATACCAACACTAGAACCCATATTGGATGGCTTGGTAAAGACTGGATAGTTTAATTTGTCTTCAACTTCTGCAATCTTAGAAGCCAAGTCATCCCCTTCAACAATCGCTACGTAAGGAACTTGGGCAATCCCAGCAGACTCTAATACACGCTTAGTTGTAATCTTATCCATAGCAAGGCTTGAAGATAGGATGTTACAACCGACATAAGGCATTTTCAAGACTTCTAAGAAACCTTGAACGGAACCATCTTCTCCCATAGGTCCATGAAGAACTGGAAAAACAACCGCTCCTTCTTCGTAGATAGCACTTGGAGCAATTTTCTTGTCCCAATCGATCGTTTCATTGGTCATGAGACGTTGGTCTTGTCCAGGAGTTTGGGTAAATTCTTGGGTTTTGATAAAGTCTCCAGACTGGCTGATAAAGAAGGTTTTGACTGCGAAACGATCATAGTTAACCGCACGCATGACACTCTCAGCTGACAAGACAGAAACTTCACGCTCTGCACTGCGTCCACCATATAATAGAATAATTGTTTGTTTCATATGATTGTCCTATTTCTACTAGAATACTCGCTTTTTAGTATATCACATTTGTTTATTTTTTTAAACTTGAATAGCACAAAAGAGACTGGATTAAAAATAAATCTAGTCTCTTGATTTCTTATATATCGTATCTGCTAGTTAATTGCCTGTTCTATATCCTTACAGACTAAAGTTCGGTACGATTTTCGATGGCTCTTAGGAGCGTTACTTCATCTGCATATTCGATATCTGCTCCTACTGCTAGACCTCGTGCTAGACGAGTAACCTTGATACCTGCAGGTTTGAGCAAGCGAGAGAGATACATGGAGGTCGCTTCGCCATCAGCTGTTGCATTGGTAGCTACGATGACCTCTGAAACCTCACTGGCCATAAGACGAGTCATAAGACTCTTAAGGTTGATATCATCCGGACTAATTCCATTCATGGGTGAAATCAACCCATGCAATACATGGTATAACCCATGGTATTCCTGAATATTTTCCATAGCAGCTACATCTCGACTATCCTCTAGGACGAGGATAGTTGTTTGGTCCCGACTTGGATCTGTGCAGATAGAACAGGGATCTTCATCGGTTAAACGTCCACAGATAGAACAATAGGTCAACTCTCTTTTAGCTGAAAGGAGATTTTTAGCAAATTCGTTGACGTCATCATCCGGCATTCCAATAGTATAAAAGGCTAGACGGGTTGCTGTCTTGATCCCAATACCCGGAAGTTTAGAATAACTGTCAATCAACTTAGCAATAGGTGTTGGATAAAGCATGGCTTCCTTTCTAATTCATTGGATGGTGTTGGTTGTATAGATTGATAATGTCGCGAGCAATTGCTGGCCCAACATTTTTGGTTAAATTGGTATTATGAGGAAAGACTACTGCAACTGCAATTTGAGGATTTTCTGTTGGAGCATAGGCCACGGCATTGGTATTATTAGCTTCTTTTTGACCACCAGCTACATAGCTTTCAGCTGTACCGGTTTTACCACTGATAGAAACAGTGGCACCATCTGAAAACGCCCGTCCTGTCGTTAGGGGACTAGTTCCATGCGATACTTGGTAAAATCCTTGGTGCAAGATTGCCATATCTGATTCAGAAATATTGATTTTATTCATTTCGGTGCTAGTTGTTTGCTGAATCAAATTTCCTAGACCACCTTGCTCATTATTATCATAGACTCCTTCTACGATATGAGGAGCCAGGCGAACACCATTATTAGCGATTGTTGCCACATACTGGGCCAACTGCATTGGTGTGTAGTTATCAAACTGTCCAAAAGCATTGTACAGATAATTAGCCAAATCAAAGTTTTTAGGAATAAATCCTGTTGATTCCTCTGGCAAGTCAATCCCTGTAGCAGCACCCAAACCATACTCACCAAAAGTTGCGCGTAGTTTTCCCATGGCAGACTCTAGTTGGTCGGTCTTAACTGTCATATCCGGTTGATAGGTTTGCCCCATCATTCCTAGGGCAGTTTGAATCATATAGGCATTGGATGAGTATTCCAAAGCCTCGACTGCTGTAATCGGGAAGGAACCGTAAGCAAGAGTATACCAAGAATTGATAGCTGGGGATCCTTGGAAAACGATTGGCTGGTCTGTCAAGGTCTGGTTCCCCTTAAGAACACCATTTTCCCATCCCGAGCTGATGGTAGCCGCTTTAACGACAGAACCTGGAACAAAGACATTGGTCACAGTCCCCAGCGAGTCTGTGGTTAAGTCACCCGTTTCCAAATTATGTTTAATCCCTGACATAGCTAACACAGCACCAGTCTTAGGATTGAGCGCTACTGCATAGACACCTTCAGAATATTTTGCTCCACCATTTGAAAGTTCCGAACTGAAGTAACTTTTCAGAAGATTATCCACACTGTCTTGGAAGGTCAAATCAATGGTCAATTTAATATTTTTTCCCTTGCTACCTTCTTCGACATTTTCCACACTCTCCATATCGCCATATTTATCGAGATGGATTTCTTTTACGGTGCGCTTTCCTTGTAGAACTTCTTCGTATTGTTTCTCCAGATAAGAAGTTCCAACACGGTCATTAAGTGAATAGCCTTTTTGCAAATAAGCATCCACATCCTCAGCTGGAAGACCTGATTTCTCACTAGAGACACTTCCAACGATAGATGAAAGAGATGTTTCTAAAACCTTTCTATCCCACGAAGTTGAAATGCTAATACCAGGTAATTCCTTGGAAGCTGAAGCAATGATGGCCACCTGTGTGTCACTTAATGGATCGGTTTGAATATTCCCTGTCGCAAAATTACCAACTGCATTGAGCTGGTTAAAGAGGTAGATAACCTTCTTTTCATCCTCTGAATAGTTCAGTTGATCAGAAGTGATACTCTCAGCAGCATTGTTATAAAGTTGAGCTTCGGATAGTTGATTTCCATCAGAATCAAAACGTTTATCCTTAGGAAGAGCCTCTACCGTTTTTTTATAGACAGCTGGATCTGCTAGATAATAGTCAGCCATTTGACGTTCTGTCAAATCTGGCGAGGTAACTGTTACATACGTTAAGAGTTTAGTGGAAATATCCTTTAAATCAGTAGCTGTCATCTTATTGCTTCGTGTGAAAGCCACGACTTGTTTAACGGTATTTTCTACCAAGGGTTTTCCAGCCGCGTCATAGATTTCTCCACGAGCAGAACCCGTTGTTACCCTAGTTTGGCTAGCAGACGCTAACTTGGTTTCATAGAAATCCTTGTTCAAAACTTGCATATAGAGCAAGCGACCAATGATGGTCATGAAAAGTAAAATAACGATTGCAAACAATAAATTAAGCCGAATCGGTATCGAATGGCTATTGAATTTTCTCATACAAATCAGTCTCATTTCTAATCAAAATCTCAATTTCCATTGTACCATAATTTGAAGAGAAAATTATGGAAAAAGAAAAGACTTTTCCTTTTTATCCCAAAAACAAAGCAACTGTGGTATAATAGAAGTAAGCGCTATTTTATTTGTTAGGTTTTATTGACAAATAATGTTTAACAAATAACTACAAAGGAGTCCCATGAACAAGCCAGATATCTCTACGATTATTGATCTTCACTTTGAAGAAATGACCGATTTAGAGCAAGAGATTGCCCGCTATTTTTTGCAGGCAGATACCATTCATGATGACTTGTCTTCTCAGCAGGTCACTCAAAAACTTCATATTTCTCAGGCGGCTCTCACTCGTTTTGCCAAAAAATGTGGCTTTACGGGCTATCGGGAATTTATTTTCAAATACCAGCAACAAAAGGATACCCTTTCCGTTCCACAACAGGATATGAATCCTTTGACCCAAAGAGTCTTGAGAAGCTATACAAATATCCGAGAAATGACACAAGAATTGATTGATGATGACCAACTGGAGCGCATTGCCCAAATGATTGATCAATCAGAACGCGTCTATTTTTTTGGGACTGGAAGTTCTGGCCTCGTTGCGCGTGAAATGAAATTGCGTTTCATGAGACTTGGAGTCGTTTGTGAGGCTTTGACAGATCCAGACGGTTTCGCTTGGACAACCAGTATCATCGATGAAAAATGTTTGGTCTTTGGTTTCTCCCTTTCAGGAACAACTCCATCCATCATTGATAGTCTACTAGACGCTCAAGATATGGGGGCTAAAACTGTTCTTTTTACTAGTACGCCTAGCAAAGAAACTCAGGCATTTACAGAAACTGTACTGGTGGCAAGCCAAAGTCAGGCTTCCTATATCCAACGTATTTCTGCCCAACTTCCTATGTTGATCTTA
This sequence comes from Streptococcus sp. HMSC056C01, assembly GCF_001811305.1. Taxonomy (NCBI): domain Bacteria; kingdom Bacillati; phylum Bacillota; class Bacilli; order Lactobacillales; family Streptococcaceae; genus Streptococcus; species Streptococcus sp. HMSC056C01. Next base: position 12,666 of record NZ_KV804208.1, read on the forward strand.
ATCGATCTACTCTATGCTTATTTCCTAGAAATTGATCGTGAAAGTAAAGAAAAAATCTTTAACAGTTATTGGGAAAATAAAAAACTAAATGGCTATCGTAGAAATAGAAGGTCTAGATAAGCCTCCATCCCTTTCAAGTGAACAATCACATCAGCAACCAGCGATTAAAGTCGCTGGTTTTTAGTTTGCTCAAGTCCTATAACTAATGACTTATGCACATAGAACTCTACACCTGCTACCTTCTATAAAAAGTCTCTATAAGTCTCTAAAGTTCTATAGTTAGTTGGTTTAAAAACTGTAGGGATTATAGAGATTTGTAATGATAGATAAAACAGCCCCGCAGTAAGATATTACCTATGTTTGAAATTTATAATACATATAGATTGAGATAAACCTCATTATACTTCTCCCTTATGAGTATATTCTTAAAAGATGATTAAAGAGTTTTTCAAAAATTCAATCCCCCTTAAACTTGAGCAAGTCAAACCTATCACCTTACTTCATCTAAAGAAACGCCATTCCCAAAATTTTCAATGTCGGAAATTCATAGTATTCGACTCACCTATCGAAAATAAAACTTACCAAACATCAACTCTAGTCTGATAAAAAGAGAACTCCCACTCTACTAAACACTTTCTTTGGGTTCTTCCATTTGTTGTGATTTATGAGGAACTTTATCTCATAGAAAGACTTTTTGTTTTCCAAATGCATAAAAAGAGGCTGGGTAAAGATCTTTAAAATCAGAAAAACGCATAATATCAGATATTCAAAAACCTTGATATTATGCGTTTTATGTTGAAAAGATTTTCTAAATGTTATCCCCAAAGTGGGGGATAGCCACTCTTTTCTATGACTTAAAGCCAGATTTGATCGTCAATGTGAGTCGTTATTTTAAACAAAGTAACATTACTCTCCTAAGAAAGATGACTATTTTTCGTCTTCCTTCTTACGACGTCCAAGTGCTGCCAATCCTACAAGTCCTGCAACTACTCCGAGTACAGTTGATCCTGCAGATGTAGTTTCACCAGTATTTGGAAGTTGTTCCTTAGCCGATGTTGGATTAGCTGGTTGTTCCGAAACTGGTTTATCTGGTGTTGGGTTCACCGGTTTACCTGGTGTTGGATCCACTGGCTTACCTGGTGTTGGGTTCACCGGTTTACCTGGTGTTGGATCCACTGGCTTACCTGGCGTTGGATTCACTGGTTTACCTGGTGTTGGATCCACTGGTTTACCTGGTGTTGGGTTCACCGGTTTACCTGGTG
>NZ_KV804209.1:0-28532 GCF_001811305.1 Streptococcus sp. HMSC056C01
TATTTACTAGACTCATAAAATCAAGGATTCTTCTTTTTTCAGTTTCAGATTCAATATGATTTTTAAAAGTATCGATCTGAGATAAAGAATTGTTACAATCATCATTAATGAGATGGTGTTTTTCGTGAAGAAGTATATTTATTTTTTCAATATCTGTTGTATCGGAACTAAGGAAAATAAAGTGTTTGTTATTTGCAAGTACATATCTCCCCTTACAGGATAAGTTGTCAAGAATGACAACTTGGCAGTTTAATTGCTCAATCTCTTTTATAACTTTATTTAGATTCATACTTATTTTTTATTTGCGAAGTAATCTTTCAGATAATTTTTGATGATTTCTCGGTCATCATCTGTGATAGGAGTACCATCGAAAGCGACTGAATTATCAATAGCAGTATCTAAATCAATATCCGAATCAGGTTCAGGAAAATCAGTTTTCCCTAAAAGGTAGTCAGTTGAAACGTTGAAAAAATCTGCAAGTTTCTGAAGATTTTCTGCTGATGGTTTTCTTAGCCCTTTCTCCCACTGGGCATAACTTTGAGGTGAAGTTTGGAAGTGGTTTGCAACCTCTTTTTGAGTGAGTTTATTGTTCAGTCGAACTGCTTTTAATCTATCTTTAAATTCCATAATAAGTACCGTAATAAGAAATAATAAAATTATTTTACAAAAGTCTTGACAAAGTAATCATTTGATTATATAATAGTCGATGTAATCAAATGATTACATTTTTCTGTGATGATTGACCTTTGAAAATTTAATAAAAAAACGTGTCAGGCAATGATTTACACTGACCAAACACGAATAATTGATGTTGCAACTTTATTATAAGTGATTTATGGTTAAAAGTCAAGTCTGTTAGTAGTTCTAGTTTTTATATCTACTAAGCTTTTATTAAGATCACGTTGGGTATTTCGTCCTTTCGCCTTAGTAGATAAGTAAAGGGAACTGACGGCTGAAAACAGTCAATGATACTTCGTAGAAGGTAGCTAGAGAGAGATAGTGAAGTCTATATGTCGTATGGTCGGTATGTGAGAGTTGAGTAATTAACTTTTGCTAATGCCTTTAGGTAAGAAAGAGGGGATATTGAGTTATTCTTAAATTCGTGACTTTGGCGAAGGTAGTAGGCTTAGAAGCTGAAAATATGCGAAGATATGAGCATATAAATAACCAGGAATCAGTAAAGACTTTGGATAAAAGTCTTTAAAGATTAGAAAATTAGCAATAAGTGTTATTGTTAGTTTTCACAAGAGAATTATACTTGTATTCTTTTATGTGAATTAACAATAGGAAATGAGGTGATAACGAGTTATTCAAAATTTATGTGCAAGATTATACAGTTTTGAACAATTAATGAATAGATATTTCAAACTATAGCATACAAAAATGAATTATTATTTTTAAAGTCAGTTGGGGAACTGGCTTTTTTATTTGTAGAAAAGGAGAAAAAATGATTGTAGTAGCTAAGCGATCTCGTTCCCCTTCTTGAAAGTGACGAGATTAAAAAATAAAAATATCAATAAAAGGAGAATTAATAATAAATGTTGAAAAATCAAGAATTTAAGGCTTACGGTTCTATTCGTAAGATGAAATCTGGTGGTGCTTGTGGAGTTATCCTTGCACTTGCAATGTTGGGAATGGCTTTCTCTTCAACTGTAACTGCTGATGAGGTAAATGTGAATACCCCTGTAGCTGTAGAAAAGAAAGCAGAATTTGGAGTTGTAATTTCTCATGAATCGCTTGATAAAGCTATGACTGAAGCTAAAGAAGCTGGGGTAAATGTTGAAATTGATGATGTTCAGGATGAAGGAGTTGCAACAAGCGAAACAGTCGTAAGTAAGCAGAAAGAAATTGAAGCTGAATATGCAAAACATGAATCAGAAGTCAAACAGAAAACGGACGAATATAAGAAAGCTAAAACAAATAACGAAGCTGAACGTCGAGCAGTTTTAGCTGAAAACGAGAGTATCGAACGTGATAATGCAAAGAAAAAAGATGACTACAAAGAAAGCCTGAAAGCTCAAGAAGATTATAATAAGAAGGTTGACAAGGAAAATACGGAACTAAAAGAGCAGTATGACAAGAAGCTAGAAAACTACAATAAGGAACTGGATGCTTACAACAAGCAAAAAGAAGAACTCGCTAAGAAAGGATTGAAGGCTGAAAATACTCATATTAAAGTTTATGGCAATTATGATGAAAGCAAACGTGGCAGTGTGGGTTATTACAGAAGCCTAACTGTTTCATTTGAAGGAGTAGAAGGTTTAACTGCTGTTAAAGATTATATTGGACTACATTCAGACACAACTATTAGTGGAAGCCGTACAGACTTGCTCTCAAAAAATGATGATGTTTTTGCTGAAATTGTGAATCCAAAAACAGGTGATTCATTCACGCTCCATAATGTTGCTGAAAGTAAAGAAGGTCAGAAAATATCTGCTCGATTTACTTTCAATAGTGCGGAAGCTGAGTGGGTTAAGGATGGCAAGCCATTAAGTGCTACAAAGATCTTTATTAGAAAAGACAATGGTAGTGGTTCAATCAATTTCTTGTTTGGGAATCTAGTTCAATTTGACACAAAAATTGACTTTTTTGATGAAAAGACAGGAAAAGAAGTTGGGATGGCTATCGCTGCTACTTTTAATGATATTGATTATGGACAAGAATTACGCTTTACCTATCAAGATGGTTCAGAAGGAATTGTTTTAAATCCAAATGGTTCAGAAGTTAAGAAAGTAAACCGTGATAATAAGGAATATTATAAAGGCGAATATAAAACCCCATGGACTCATGATGTCCCTGAATTGGGAGTAAAAGCAGGTGATCTTGGATATGCTAACGTAGGGGATGAATCAGATATTCCTCTAGGTTCGCTTCTTTCTGTTGGATATGGTTCTAAGTTGAATTTTGCTTATCACAATGGAGTAGGTGTTCATGGTGAAGAAGAAATTGAATCCAAACGAGCCGAAGTTAAAAGACAGCTTGGTTCGGCAGGAAGTAATCTGAAAGATGAAGATATTTTCTATCAAGATGGGTGGGCTGTTGGTATCTTTGGTAAGGCAAGTTCAACAGTGCCTGTGACTATCCTTTCTAAGCCACCAGTTGAACCTGAGTGGAAGAAAAAGGATACTAAAGAAATAAAGCTTGTTTTGAGAAAACCAAAAGATTTACCGAATAAACCTGATGCCCCAACTGTAAAAATTAAATATAGACGCTTACGTGTAAACCCTTCAACTCCAAAACCTGTGAAGGCTATTACTGATAACTTTGGAAACAATATTGATAGCGCAAATACATTTGATAAAAAAGTGAAATTCAGTTTGACAACGGATTACAAACCATATTCAACATTTACTGCTGATTCTAAAACTCATGGTAAGACTTGGGCAATGGTAGATGATGTACAAGATGGTGCTTACATGGTAGATGATAATAAAATCACAATGAAGGATTCTACTGGTAAAGATGTTAAGGATCTTTTTAATATGTATCATGTTCTTTCCGAAAAAGAACGTACACATGAAATTCAAAACATTTTGAAAGAGGCAGGCTTGAATCCAAAAGGTGAGTTCTATATGTTTGTAGCGAAAGACTCGGCTTCATTCTATAAGAATTATGTAAGACAGGCTAAGAATATCACGATTGATCTTCCTGCTCATTTGTTGGTAGAAAAAGGTCAAATTGTGAAGAACGATTTCCACCAAATTGACTTTGGAAATGGCTTTGTTTCTAACTTGGTAACTGTTCAAGTTCCTAACTTGAAACCTGAAAAACACGCTTTGGATCACAAAGATAATTCTAAAGTTCGGGACGGTCAAGAAATTCAAATTGGGGAATATCTACGCTATCTTTTGGACGGTGTAACTGTTCCAGCAAAACATGATACTCTTTATCAGTATGATGGCATTGATAAGTTAGATGTTAGACATGATCGTTATACTGGCAATTGGTCAGGAATCATTCGTGGTTCAGAATACCTTGCTGAAAAAGACTTAGTTCTTCCTTATGATGTCGTCTTGGCTGACGGTAAAGTGGTTAAGGCAGGAGATCAGATCGTGAAAGGTTCTGCTTATGCTTTTAAATTTGAATTTGATCAAAGTACAAACTCTGACTTTATCAAGAAGATTGTTAAAGTAACATGGAATGAACAAGACGGTAAGTGGGCTTACACTATTGATAAAGAGTTCCTAAACTCTCTAGGAGTACAAGGTACGTTCGATGCTGATTTCTATATCGAAGTTGAGCGTATCGCAAGTGGGAAAGTTGAAAATACATTTGTCAATATTGTCAACGATCAAGAGATGGAAGCTAAAGTAGTGACTCATACTCCTGAAGTTCCTAATTCTCCTGAATTACCTAGACTACCTAAGCCAGTTAAACCGACTGAGCCGTCTAACCCAGTTACACCATCCCAGTCAGTTGAATCAGTTAAACAAGAGCAATCTGTAGAATTGAAAGAGTTGCCAAATACAGGTACAGATTCAAGTTCTCTTGGATTGATAGGTGCTAGTATTTTATCTGTGCTTGGTTTAGCTGGTCTTAAACGTAAAAAAAATTAGTGAAAATTGTGTTGTTGGGCGATAATAGAACAGGATTATCGTCCTTTTTGTTTTGTTTAAAAATGTAAATAGAAAAGGAAAATAAGAAATGAACATTGAAAACTTTAAATTCAATCCTGAAGCGATTGGGAAGGCTAACTATGTACGCTCTGAAAAAGCACCAGCTATTATTGAAGGTAAACCTTTTGAGGGTACACGACATATTGTGATGAATGGGAAGCACGGTATGTTCTCAATTATCACTCCAAAAGATATGGCTACATATCAAGTAAATGAGGAAGTTGAACCTATTGATCCAATTTTCCTAGAAGATTATGTTGAAGGACCGAATTTCTCTGCTTCAACAAATGTATTGGCTAAAGGACTTAAACGTGTAGGAGGTAATAAATAATGGCTAAAAATGGACTAGAACTTGGAAAGCGTGTAGAAATTTTTTCAAAAAAATATCGTATTTTGAATGACTTATTGTTAAATCCGAAAGAAGTTTTAGGGAATTGTAAATTTATTAAGAATGAAGGGGCACAGTTTGTAAATATTGATCTCGAAACAGGAGAAGGTGATTATGATGGTGTTGAAGTTTTAGTATATTCAGAAGGACAAGAAGACACTGTATTCTTAAAAGTAACTGAACAATCAGAAGAAGAAATTGATGCTTTGAATCTTGGATATCAAGAAACTATTGATTTTGATACGTTGTTGATCGCATATCATGGTATGCGTAAGGCTGATCGAAATCAAGTTGAGCCTAATAAGCACCGATTCGTATTTGTAGTTGATAAGCTAAAAAAAACTGCTGCCAAACCTAAACAGGATCAAAAGCAAGAACAGAAACAAGAACATAAAGGATAATTGCTAAAGGAGAAAAGATATGGGTTTATTTCCTGCATATAGGGGAATTAAGATTAAGCCTTACATGGTGAATCTTAGATACTTTATCTTTTCTTTTTTCTTTTTTATATTTAGTCCTGTACTTGGATTCTATGTGTATCAGAATTTTGAAAAAATCAAGAGTTTGGATATATCATCAATTGTTATCTCTGTGATCCTGTTGATTGTATTTGTTGTTTTAAGTATCTATTTAACATGGTTTTCACAAGAAAGAATATTCCTATTTCAAAAGTTGGAAAGACTATCTAAACTGGCTTTCTTTTTGAAAGAAAATGGATATTCTTATACAAAGAAGGTTAAAAGAGATTCAGGTACAGTTGATAAGATTGTGTTTCCTACAGTCTATTTGAAACAGAATCGTTATGATTTAGATGTAGCCTTTAAAATGGCTGGAAATAAGTTTCAGGAAAAGTTTAAAAAGATTGCTAGTGAACTTGAAACAACCTTTTTCATGGACTTTATGGAAGTTCAGGACGATATTAAGTTTAAGACTTATAAACTTGCCTATTCTGCTTTTTTGAATCGGATCAAGGTGACTGATGTTAACTATTCGGATAAGGGTATTCAATTGATGAAGAATCTTTATTGGAATCCTGTTGATGATCCTCATTTATTGGTTGTTGGTGGTACTGGTGGTGGTAAAACAGTATTATTGAGAACATTGATTCGTGCAATGGCTAAAGTTGGTGTAGTGGATATAGGTGATCCAAAACAAGCTGACTTTGTGACTATGGCAGAACAAAGAGCTTTTGAAAGTCGTATTTTTTATGAAGCAGAAGATATAGTTTCTATGGTTGAAAGAGCAGTAGAAATTATGTTTGCTCGTTATTCTTATATGCGCAAGGAACGTGCAGAACATGGTGATAAGGATTTGAAGAAGTTCTATGAGTATGGCTTAGAGCCTTATTTCTTAGTTTGTGATGAATATAATGCCTTGTGTGCCATGCTTGATTTTCAAACAAGACAGCGTTTAGATAATGCTATGGGGCAATTCTTACTTTTAGGAAGGCAAGCTGGTTGTTTTGGATTAATAGCGATGCAGAAACCTTCGAGAGAAGACTTAGGCTCTAAACTACAAGCGAATATTAACTTCCGTATTTCTGTTGGTCGATTGGACGAGGTAGGTTATGACCTAGCCTTTGGGGAAGTCAATAGGAACAAAGAATTTAAGTATGTTAAATATATTGCTGGTAAGCGTGTTTATGGTCGTGGTTATGCTTGTGTTTATGGAGAAGTAGCAAGAGAATTTTATTCACCATTACTTGAAAGAAAATTATCATTTTATGATGAATATGAAAAGATAGATAGACGAGAAAATCCTTTCAATCCTTTAGAGAATCCTAGTGTTGGATTATCTGAAGAAGAAAAACAAGTATTACAGGAAGAAATGCAAGCTAAAGAAGAATTGCAAAAAGGGCAAGTTAAAAAAGCTAATTCTGAAATGGTGCAAGAGTTGATGGCTAGTAAGAAAGAAATAAAGAAAGATGAAAAGGATCTTGCTAAAGCAAGTGATGTATCTATGGATATTGGAGTTAGTTTCTCCTCTGTTCAAAATTTACTGAAGAAGTTAGAAGAACTAGGAAAAATTACGATTATGAGGGAAGATGGAATAATTGTGATGAATCAGGCTCAGGTTCTTTTGGTTAGAGATTTGTTTGAGTTGAAAAAGACAAGAACTCAAAAATGGTCTGATATTTTGGAAGATTTTCCATTTGATGAATACGAACTATGAGAAGAGGGGAGATCCCCCTTTTCTTTGTTTATATGTAGTTGGTGTAGTCCAGCTCTCTAGTAGCTAGTAGCAGAAGCGAGGAAGCGAAGCAACGAGCGCCTGCGCTCACTAGCGCTCACTAGAGGGCTGGACTATACTAATTAACCCACCTATTCTAATAGGTGGGTAACAAAAGTTACAAAATGCACTTTACACTTACAGCGACAAGGGATAGAGGTGTGTCCCTTTAGTGTTTTTTTGTGTCCCTTTTGGTAAAAAATGGAGTTTTGAAGGAGAAATGGAAGGAAAAAACTTAAAAAAATTTAGAAAAGAACGAAATATGACAAGAAAAGAGTTGTCATTAAAGACTGGTATCCCTGTTTCTACCCTAAAAGCCTATGAAAATGGGTATAGAACATTGAAAAAGGAAGATTTCATAGAAATAAAAAATCAGTTCAGTTTAAAAAACGGTGACACTAATCTAACAAGATACATGATTGACTATTTCAGATTTACGCTTCACAATGAAACAGATGTATACTTTGTGGCAAAAGAATTTTTCGGATTTGATGTTATGCTTCGACCTGAGACAACTTCATTTATGAAATATGAACTGTTGTATCGTTATGGTGATATTTGGTTTTTCGGCTTTAATTCCTGCTTTAGTGAAAATGGAGAGGATAAAAATAGGATTACGGTTCAATTAAGTGGTCAAGGCTGTCGTCAATTAGAAATGTATCTTGAAAATAGTAACCTAACGTGGACTGACTTTATAAAAAGGTTTCAGAAGTGTTATGGAGGCGATTTTAGTGTAACTCGAATAGATATTGCAGTTGATGAAATGGCAATGGAGGATACGAAGGAGAATTTTGATTTGTCAACACTAGTGACTAGATACTATCAACAAGAGATTGTATCTCCTTATTTGAAGAGTTTTTCATTTGTCGGTGGTGGAGGATTTGATTTTGAAAATCCATTTGAATCAGAAAATAGGCAAGGCTTATCAATCTATCTTGGTAGTCGTCAATCTGAAATGTATTTTAACTTTTATGAAAAGAGATACGAGATAGCAAAGAAAGAAGGAATTAGCGTATCAGCTAGTGCCAGACTGTTTAGGATATGGAATCGCTACGAAGTTCGTTTTTCGCAAGGAAAAGCTAGAGCGTTTGTTTCAGAAGTACTAGCTGGTAGTGAGATTGCAGAATTAACGAGGTCAATTTTTCAAGGAGCAATACAAATCTATGATGGTACTGATGAACATGGTTTTAGAAAGTATGACAGCAAGTGGCAACAACTTTTTGGAAATCATGAAGCAGTCAGACTAACAGTTAACCCTGAACCTTATTCAGTGGAAAGGACGATTAGATGGTTGGTAGAAAGGGTTTCTAATTCATTATTATTTGTGTCTGAGATTGATCGAATGTTCATGCAAGAGAATATGAAAAAGATAATGGATTCAGGAGAACTTACACCTAGACAGCGAAAAGAATTAGAGTTTCTTCAAAATCAGTTAGGGAGGATAGAATGATTGACTATAAAGACATTGAAAAAATTGTATATTTGATTCCTGCAAGAAATTTTTATGATGGTTTGACAGATAGTAAGGTAGCAAGAGATTATCAAGCCTATATTGAGTTTCAATCTCAGAAATATCATCAAACTAAAAAAAGGAATGATTGGATTGAATTGAAACGATTGATTACTGAATACGAATCATATTTGGCAAATCAAGTTGATGTGAAACGAAAACTATTATGGTTTGGATTGTTGAGAAGGAGCAAAGAAGAAATGGAAAATGAATGTTTGAATTTGATTCAACGATTTCATTTAGAGGGGTGGATGTGAATATGGAAGTTAAGAAACGTTCTCCAGCCTGTCTAATTAGAAAATGTAAAAGATAAAAATGAAAAGAAAGAGGTATAAAAAATGGCTTTAGCTGGAAAAGATAAACAAATTATTGATTTGTCGAACGAACTTGCAAAAAAACTGAAGGATCAAGAATTTAAACAAGCATGGACTATGGCTGGTGAATTGAGTGCACTTCTTAAAAATGAAGAAGAATTGCAACTACCGTATCAAGTCCTTGAATGTATCAAGAAAGACCTGTCTAGTTATTATGCAATGAATAAGGAACTTAATAAAGTTACAAATCGAGCATTTGCGATTGGTTGTAGTTTTGAGCGTTCAGCTTCAATTTAATGAAAATTGTGAAGGAAGTCAATTATGGCTTCCTTTTTATTTTTTGAAAGGAGAGTTAAATGAGTGTTAAAGTAGTTTACGATAATTTTTCTGATGTATGTAAAAACTATGTGCATGGGAAAACCTTATTGGATTTACCTGAGAAAGTTATTGCTAAGTTAGATGAATGTTTTGATGGTGTGGAGTTTAAAGAATTTGAAGGTTGTAATCCTGATAATGTAGCAGTCAATTCATTTACAGAAGTTGATACGAAGGAAGCATTGATTGATTTTGCTAAAATTATAAACCATGAAGAATATGAGCAGTTAGTCAATGAAGAGCGATTATTTGCTTATGTAGAAGAACATGAGGAAGAAATCATCAATCGTTTGAGTGAATCATATACCTATTTAGGTCATGAGGACGATAGTTGGTTTTTGTTGCAGTAGAAAGTAAAGGAGGGAAATAAAAATGGATTTAATGGCTTTAGTTATTTATAAAGGAATCGCAAGACGAGTTTTGCTTCCATGCTCTAGTGAAGAAGTAGCTGAACGCTTTGGCTATGAAGGTCAAGAAATTGAGGTTACAATTGATTCGATTGAAGGTTTGCCTACTTTGAATTGTGAAGATTTAACTTTAGATTTAGCGAATAGTATTGCTGAAAATGTTGAAGATGTAGATGAAGATATTGTTTTATCAGTTATTGAAACAGAATCTTCTGATCCATCATACTTAGATAGTTATGATTTTGATGATTGTTATTTATATCCTGAAGTTACAACTGATAGAGATTTAGGCGAATATCTTGTTGAGGAACTTGGTGTAGAACTATCTAAGGAAAAGTTGCTTCTTTATTTAGACTATGAAAAATTTGGTCGTGATGTTCGTTTAGAAGAAGGTGGTTGCTTTGTTGATAAAGGTTACTTTATATCAAGATGATAGCGAATATAAGGGTTCTTAACGAAGGTAATTTTGAATTTCTTTGTGAATTGGATATTATGAAGTACAGTCGAGATCAAATCCTAGAAAGAATGAAAGAAAGAGGTATTGATAAAGATAACTTTTTTATTTGTGGGATTTCTGATTGGCAAGTAGATAAGATTATGTCTTTAGATGAGGTTTACTTGCTGAAGAAAGCAGTATTGGAATTATATGATGGTGATGAATACATTGTCAAATTTCAATTACAGCGTTATATTCCTGTGACAAAAATTGCAACGACTTATTATAGATTTTGTTCTAAAGATGAAGTTGATACAATTTTTGAATTGACGAAAGAGTTAGATTATAAATCGGTTATTGATTATTTTTTTAAGTGTGGGAATTGGGTGACAGTATTTCAAGGATTTATTAACCAAGGAGAAGTTTTGAATACTCCTAATGGATATTATAGAAAGGTTTCTTTTTAATGAGAAATATGTTTTTAAAGAAGCCACGAAAAGACAAACAGTTAAAGATTAAAAAAATAAGCCAGAAAAAATCGAATCTGATTTTTTTAACTGGCTTATCTTTTTTTGTCTTATTCGGAGCTTTTTCTATGTTTGTTTCTTTATCGACTACTGCAAAAATGAAAGCAAGACTTTCTGAATCTCCTGTTGTCGAAGCAAGAAAAGAAACAGATCGAACTTTGGAACAGTTTTTAGATGGCTATGTGAGTAGATATTTTACTTATGATTCACAAGCTGGATCATCTGATGAAAATATCTCCAAACTGAATGACTATTATGGAAGTGTTCCTGATGTAAAAAATCAAGGTCAGACAAAACAGGAAATGAATCTTGTTAGTGCTCGAATGTTAAGTGCTAAAGATGGAATTGCTGTTTACCGTGTGATCTATGATACAAAAAATGGAGATAAAAGCCAGCGAGTAGGGATTGAATTTTCGATTCCTTACGGTGAAAAAAATGGTAAGTATTATGTATCTGGATTGTCTTGGTTTTCTCCTGTAAGTGATTTTAAAGCTGATGGGGTAGAAAAAGAGAATCATGTATCTCTAGTTGCGAATGATGAAATGGAAGAAGGAAAACGTAAAAAGTTGGTATCTTTCATGGAATTGTTCTTTAAAAATTATACGACTAGTCAAGCAAACTTAGATTTGATTTCTAGTGGAATTAAGTCTATTGGTGGAGCAACATTCAAGAGTTTGGATTATACCTATTTCAAGGAAAAAGATGGGAAAATACTTGCTTATGCTCAAATCACTCTTGATGTTGCTGGGACAACTCATAGCGAAAATTTTAGTTTTGAGTTACGACAAGATAAAGATAGTTATTTTATAGAAAAGATGGAACACATAATTCCATCTGATTTTAATAAAAAGGAAGAAAAAGGAGAATAGAATAAATGGCATTGTTTCAATTTTTAGTATCAAAACTTGGTGTTCCAGCAGTCGCATTTTTTGCTGGTATGAAGGCTCTTAAAGCATGGAAAGAGCAGCAGTTAGGAAAACTTGTTGTGATTGTTTTGGTTGCAGGATTCATTCTTTTCTTTTTTGAAAATCCTGAGACAGTATTAAATGCTACGAAGCCTATTTGGTCTAAAGCCCTTGAATTATTCAAGTAGGAAAATGTTATGAGGAGGGAAGATAAAAAACTCTATGTTTACACTACTGCTTTTAAACAACCTATTTGGGTGCATAAGATAAATGAGGATTTCAGTTTACCATTTGCGATAAAAATGTCGACCATAGTCTATACTCTAGTAAGTTTTGTTTTAGTATGGTTCTTACTAGGGTATGTACCCTTATTGGATTGGGGTTTTCGTTTTGTAGCTTCATTGTTTGCTGGTTGGTGGTGTGGAAACATATTATCTGAGAATAAGATTGATGGGAAAACATTGTTTCGATTTCTAGTGGACTATTTCAAGTTTTGGGTTGAGTATGATAGAGAACGGACAACAATGTATCTCTGTAAAGGAAAAAAATATGAGAAAGTGAGAAGAATTTATCGTGGAATTAACGAATAACATTTGGGCGATAGATGATAGCTTGATTCTCTTAAAAGATGGAAGTGTGCTGGCTGTATTTGAAGTAGAGCCACAAGTCATCAATACGATTGAAGATGGTGAGAAAGAGGATAGCAAAGACCTGGTATTCAATAATTTGTCTAGTATTGCTGAATACAATGATCTTGCGATTCATACTATTAACTTTGATTTAGATTTAGCAAAGAAGATCGCTTTACTATCTCAGGATATTGAGCAAGATGTTGGTACAAGTCCATTAGGAAATTATGTGATTTCAAAATTAGAAGAAAGGCTAGAGGAAGAAGTTACATATTTAACAGAATCAAGAGATTATTTAGTTGTACCTTTAAAGTCGGTCAATGTGTCGTCTGATTTTAAGGTGACGATTAAGCAGACAATTATGACTTTCCGAAAAACAATTATGAAAATGATTGGCTTTGAAGAGTTGCCGAAAGTTGAATGGTGGAAAGATTGGGAAAAACAGAAAGAATTGATTCAAACAAAGTTACATGCTTTAACTATTAAGGAAGTTGAAAAAACTGATTTAGAGCTATTGAATCGAATTCATTTTTTGAATGGTCAATACTATGATAAGGAAAGTGAAATTGTTGCGCTTGAAAATTCGATTGAGAATGTGGACGAAACAATTATTGAAGTTGGTGCTGGAAATGCTTTGAAGTTGATCAATGGTGAAGAAGAAAGTTATGTTGCAACAATTCCTGTATATGCTTATCCCAAAAACGTTTCCTATTTACATTTACTAGAGGAAATTAAGAATATTGGTTTTCCTGTCAATAGTGTGTTGAAAGTTCGTTTTTCAACAAGAAGTGGAATCTATTCTTTAAGTACAAAAGCAAGAAATAAACGCAAAAATCTTGGGAATACAGTAAATGAAACTGCTGAGAATGATGATGTTCAAAAGATTGAAGTTTTGGAAAGTCATGAGTTGTTAGAAGATTTTCAAGAGAAGCATGATAATAAGGAATTGATGGTAACGTATCTTCACTTGTTACAGATTACTGGTGATAGTATTGAAGAATTGAATGTGAAGTATGATGTATTAGCTTCAAGATTGAAAGATATGGAAGTTGAAATTGTCAAGGCTGTTGCAGATCAAGTCTACTTATTCTATAAGTGTCGTTTGACAGAGTTGATTGATAATAAAAGAGAAAGTTATTTACAATATTCAAGTCTGCGTGGATTATGTGAGAATCTTTTCTTTACAAAGAAAAAAGTAGGTACAGATATTGGCTTTCCTATTGCTCGAATTGATAAAGAAATTGCTTCATGGTTTGGAGATTTTAAACGTGCTTTGGATTCAAGTACCAATATTGTGTTTACGAACTTACTACAAGCGAATAAAATTGGTATTCATGGAAAGGAAACAAGCAATCCTCATACAGCTATTACTGGTGCGACTGGAAATGGAAAATCTTTCCTGACAAAGTTATTATTTGTTTTTCATGCTCTATTTAAAGCCAGAGTATTATATGTCGATCCTAAAGCTGAAATGAAGAAACAGTTTTTATCAGTTTTAGCTAAGTTAGAAAAGGCTGGTACCTATAAACCACTTCAAAAATTTATACGCTCTATTCGTTTTATTACTTTGGATATGCGAAAAGAGGAAAATAGAGGGGTTCTTGATCCATTTTCATTTTTAGAAGATGAAGGAGAGTTGACAGAATTAGCAACAGTACTTGTAGCTTCTGTATTGGATAAAGATTCTTATATCAAGATTCAACCCTATCTGTTAGATGCGATTGATAAGGTATTTGAGCGTAGAAATGCTGGTGAAAAGGTTGGTATGTTGCAGGTATTTGCTGAATTGGAAAGCAATGCAAAAGAAGAAGTTGCTACTGCTGGCTATTTCCTAAAGAGAATTTCAAAAAATTCACTGCTATCTTTGTGCTTTTCTGATGGTAGTCAAGAAGTTTTGAAAACAGATGATAAAGTAATTATTGTTGAAATTACAGGTCTTGATATGCCTAAAGGTACAAATAAAGATGAAATGACTGAAACTCAGTTGAGAAGTTTGACCGTTATGTATGCTTTAACTTATTTCTGTGCGATTTTTGGTGAACGTGAGAAAGATAAGGAAACAATGTTATTCCTTGATGAAGCATGGCAGATTATGTCAACTCCTGCTGGACGACAAGTAGTTAACCGTATCAAACGTACAGGACGATCCTTTAACAATTTCTTAGTATTGGTAACTCAATCCGTAAAAGACTTGAAAACAAGTGATGATACAACTGGATTTGGTACAGTCTTTGCTTTTCCTGAACATACAGAAACAGAAGCAATACTGGAACATTTACGAGTTGAAAATGATGAATTATCAAGAGCGTGGTTAGAAAATCAAACAATGGGTCAATGTATCTATTACGATACTTTCGGACGAAAAGAACGTATTACAGTAGATGGTACAATTTTCCCTGAGTTTTTACCATTATTTGAAACAGTTGAATCTAGTTTGGTATCAGTACAGTAAGGGGGAAAAATGAGAAGGAATATTTTATTAGGATTTATTTTGTCTATATTTTTCTTTCCTTTTGTAGCTAGTGCTACTGAGCCAATTTTACCGAATAATAATTTTAATATTATTGAGTTTGATAAAAATACAAATACTCCAAAATTAACCGATCCTGCTGAAAATGCAAAAAAAATACTGGATAATGCCAAAAAGGCAAAAGAAACACAAGAAGCCTTAAAGAAAAAAGAAGAATCAAGTAAATTGACTTTTGAAAATTATAAGTCCCAAATGTCTGATTTGACTAGTAAGGTTTATTTTGATAAGAAATTTTTTGGATTTGATTCAAATATGAATTATTTCTTCAATTCGATTGTGCAAGCTGTATTTTGGGTATCAAAATTTATCTTTTGGATTATTGCTGGTATTTATGGTGCAGTTGATGGAATGAGTGATATAACTTCTTTATTGAATAATACGATAGACAATTCTAGTAAAGTATTTTCTTCTCTATTCAGTAAAGAAGTTGTTTATGTTGTTGGTGCTAGTATGGCAGTTTATCTATTGTATTTGTTTGCGACTGGTAAGGGTAGTGTGATGAAGTCATTTATTAAAATGGTACTGATCTATACTCTTATTGGTTTATATTTTATAAGATTCAATGTGGACGGTCAAAATAAATATTTATTGGCTCACTTATATGATGGATTTAGAACAACAACAATTACGCTTAATGGTGAGATAACAAAAACTCTGACTCCAGAAAGTTCCAATGAGATTGATGCTTATTTTAATGATACTATTATCAAGGCTTATAAGTATATGAACTCTCCAATAAAGGAAGATGGCTCATTTCAATTATCTGATAAGGAATTTGAAGATTTAGCTGGATATAAGCAGGGGGATGGAGATCATCTTGTCGGCGAGAAAAAAATCAAGGATATTGCCAAAGACAAAGATCCTGAAAATAAGATGTTGAAAAATGAGTGGGGAGCAAAGTTTAGCTATGCTTTTGCTTCACTGGTTGATGTAATTGTAGTTGGTAGTGTTTATCTTGTTTTAGGATTATCACGATTTTTCTTTTTAATGGTTTATATCTTTTTAATTTTGATATTGCCATTTATTTTATTGATCAGTCTATTTCCAAAGATGGAACATTTGATTCATGGATTTAATAAAAAAGCTATATCTATGTTGATTTTATCATCTGTAACATTATTAGCTACAACATTATTTGTATTCTTCTATAATTCTTTAACAGATTTCATTGGCTATGCAGTTGGTGAGAATGTATTAGTTGTGATATTTGTAAAAGCGATATTGTTAGTTTTAATGATTAAGAATAGAGCAATGATTTTATCTATGTTCTCACGAATTGGGCGTTTGCCTGTTAGTCGAATAAATGGATTTAATCTGAATAAAGGAACTAAAACGATTCGAGAGAAATTGTATAGGACAGGTAAAGACGGTTTAGTAGTTAGTGGTCAGTTTGCAAAAGGTGGATTGAAGATGGGGAAAGAAAGTCTACAAGCTCGTCTTAAAAATTTACGCTCGCCAACTAATAACCTGGATAAAAAACAAGGATTGACTAAAGAACAGGTATTTGATACTAACGAAAATGAAACTTATAGTAGAGTTAGAGATGGTTATGCGACTGTCAAACATAGAACAACAGGTACGGTTAATGCTCTGAAAGAAAAAGGAAATAGAGCGATGTCTTTCCTTTATGAAGTTCGTACAAATGCGTTTAGAAATCAAGAATCGAATAAGTTTATAGACTTAAATTCAAAAAGAAAGTCTTTTGGAACAAAGGCAGATTATCATGAGAAAATAAAAAATAGTTCTCGTAATGAGGTGAAACGTTTGAGAGAAAAACGTTTGGCCAGAAAGAAAGCAGAATTTCAAGCCAAGGTAGACAAGAGAATGAATCAAGTGAATCCTTTGAATAAGGTATCACCTCAAAAACCAAAGATTAATTCTCCGAAAAGTAAAAAAATGAAAGGGGGTAAGATTAGTAGTTTAAAGAAAAAGGGAAGAGATAAAAAAGTAGAACTTCCAAATGTAAATATTGAAAGAAAGAGGGGTAGGAAGTGATAGCTAAAAAATACGCAAAGATTTTTGGTTCTATAATTGCGACAATTCTACCCTTATTTCTAATCTTGATTCTGATGATTGGATTTGTAGGTGTGTCTTCAGGGAGTTCATCTGATAGTACGACTGGAAAGAGAACACGTTTAACAGCACAAGAAGTAGCTCAAAAAGCGAATATCTCGGTGGAACGTGCAGAAGATGTCATTAAGATTCTTAACTGGCAACTATCTAAAGAGAAATTTACTTTAGAGGGTGCTAGTGGTTCTCTTGCAAATGCTGAAAGAGAAAGTGGATTTGATCCTAAACTAACGAATCCTTCAGGTGGAGTTGCTGGATATTTCCAATGGTCAGGTTGGGATAATACTATCAATGGTGATAGATGGAGAAATGCAAGCTCTCGTACTTTGGATAGTACAGTAGAGCTGGAACTAATGAGCTATGAATTAAATCATGGCTATAAAAAAGTCAAAGATTATATGCAAAAGGCAACTGATCCTTTTGAAAGTGCCAAGTATTGGTCTGAACATTATGAAGGTGTATTGTTATCAGACGGACAAACAAAACTAGAGAAGCTAGAAAAGGACAGTAAGAAGTGGTATGAAGTCTTTAAAGGTACGATTGAATCAGACGGCTCATCAAGTAGCAATTCAATAGCAGGGAGCGTAGATGTTCCATTTGGTCAGGTTTCGACTGAATTACCTAGTGGATTTTCGATTGATAAGGAAATAAATCAAGATGGCTATATCACTCAGTCTTATCCGTATGGTCAATGTACTTGGTATGTTTTCAATCGGGCAAAAGAATTTGGAATAAACTTTGATCCGTATATGGGAAATGGTCAGGATTGGGCTCACAAGGATGGATATGAGGTGACAAATACACCGACTAAACATTCTGCTGTTTCGTTTCAAGGAGGACAAGCAGGTAGTCATGCAACCTATGGTCATGTTGCCTTTGTCGAAGATGTTAAAGATGATGGTTCGATATTGATTTCTGAATGTAATGTGATTCAACCAATGCAAGGAACAGGAATTACAGATTATCGTGTCTTTACTGCTGATCAAGCAAAAAACTTTTTATATGTAATTGGTAAATAAGAAAAGAGGAAAAATATGAATAAAAAATTTGTAACATTGTTGTCAGTGGCTGTATTGAGTTCAGTCGCAAATGGAATTTTAGCAGATGAAATTAATTTGGGTGGAAATAGTTCAACTCCAAATGATAATTCAGGTTTAGTAGTTTCAGAAAAACCTACAGAAGCTCCTAAGGAGTCTACAGCGCCAACAGTAAATGAAAATCTGGATTTGGGTGGAAGTGTGGATAAAAAAGAGGACAAGGATAATACAGGAGTAGTTGTAGAGCAGATAATGCCAACAGAACAACCAAAAGAAGATAAACCATCTGAAGAACTTGGAAAAGATACTAATAAGAATCAGGAACACGATCATACAGGAGTAGTTGTGGAGCCAACAAGTCCTTCTACCAATAAATCTAAAGAAGAAAAGCCTGTTGAAAATGTAGGTGATGATAAACAAGGGGATCAAAAATCTTCTGATTCATCTTCGGATAAATCAAAAGAGGGAGAAGAAAATACGAAACCAAATAAAGAAGATACTCCAGAAGTGAAGGAACAAAAACAAAAGGCAGAGGATAATGTTGGAGTAAAAGAAAAAGAAGAACCTAAACCCTTGAATGTGACTAAAGAAGAAATTAAAGAAAAACCTATCGAAACAAATACAGGATATAAGATTGTAGGCACTAATAAAGGCAAAGTAGTTGTAGAAGAAAGTGAAGGCAATTATGTAGAAAAAGAGCCTTATGAAGTGGGAGCAGTCAAACAAAAAGATGGAACAATCGCTTTGAAAGATAAGGAAGGGGAACTAAAAGTTCTTCCAAATACTGGAACAGCTAGTACAATTTTTGCAACTATTTGGGGATTTGTTGGTTTGATTGCGACATTTTTTGGAAAACGAAAAGTTAAGTAGCACAAAATTAGTCAAGGCAGGGTAAAACTTGCCTTGTTTTTTGTTGGTTTAAGGAGTTAAAATGGATCAAGTAGAATTATTAAAGATCTATGCTGTGAAGTTAGCTAGTAGGTTAGGTGAAAATCAAGAATCTATAGAGTTTATTGCTGACTCTGTAACTGATCATGGTATTGAAACTATGATAGTTGAAGTTATAAAAAATGCGAAGTTTGTTAAAGTTATTTATGATTATGAAGGGAGTCATGCTAATAAAAAATTACCAAGAAGAAATTATGCTAGTGTATCTGTATCAATTGAGGAAGGCTACTCTTTTGATTTCAGTAGAGGAGTAGCTTATACTTATTTTCCTGATATGGAGAAGTTGTTAGAACAATTATAAAATAATTGAAAATGTGATATAATAAAAGAAAGTGAAAGGAGAAGGAATCATGATTAAAGAATTTGGTGTTACAAATCTAGAAGTCACAAAAGAAGATATTTTTAAAAATCCTAATAACCCTATCTTACGTATGTATGATGATGAAGAATTGATTGGAACTTTTAATATTCTTACAGGTGAAGTCTTAGAGGACTTGGACTTGGCTGATTATGATATTCGGTTTGCTCAAAAACAAATTGAATTGAATCGTGATAACTACCTTGAAACGTGGAAGGACTACGTGGGGTTGTTACATGCCTAAGTATTCTTTTTTGAAGTATGGTATTGAGATTCGTCCGAATGAGCATAATCATAAAGGTCAGAAGGCACATATTCATATCTATATCCATGGTGAGGAAGTAGGTTCAATGTTTTTGACTGGAGAGCTTCGAGATGGTAGATTGAAATCAAAAGATATGAAGATTGTAAGGCAGTATGTTTTAGAAAATGCAGATGATCTTCAAGCTTTATGGGATGAATATCAAAAAAGTGCGTATTAAGAAAATAAATTCAAGCCAGAAATGGCTTGTTTTTTTTTTTGCTGTTGTTTAAGGAGTAGTAAATGAAAGAGTCGAAACAAGTATTTAATATTGAAGTTCCAATTCCTTCCAATATGGTTTTGATCAGTCGTTCCGAGTATCTAGATTTAATACAGAAAGAAGAAATTGGTCAATGGTGGACTATTGATAAGGTTGAGGAATTATTGTCTATTAGTAAAACAAAATTGGTCAATGATATTTTATTGAATCCAACAATAAAAAATGAATTAGATATTGAGCAAAATAAAGAAGGATTTGTCTTATATCCGAAAAGTAAGGGATCACCTTATAGATTTTTAGCAAGAAAAACAAGGGAATATTTTGATAAAAATTATCAAAAAATATTATTAATGTTATAATAGAATGGTGATGGTTGCCATTCAGAAAGGAGTTAGTGTGGCAAGTTACAGACAGCGTGGAAAAAACAAACTTTGGGATTACCGAATATTTGATAAGAAAGGTAATGTTATTGCGACAAATTCGGGTTTTAGAACTAAACGAGAAGCAATGAATGAAGCACAGGAAAAAGAGAGGAAATTATTTCAATCAAACTATACAATAAGATTTGATAGTAAGTCTACACTGTATGAGTTGTGGCAGGATTGGGATAATTTAGTGATTCTTCCATCAGAAAAGGCAAGTTCCACGATAGAAACGTACTATGCAAGAGGTCAAGCGATAGAAAAAATATTCTCAGATATACCAGCAATGAGTATAAATCATCAAGAATATCAGTCACGATTAAATGAATATGGGAAAAAGGTGACTGCTGATCACTTGCGAAGAATAAATGCAGATATAAGATCAACAATAAAATTTAGTAAACGAGGTGGCTTACAGATAACCGATATTACAGAAGATGTGAAAATATTTGGTTTAGAATCTGGCGATGTAGATGATAAATATATTCATAGTATTTCAGAATATAAGAAATTGTTGTCTCATTTGAAAGGAAAATTCAATTATAGAGAATCAGTAATACCATATCTATTATACTTCTTGTTTAAAACAGGATTTAGGGTGGGAGAAGGTATGGCTGTCTGCTGGTCTGATATAGATTTTGAAAATAAGTCAATTCGAACATATAGGCGATTTGTAGGGGATCGGCAAGAATTTGTACCTCCTAAAACAAAAACATCTATAAGAGAAATTCCGATTGATGATGATTTGTTTCTTGTTTTGAAAACATTACAAATTGAACAAGAAAAGATACTATTTGATCGTGAAGAATTAAAGAAACATGATTTAGTATTCTATGATAGAAGGTATAAAATACCTACAAATTCAGGATTGAATAAAAGTTTGAGAGCTTGTTTATCAGAACTTGAAATTGGGAATCAGGAAATGACAGCGACAGCAGGACGACATACCTACGGTTCTTACCTTTTAGCTAAAGGAATTGATATTTGGGTTGTTGCAAGATTATTAGGGCATAAGGATATTCAACAGATTATTAAAACTTATGGTCATGTATTGCAAGAAGTAATTGATAAGGAGTATGAATTGATTAGAAAATTTATGCTGGATAAGGAATAAAAATAAAGCAAAAATTTTGACCAAAAATTGACCAATCCTATTTAAAATGTTATTAGAATAGGATTTCTAAGCATATTTTAGATTCCTGCAGGGGGCAGTAATCAGACATCAAAAACCGCTCAGCAGAGCGGTTTTTGTCTATTCTGTCTATTCTTTCTACAACACCCAAGTTCGAATGGCATGAGCAACGCCAGATTCGTCATTAGATTTGGTGATGTATTTGGCGATTTTTTTGAGTTCTGGGTTTCCGTTTTCCATAACAACTGGGTTACCTACGACTTCGAGCATGGCACGGTCATTTTCTTCGTCTCCGATAGCCATGGTTTCATCTTTGGTCAATCCTAGTTTCTCAGCCAAGTGAGTAATAGCTGACCCCTTGTCTACATTCTTTTTAAGGAGCTCAAGGTAGAAAGGAGCAGATTTGTTGATGGAGTAGCGCTCATAAAATTCTGCAGGAATATTTTCAATAGCGGCATCCAGAATTTCAGGCTCATCGATAAACATACATTTGACGATTTCCTTATCAGACATTTCTTCAGGTGTACGATAGAAGATTGGCATGCTGACAAGGGTTGATTCGTGAACGGTATATTTTCCGATATTGCGATTAGCAGTATAGATGCCGTCCTTGGTAATAGCGTGCATATGGACACCGAGCTTGCGACTGAGAAATTCCATATCTAGATAATCTTCATAAGTCAAGGATTCGCTGATAATTTCATGTCCTGTAGCAGTTTCTTGAACAAGGGCACCGTTGAAGGTCACTACATAGTCACCTTCATCTCTTAATTTCAAGTCATCTAGAAGTTTGGCAACTCCTGCGATAGGACGTCCAGTTGCAATCATAACTTTGACACCAGCTTTTTTGGCATCTTGAATAGCGGCAAATACTTCAGGAGTGATTTCCTTCTTACTGTTGACAAGGGTTCCGTCGATATCGACAGCGATTAGTTTAATACTCATAAATTTCCTCTTTTAGCTTTTATTTGGTGTAAAATGATCATTTTCAATCAAGTGTAAAAATTGCTGGGTAATGCTTGCGAAGATGCTGTTTTGGTCTAACATTTCTTTCGGAAAATAAAAACGATTATCTCCGTGGCGACTGCCAGCAAGGGATTGAACGATAGGAGACAGGCTAGAGAGTTCTGCTAGTTCTCCATTTTTTTGTATAATCTCAATCTGCGTTCGTGGATTTTCAGATTCAGGACGATAGATATCATAAGGAAGGTCAAAGTTCTTATGAATAGCTGTGTAGTAGTCTGGATCAAAGCCGATATCTTCAACCAGTTTTCTCATAGATGCAAGCTGTTCTTGATCTTCTTGTGAAAAGGTAATGGATTTAAAGACCTTGCGATTGACAAAACGTTGTGACAGGTCTGCTAGTATCTTGTCAGGACTAGTCATCCAGAGCTGGAAATAGGTATTCATCACACCATCATCCAGAGCCAGATAGTCAGTCAAGGTCACATTCTTTTCGAAAAATGGCAGTAGATGCGGGGATGTCAGTGTAAAGAAGTCCTTATTATCTGGATAAAGTTCTTTAGCACGTTTCAAAAGATTCTGCAGAAGGACTTCCATAGCACGTGTAGCAGGATGGAAATAAACCTGCATATACATTTGATAGCGACTAAGAACATAGTCTTCGATGGCATGCATCCCGTTTCGTTGAAAGGCAATTCCGTTTTCGATAGGGCGAATAACTCGTAAGATACGTGTTAGGTCAAATTCCCCATAAGAAGCCCCTGTAAAATAGGAGTCACGTAAGAGATAGTCCATGCGATCTGCATCAATCTGACTGGAAATGAGTTGTACCACCTGCTTGTTAGGATAAGTATGGTCAATAACACTAGCTACCTTTTTGGGGAAATCTGGGGCTACCTGTAAGAGAACCTGATGAATTTCTGTCTCAGGGCTTTGGATAATTTCCTGCGTAATCGCCTCATGATCGGTATCAAAGAGATTTTCAAAAGTATGCGAATAGGCACCATGTCCTAGGTCATGAAGGAGGGCTGCAGTCATGGTTAGGAGGGACTCCGAAGGATCCCATTCTTTAGGATACTTTTCCTCAAAAATCTCGGTGATGCGTCGTGCAATCTCGTAAACACCCAGACAGTGAGAGAAACGACTATGTTCTCCACCATGAAAGGTATAACTGGATGTTCCGAGCTGCTTGATACGACGAAGCCGTTGAAATTCTTTGGTATTGATTAAGTCATAGATAATCTGATTATCAACATGGATATAATTGTGAACAGGGTCACGAAATACTTTTTCATTCATAAAACCATTATAGCAAAAAGCTACAGTTTTTGGTAAAATAGTAGGATAAGAGTGAAGAAAGAGGACTTGAAGTGAAGATTCGAATGAGAAATACCATCCAATTTGATGAACAATTGGAAGTGATCGACCAACTTTATGATGTTGAGTTACGTGAGAAAGGTGATTTTTCCTATCTCCTTTTTTACAATGAAGAGAAGGAAAAAGTGGTACTCAAGTTTAATGATACAGAGTTGGTGATGTCTCGATTTTCCAACCCTAAGACCATCATGCGTTTTCTGAAGGAAGTTGATAGTTTAGCCTATATTCCTACACCAATGGGGATACAGGAGTTTATCATCCAAACAAGCCATTATCAAGTTGAACAACAAAAGATTGAACTAGCCTATCAACTACAAAACAAAGAAGGAAATCCATTTGCAAACTATCGCTTAGAAATTACCTGGGGGTAAAAAGTGGAGGAGAAATCGGAAGTCAAAGTTTCGATTTCGAAGTTCCCAATCAACTAGCAGGTCAAAGTTTTTTGCTAATAAAAAATGAGGTTGGGATTTTTGTCCCAGCCTCTATTTGATATACAGTTCTTGATTTTTCAAGACAATTTCACGTACACTTGCAAATTTCTTCAGCTTTTTGATGTCTTCGGGATGCGTTACAAGTGTGATTACATAGCCCTCTTTGCCCATACGTCCTGTACGGCCAGCGCGGTGAGTGTAAGTTTCCATATCTCTAGGAACGTCAAAGTTAACCACGCATTCTAAGCTGTCAATGTCGATACCACGAGCTAGAAGGTCTGTTGCAAGAAGCAGTGTTAGTTGCTTGTCTTTGAATTTTTCGAGAATAACTTTTCTGAACTTAACGTTGACATCGCTAGCTAGTGAAACAGCTAAAACATCGCGATACTGCAATTTTTCCTCAGCACTTCCGAGGTCTGACAAACTATTAAAGAAGACTAGGCCACGGAAATCCTCGACATGTGCCAGTTTTCTAAGCATATCAACTCTGTGTCGTTGGTCTACTTGCATGTAGAAGTGTTGAATGTTGTCCAACTTTTGATCAGAGAGGTCGATGGTGCGCGTGTTGGGCGCAATCTTATCTCGGTCAAACTTGGTAGTGGCACTCATATAGATGAGTTGGTGGTCACGAGGTGCGTAGTGAGTGATTTTCTCAACAAAGTGAATTTGAGAATCATCTAGCAACTGATCGAACTCGTCAAGAATGATCGTTTCCACATTCATCATCTTGATCTTCTTCAATTTAATCAGTTCAAAGATGCGACCAGGAGTTCCAATAAGGATTTCTGGGCCTTTTTTAAGTCGTTCGATTTGACGTTTCTGACTCGAACCAGAAAGGAATAGCTGAGCAGTCAAGCCAATTGCTTCACCCCAAGTTTTAGTTACCTCAAAAATCTGACCAGCCAGTTCAGTATTTGGTGCTAAAATCAATAGTTGTTGCGCTTTTTTCTTTTGGAGACGAAGAAGACTTGGTAGGAGATAAGCTAAAGTCTTACCTGTACCAGTTGGACTAACTCCAAGAAGGGTTTGACCATCTAAAATCGGATCAAAAATCTGAGTTTGAATGGGTGTGAATTCTTGAAAGCCGAGTTGTTCGGTTAGCTCTAGCCATTCTGTAGGTAGTTTGGTTTTCATTTTTCTGCCTCAAATCTAATGCCAGCAGTCTGGCGCATAGTGTAAATTAGGTTATGGACGTGTGATGCATCCTCTAACCAAGCTTGGTAAAGTTCTGGGTTTGGCTGCTTGATCATGTTAGCAAAAACAGCGACCTCCTCAGTCATGGTATGAGGTGCCTGTTGAATAGGTAGATGTGTTTCATTACCTTGATGATCTGTAAAAATAGCTGAGCGAACATGTTCAATGGTGTTGAGCGTCAAGGTTCCATCTGTTGTGTATATTTCACAAGGCAGATTAGAAGTAATGTTTTTACCAGCCTTGATGTGAACTTGATATTCAGGATAAGATAAGATACCATCTCCATTTAAATCAATGGTGTTGTCAAGTTGTTGAGCTTGATAGGACGCATCAAGTGCCTTACCAAACAAGCGAACCGCAGCATAGATCGGATAAATTCCCAAGTCCATGAGAGCCCCACCAGCAAAACGGTCTGAAAATACATTCGGAGTGTTTCCAGAAAGAAGGTCTGGCATCTTAGAAGAATACTTGGCATAGTTGAAATCTGCACCTAAAATTTGCTTGTCTGCTAAGAAGTTTTTAATAATTGTGAAGGCTTCCTCATGATAGTTTCTTGCTGCTTCAAAGATAAAACATTGATTTTCTTGAGCTATTTCAACTAAATCCTGCCATTCTTGTGGTTGAGTCACCGCTGGTTTTTCAAGGATAACATGTTTAGCCGATGCTAGAGCAAGCTTGGCTTGAGTATAATGCAGAGAATTGGGACTTGCGATATAGACAATATCAAAATCAGACTGGAAGAAATCCTCTAAATTATCAAATAGACTAACATCTGTATAGGAACTAGCAAATTGCTGAGCAGTCGTGAGCTTTCTTGAATAAACAGCCACTAACTGGAATTCCTGACTAGTATGAGCAGCTTCTATAAAGTGGTGACTGATTGCACCAGTACCGATAATACCGAGTTTAAGCATGAAATCTCCTTTTCTACAAGTAATGACTGCTTTCATTATATCACAGATAGACTAAACTAGCCAAAGGGAGACAATTCTTTTATTTGACACTTCGAATTTTCATCAAAAAATGGTACAATAGATTCAGAAAAAATAGGAGTGTAGTATGAGATTATTACCTATGAGAAAAATTTCTCGTCATTCAAAAAGATTGGCGCTTTTTTTGACTTTTTGTGCGGGTTATGTAGATGCCTATACCTTTATCATACGTGGGAATACTCTAGTTGCAGGCCAAACGGGGAATGTCGTTTTCCTTTCCGTTGGTCTCATTCAGGACAATGTTTCAGATGCCAGTGCAAAGGTAATGACCTTGATTTCCTTTATGGTAGGTGTTTTCCTCTTGACAGTCTATAAAGAAAAGTTGAGGATTGTAAGAAAACCAATTCTATCCCTTATTCCACTAGCAATTTTATCTTTGATAATAGGATTTGTTCCCTTGACGGTTGATAATATATACATAGTACCACCGTTAGCATTTTGTATGGGACTTGTAACAACAGCATTCGGAGAAGTTTCAGGAATTGCATACAACAATGCATTTATGACCGGAAATATCAAACGAACCATGTTAGCATTTGGCGAATATGTTCGCACAAAACATACACCTTTTTTAAGAGAAGGTCTCATCTTTATTAGCTTGCTGTCGAGTTTTGTGATTGGGGTTGTTGTATCAGCTTATCTGAGTATTTTTTATGAAGAAAAAACAATTTTAGGGATTCCAATCATGATGAGTATTTTTTATCTAAGTATGCTTTTTGCATCTTGGAGGAAAAAAATAAGAGAAAAAGTTTAAATTCGATAATAAATACTTGTCAAAAACTAGGAATCATGCTATACTTGAAGAGTTGACTATGCACAGTCCTGTGCAACCGCACGAACATCGTTGCTCGTCGTATAACAAATTTAAACTTCGTCATTATCGCCTTGTCTAACATAAGTTATGTCTTCGGCTCAATTCCTAGTTTATTCTTTGTTATACTTAGAGCTCTTCTTTTAAGTGGTTCGTCCCACGATGCTAGGCGAGTCTTCACAAAAATACGGGGAAACCCTAAAAAATCATAGGAGGTGCATAATGAGCACATACGCAATTATCAAAACTGGCGGAAAACAAGTTAAAGTTGAAGTTGGTCAAGCAATCTACGTTGAAAAATTGAACGTTGAAGCTGGTCAAGAAGTTACTTTTAACGAAGTTGTTCTTGTTGGTGGTGAAAACACTGTTGTCGGAACTCCACTTGTTGCTGGAGCTACTGTAGTTGGAACTGTTGAAAAACAAGGAAAACAAAAGAAAGTTGTTACTTACAAGTACAAACCTAAAAAAGGTAGCCACCGTAAACAAGGTCACCGTCAACCATATACAAAAGTTGTCATCAACGCAATCAACGCTTAATTTTAAGGAGAACACATGATACAAGCAGTCTTTGAGAGAGCCGAAGATGGCGAGCTGAGGAGTGCGGAAATTACTGGACACGCCGAGAGTGGCGAATACGGCTTTGATGTCGTGTGTGCATCGGTTTCTACGCTTGCCATTAACTTTATCAATTCGATTGAGAAATTTGCAGGCTATGAACCAATCTTAGAATTAAACGAAGATGAAGGTGGCTATCTGATGGTTGAAATTCCTAGAGACCTTCCTTCACACCAGAGAGAAATGACGCAGTTATTTTTTGAATCATTTTTCTTAGGTATGGCAACCTTATCGGAGGACTCTTCTGAGTTCGTCCAAACCAGAGTTATCACAGAAAACTAACACGGAGGAAAACATTATGTTAAAAATGACTCTTAACAACTTGCAACTTTTCGCCCACAAAAAAGGTGGAGGTTCTACATCAAACGGACGCGATTCACAAGCAAAACGTCTTGGAGCTAAAGCAGCTGACGGACAAACTGTAACAGGTGGATCAATCCTTTACCGTCAACGTGGTACACACATCTATCCAGGTGTAAACGTTGGACGTGGTGGAGACGATACTTTGTTCGCTAAAGTTGAAGGCGTAGTACGCTTTGAACGTAAAGGTCGCGATAAAAAACAAGTTTCTGTTTACCCAATCGCAAAATAAAAAGGTCCAGTGAACCTTTTTATCCCGAGCCTTGAAATGAAAAGGCGAGGAAGCTAGAAGTAGCATTAAATAAGGCTTTCCGAGTTTTCGGAGAGCCTATTTTTTTGTTTTGGTACCCATTTTGGTATCCAGAATGATTTTTATGTAAAATTTTTGTACAATATCATCGGTTTATACTCAATGAAAATCAAAGAGCAAACTAG